>CAIXDS010000022.1 GCA_903918195.1 uncultured Acetobacteraceae bacterium | reverse complement strand
GGCGTGTTGCGATCCGCCACCAGCTTGTCCAGCCGCGCCCGATCCTCAGGCGAGACAGCAACCTTCACCCCGGTCCTCATCAGGACCGACTCGCACATCCGGGCCGGTTAGGGAATCCTCTGTCTCGGCCGGAACACTAGCTGGACGCCCAGGGACAGAAGCGCCACGCCGATGTGTTGCGTGCAGTCGATAACCTATTGAATTCCGGCCCCAACGCAAAAGTGCGTTCGGGTTGGTTCGTCGCCGCGCCCTACCAGGACACCCAGGGACAAAAGCGCCGCGCCTTCGACATGACCCGGGACGGCTTCGTGCTCCTGGCTATGGGCTTCACCGGCGCCAAGGCCCCGCGGACCCGATGCCGGGCCGCGCCGTCATGGCTGTCCCGGCCGGCATCCTGGCCACCCTGGCCACCCTGGCCAGCCCCGGACCCATGGTGCTGCTGGGCATCACCTGGGGGACGGTGCAACCCACACGCAAGCCGGTCGGCGCCCCGGTTGGGGTGCGCCGGCCGGTTCGGTAGCCCGTCCGTCAGGTCCGGGGGATGGGCTCGTCCCCGATCAACGAGTGACCCGTGGCGCCGTCAAGGAAGCCCCGCAAGCCTGCCTCCGCCACGCACATCAACCGGGCTGCTGAGGAAACGCGCCGATACCGGCGGGTCAGAACCCGGGCTTCCAGGAAGAACCCGGCGTAACGCAGGTCCCCAGCGCCTGCCGCGAGGCCGAGCGCCCGCCCCTTGTTGTAGGTGAGCGACCTCGCGAAATCGTCCGGGAACACGTCTTGCTTGTCAAAGGTGGACCAACGATAGGCGAACGGGTGCGCCGCCCCGTCAGCTTTAGCCTTGGCGAACTCACGGGGGTGGCGGACTGAGCAAATGGCTTAGCCTGGTTTGTCTTTTGCGGGGACGACGGTGCAGTAAGACTTGGCTACAAATGCGTTTTGCACGGTGTTTACTCTCTGTGTCCGGGGTAGAGACACCGTGTTTACGATTACGTTTCTTGCCCGTCAAGAATTGTTATTTCGAAATCGTGTCGGTTCGCGTGTGGCCGTCCAGGCGGACACGGACCAACACCGACCAACACCGGGAGCGCGGGGACGGCCGTTTGACTCGCTTCCGTGTTGGTTGGTGTCGCCTTGGTGCACAGCGCGCGGGGAACTATGCGTCCTGCGCGCTGCCGCTATGCAGTGCTCCGGAAGCGGGGACGCGGCCGAGGGCGGGGGCGGGACGGGGACGCTCGAAGGAAGGGCGCGCCGGCCCGTGTCCCGGCCGGCTATGGGGCCGGCGCCGGTGCGCGCTCGCTACTCGACTGACCGGAGGGGGTGGCGCTGGGGCGCGTCCGTCATGTCGCCCTGGCCAGCTACGGCGCGGCACCGTTGCGGGCCAGGGCAGACAGGCAGGAGGAACGGCGCTGGCGAGCGGCGGACATCCGACCCGGGCTCAGATCTGCGCCCGGCTTGGGGGAGGACGGCACCGGCGCGGGTCTGCCCGAGCCCGGGCGGCGGGGGAGACGCCCGGCCCGTGTTTTTGCCCGCCTGTCTCCCCTGCGTCTCCCCAGATTGCCAACTTAGCACACCGACGCCGCCGGCAACCGCGCAGCATCCATGAAACATTCTTCGATTTCAGGGCTTTACATGGTGCCGGGTGAGGGACTCGAACCCCCGTGGACCTGATTACAAATCAGGTGCCTAGCCGCTCGGCCAACCCGGCACAGCCTTTCTCCTAGCCGCCTCAGCGTCCGGTCCGCAATGGCGATCCCGGGAACGAGCAGGGAAATCGCACCTGGAATTTCCTTGACAGTGGGAGGCGAGCTTACCCGGGCTGGGGGATCGATTCCATCCGATGGCGTGCGAAACACGGGGGGGGGATGGTCTGAAGGACCCACGAATCGGCAATGCCGGATTGCCCTGCGTCCGGGCACAACCTCGCTGGGTGAATCCGCCCGCTGCCCAATTCGTCGTCGGCGGCAATCCGGCCGACCTCGCCGGCCACGGTCACGGCGCGTATTGACGAGTACCGCGCCCTCGGCATCGATACCATTGTCGGCTCCGGCTTCCCGCATCTGGGGGAAGCCTGTCGCTCGCCGCGTTGCTGTTCCCGCTGCTTGATCTGTCCACACGCCCGGCCGAGCAGAATCTGGTCGATCAGGCCTCGATCTTCGGCGGCGACGGCGCGATCTCGGCATCCGCGCCCGGCTTCGCATCCGTGGTCGCACGCGCGGCCTTCGGCGGTGCGCCGGTATTGCACGCGCTCAATCTACGGATTTTGGCGGGAGAATTCGTGGCTCGGTTGGGCCGCAGCGGGGCCGGCAAATCAAGCTGCTGCGCAGGCTCGCCGGGCTCGATCCGGTGCAGAATGGCCATGTTGTCGTGCTGGCGCGCGCCCGCGCCGGCTTGGTCGTCCTCGATGCCATGGCCGGACACAGCGAGGACGATCGCGTCACACGGTATTAGTTTGTTGATAATTGAAATGCACATGTTTAGCTTGTCAATTTGAGGCTTTCCGGTGCACCCTGCCGATTGCGGTCGCGTCGCACAGGAGATACCCCATGATCAGCCGGATGCCGCATCTCGGCCCACAAGTGGAGAGGATCGATTGGTCCGGCGTGCTGGGCGACCGCGAGAGGGAACACCTGCGCGGCGCTGGCCGGTCCGCGACCAGCATCGCAGCCGCGACAATGCCAAGGCGCCGGATGGGCGTTCGGCAAGGTGCCCATCCACCTGTTGGTCCAGAGAGGCGCTGACATCACCATGCCAAGAATTCGCTGGACCAACGTCGCGGCGGTTGCGTGCATCGTCGTTGCGGCCGCGCTGATCACGGTGAAGAACCTTGATGCCGGGGTTGAAACCCGATTGCTGAACGTTTCCTACGACCCGACCCGCGAGCTGTACCAGAGCCTGAATGAACAGTTTGTACTGAAATACGAAAAGGCGACCGGCGTGCCATTGCGCATAACGCAGTCGCACGGCGGCTCCTCCCGGCAGGCGCGATCGGTGATCGACGGTGCGCAGCCGGCTGACGTCGTGACGCTGGGCCTCTATTCCGACATCGACGCCCTGCGCAAACGCGGCCTGATCGCGGAGGGCTGGTCGAAGCGACTGCCGCACAACTCGCAGCCCTATGTCTCGACCATCGTGTTCGTGGTCCGCAAGGGCAATCCGAAACAGATCCACGACTGGCCCGATCTGATCGCACCTGGTGTCAGCATCATCACGCCCGACCCGAAGACGTCCGGCAACGGCAAGTTGAGCGCGCTGGCCGCGTGGGGCGCGGCGCTGCGCCGGGGCGCCAGCGAGGCCGAGGCCCGCGCCTATCTGAAACTATTTTACCAGCATGTCCCCGTGCTCGACGCCGGCGCGCGTGGCGCCGCCACGACCTTCGCGGTCGAAAATATCGGCGATGTGCATCTGACCTGGGAGAACGAGGCGCTGCGCGAAGTGGCGGCCTCCAAGGGTGAGCTTGCCATCGTCTATCCGCCGGTCAGCATTCTCGCCGAGCCTTTCGTCGCCTGGGTCGATGCCAACGTCGCCCGCGACCGGAACCTGACGGCGGCGAAGGCCTATCTCGCATTCCTGTTCACCGATGCGGCGCAGGAAACCATGGCGCAGCTTGGCTACCGGCCCATCAATGCCGACATCCTGAAAAAACATGCGGATCGGTTGCCGACGCTCGACCTGTTCCCGATCACCCTGCTGGCCCGCGACTGGGAGGACGCGCAGCAGAAATTTTTTGCCGAGAACGGTATCATCGATACGGTCTACACGCCGGCACCTCCACCTCCGGCCGCAATCGACTGAGAACGAATCGACGGCACAAGGACGCAGCGCATGCTTGATTCGACTGCGGCAGACAAACACGGCCGGACGTGGAATTTGAATTATCGCTGGAACGAAGGCCGCCGGGACTTGGTTGCCGGGTTGACGGTCGCTGCCATCTCGCTGCCGCAGGGCATGGCCTACGCCCTGCTGGCCGGCGTCGACCCGCAGTTCGGGTTGTATTCGGCGATTGTGGTCACCGCTATCGCCTCGATCTTCGGCTCCTCGTCGCACCTGATCAACGGACCGACCAGCGCCATTTCGCTGGTCGTCTTCAGCTCCCTGGCGTTCTTCGACCCGGACGCCCGCATCGAGGCTGCCGAAGCGATGTTCCTGCTCGGCGTGATGGTGGGCAGCATCCAGATCCTGATCGCGGTCTTCAAGCTCGGCGACCTGACGCGCTATATTTCCGAATCCGTCATTCTTGGCTTCATGGTCGGCGCCGCGTTTCTGCTGGCAATCGGCCAGAGCGGCAATCTTGTCGGCGTGCGCGACCGCGGAACGGGCGATCAGAACATCCTGGTTCGCGTCTGGATGACGCTGACCGAGGGCGATCCATGCAATGCCCGCGCGATCGCCATCAGTGCCGCCACCATCGTGCTCGCCCTGATCCTGCGCCGCGCCGTGCGCGCCTGGCGATTGCCGCAGATGGATATGCTGCTGGGTCTTGTGCTTGTTGGCGTGGCGGCTTTTTTGCTCGGCTGGTCGCAACCGGGTGCGGACGGCAAGACGGCGATTGCGGTGATCGGGTCGGTGCCGGCCAGCCTGCCGTCGCCGCATATCCCGCAAATCAAGTTCGCCTGGGTGTCCCAACTCTCCACCAGCGCCGTCGCCATCGCCTTCCTGGGGCTGATCGAGGCGCTCGCCATTGCCAAGACCATCGCCAGCCAGACCCGCCAGCCACTCGACTACAATCGCCAGTGCCTCGCTGAAGGGATCGCCAATCTCATTGGCGGATTCTTCCGCTGCGTGCCGGGCTCGGGGTCGCTGTCGCGGTCGGCGATCAATTTCCAGGCCGATGCGGCCACGCGGGCATCGGGGATCGTCGCCGCCGTGGCGGTGGCTGTGGCGCTGCTGCTGCTGGCGCCCCTGACCCGCTTCATCCCGAAGGCGGCGCTGGCGGGATTGCTGGTGCTCACCGCCGCACGGCTAATCGATCTGCCGCGCCTGCGCTACGCATTTCGCGCGTCGAACTATGATGGGGGATTGGTCGTTGTCACCGCGCTGACCGGGATTCTGGTCGGTCTTGATGCGTCGATCCTGGTCGGTTTCGGCCTGTCGGTCCTGCTGTTCGTGCCGCGCGCGGCGAAGCTGAAGGGCGCCGAACTGATCGTCAGCGCCGAAGGCGTCGTGCGCGGGCGTCTGCCGACCGACCCGCCCTGCACCGCGACCCTGCTGTTCGATCTGGAAGGCGAGTTGTTTTTCGGCGCCGCGCCCGAACTCGACCGCTATCTCGATGAGTTGCGGCGGCGGGCGGTGGAGGAAGGGGTGCGGGTGATCGTGCTGCGGCTCAAGCGCGTGCGCAACCCCGACGCGGTCTGCCTCGAACGGATCGAGCATTTTCTGCATGAAGCCGACCGGGTCGGCATCACGGTGCTGCTCGCGGGGGTTCGGCCCGACATTCTGCTGGCGATCACAAAGCTGGGATTCCTGCGCTGGTATCCGGCTGATCACATCTTCCCGCAGGCACCCGACGATGCCGATTCCGCCACGCTGCAGGCGGTGCGCCATGCCTACGACATCGTCGGCGACGCCAATAGCTGCACCCACTGCGCCAGTTCCACCTGGACGAACAAGACCGACCGCGAGGCCAGCCTCTATTACCTGGTGTAGCCCGGAGTCAGCGGGATCTCGCCGCCCGGCGCAGGCTTTCGGTTGCGGCACCGAGTTCCACCACCTCGGCGGTAATCGTGTCCTGCCGGACCTGCCGCTCGCGCGCCTGCAGCCGGCCCAGCATGGTGGTAATGTTGCTGCGGGCGGCCGCGAGCGTCTGCACCCGGACCTCGTTCTCGGCCACGAAGGCGTGCATGGCGGCGCGGCAGATTTCGGCATGCACGTATTCTTCCGCCAGCCGCGCCAGCAGCACCGGGGCGGGCAGGGTGATCAGCGGCGGAATGCCGTTGCGGACCGTCGCGAAGGCGTGGCGGTCGAGCGGCAGCAGGGAGCGGCGGCACAGCTCCAGCCCGCGCCCCGGCGACCACATGGCGAACATCATGTCGAGCCGCTCCAGCCCGTCGCGTGGCAGGCGGTCGAACAGCGCGCCGGCGATGCGGCCGGCAACCGCCGGGATGCCGTCGGCATGCGATGCCATCGGCGTGTGCCAGGTGAGGGGGAGCCGCCGCTGTTCGGCCAGCGCGGCGCCGCGGCTGCCGACCAGGAACAAAGCGGCCCCGGCGCGCACCCGGGCGACGTCGTCCAACAGACGGGAGGTGTAGCCGCCGGCGAAACCCTGCTCGGCGCAGAACAGCACCAGCCCCGCGCGCGCGGCATGTCGGGCCGGCGGCGGCTGTTCCGCGTCCGGCTGCAGATGCAGCGCCTCGGCGATCGCCTGCGCCACCACGCCGGCATGCGCGTCCACGCCTTCCATCAGCGCGCGGCTCTGCTGGGCGCGGGCGGCGGCGATGCTGCGCATGGCGGAGATTACCGTTTCCAACTGGCGCACACTACGGATACGCGCGCCGATATCGGCCAGACGCTCGGTCATGCGGGCGGGTCGGCGTGACGGGCGGCCAGCGCCGCGACCGCGTCCCGCAGCGCGGCGGCGGCGACCGGACCGAGGCGCCTTGTGCCAATGACCTCCTCGGCGGCCGCGCGGGCATGGGTGTCGAGCCACGCCGGCAGGTCGCGCCGCAGGGCCGCAATCGCGTCCGGCGGAACGGCGTCCAGGCAGCCGTCGCGCAGCCCAATGGCGAGCGCCACCTCGTCGGCCAGCCGCAGCGGTGCGTTGCGCGGCTGCGCCAGCAATGCGCGCAGCCGCTCGCCGCGGCGAAGCTGCGCGCGCACCCGCGCATCCGGCACGCCACCGAAGCGGGTGAACATCTCCAGCTCAAGGAATTGGGCGTAGTCGAGGCGCAGCGTGCCGGTGACATCGCGCAGCGCCGGGGCCTGCGTCTTGCCGCCGACGCGGCTGACGCTGGTGCCGACATTGACCGCCGGCTTCTGGCCCTCATTGAACAGCCTGGCGTCCAGCACAAGCTGGCCGTCGGTGATCGAGATCAAATTGGTCGGGATATAGCCGCTGAGATTGCCGGCATCGGTCTCGGCGATCGGCAGCGCGGTCAGCGAGCCGCCGCCGCGCGCCGGCGACAGCTTGCCGGCGCGTTCGAGCAGGCGAGCATGCAGGTAGAACACGTCGCCGGGATAGGCCTCGCGGCCCGGCGGCTGGTGGGTCAGCAGCGCGATCTCGCGGTGGGTGGCGGCGTGGCGGGTCAGGTCGTCGAGCACAATCAGCGCATGCTGGCCGCGGTCGCGGAAATACTCGGCGATGGTCATGCCGGCGAACGGCGCGATCCATTGCAGCCCGGGCGCCGCGGCGGCGGCGGCGACCACGAACACGCAGCGTTGCGGCGCGCCGTGCGTGCGCACGGCGGCGATGGCGCGGGCGACGGCGGCGGATTTCTGGCCGATGGCGACATAGACGCATATGACGTCACCGGTGGCCTGATTGATAATCGTGTCGATGGCGATGGCGGTCTTGCCAGTCGAGCGGTCGCCGATGATCAACTCGCGCTGGCCGCGGCCGAGCGCGAACAGCGCGTCGATCACCAGGATGCCGGTCTGCACCGGCTCGGTCACCAGCGCGCGGTCCACGATCGGCGGGGCCGCTCGCTCGACCGGTTCCAGCGCTTCGGCAGTGATCGGCGGGCCGTCATCCAACGGACGGCCGAGCGGGTCCACCACGCGGCCGAGCAGGCCGGGGCCGACCGGCACGCGCACCACCTCGCCGGTACCATGCACGGCATCGCCAGCCTCAACGCTGTCCGGATCATCGAGCAGCACGCAGCCGATGGCATCTTCGTCCAGCGTATGGGCGAAGCCGTGCTGGCCGGCGGCGAACCGGAGCAATTCGCCAGGCCGCGCCTCCGGCAGGCCGGTCACCAGCGCGATGCCGTCGCCGACGGAACGGACGCGGCCGACCAGCTCGAGGCGCGGCGCCGCCAGCGCCGCATCGACGCGCGCGGTGGCCTCGCCGAGCCAGCGCTCAAGCCGTGGCGGCGTTGCCATTCGTTTTCTCCAGCGCGGCGGTGATGCGCTGCAACTCGGCCTGCCAACTCGCCCGCAGCGCCGCATGTGGGGCATGCAGCTCGATGCCGGCGATCAGCGCGGGGTCGGTGGTGAAGCTGACGGCACCGGCCCCCGTCAGCATCGCGCGGCAGGCAAGCTGCGCCGGTGCTTCGAGCGGCACGGCGCTGGTGACGGTGACGGTCTCACCCGGATCGAGGAACTGACGGTGGGCGGAGTCGGGCAGGGCCGCGAGATCGGCGGCGAGGGAGGCGAGGAACGCATCGGTCGCGACCGCCGGCGGCAGCCGCGCCAGCAGACGGCGGGCGATGGACACCGCCAGTTCGGCGGCGGCGCGTTCCAGCTCGGCCTGGGCGGCGGCGCGCTCGCGCGCGATTGCCGCCTCCGCCTCGCGCCGCAACCCGGCGGCGGCTTCGTGCGCCTCGTTCAGCAGCGCCTCGCGGTCGGCGGCGGCGCGCGTGTGGGCTTCGGCGCGGATGCGCTCGCCTTCGGCGGCGAGGCCGGCGCGGGCGGCGTCGAGCGAAGCTGCCTTTTGCTCGGCCTGCGTGCGCGCGTCGGCGGCGTCGGCAAGTAGCTTCGCCGCTTCGGCGCGGCGCTGGGCGATGATGGCGTTGATCGGGCGATACAGGAAGCGCGCCAGCAGCCAGACCAGGACGAGGGCGTTGACCGCCTGCAGCGCCAGCGTCCAGAGGTCCAGCCGCATCGCCCTAATGCACGAACGGATTGGCGAACAGCAGCAGCAGCGCCACCACCAGGCAGTAGATCGCCATCGTCTCGATCATCGCCAGGCCCACGAACAGGGTGCGCGACAGCGTGCCGGCGGCGTCCGGCTGGCGGGCGATGGCATCCATGGCGGCAGCGACGGCGCGGCCCTCGGCGAGCGCCGGACCAATGGCGCCGAACGAGACGGCGAGCGCCGCGCCGGCGATGCTGGCGATCTGGATGACGTCGTTCATGCCTTTTCCCCGTCTGCCTTGCCGCTGTCCTGGCGCGCTTCGGCCAGCGCCCCGCCGATGAAGACCATGGCCAGCACGGCGAAGATGTAGGCCTGCACGGCGCCGGTCAGCAGGTCGAGCGCCATCAGCGGAATCGGCACCAGCAGCCCGGCCAGCGACAGCACGATGCCGACCACGAACACGCCGCTCATGACGTTGCCGAACAGGCGGACCACCAGCGAGAAGCTGCGGGTGATGGTCTCGGCAATGTTGAGCGGCAACATCAGCAGGGTGGGTTGCGCGAAGGTGGCGAGATAGCGTCCCACGCCGAGCCCGCGAATGCCGAACCAGAATCCGGCCACCAGCACGATCAGCGCCAGCGCGGCATCGGTCTCCAGATGGGCGGTGGGCGGATCAACGCCGGGCAGCAGGGACGACCAGTTGGATGTGAGGATGAACAGGAACAGGGTGCCGATCAGCGGCAGGAAGGGCGCCGGATCGGTTCGCATGGTGTCGCGGATCTGGGCCGCGATCGCCTCGACCAGCAGTTCCAGCGCCGCCTGCCGGCGTGACGGGGCGGCGCGCAGCCGGCGGGTCAGCAGGAAGCCGCCGCCGGCCAGCGCCGCCATCAGGCACCAGGTGGTGACCACCTGCGCGGCGACCGGCACCGGACCAATGCTGAAGGCGATGCTGGAGGCGAGCGGCGAGCCGATCATGGTGCGGCCGGGGGCAATGCGCCGGCGCGCTGGTGGCGGGCGAGCACGAAGGTGCGGGCGAGCAGGAAGCCGCCGGCGGCCAGAAGCAGCGGGGCGGCGCCCTGCAGCGCGGCGGCGGCGAACAGCGCGACCGTCAGCGCCAGGCGCAGGGCCTGCAGGGCGACGGCGTGACGGAGGCGTCCGGCCGACAGGTACAAGCGAACATTGCGCTGCAGGCTGACGAAATGCGCGACGCCCACGGCCGCGCCGAGCAGCGCGAACGCGGCCATGACCGCAATGCTCATCGCACACCCCGGCGGACCCAGCGCCAGGCGGTCCAGCAGCCGAGCGACACGCCGAGCATGAGCAGCGGCGCGCTCCAGAAGATGCCGGACCCGAGGCGGCGGTCCAGCCAGCGGCCGAGGAACAGCAGCAGCAGCGCCGGTGTCACCACCATCCAGCCGAGCACGCCGACCTGCGCCAGTTGCTGGCCGAAGGAGGGCTCGCCCTCACGGTCGGCGCGGCGGCTTCGCTCGGCGCGCTCATGCACCGAGCGGACCAGCCCGTCGGGCATGTCCGGTGGTGATGGCGAAGACGGGGGCGATGGCGAAGATGGGGGCGGCGGCGCGGTCATGGGCTCCCTCCGGCATCCTGTCCGACGGGCTGCAGCAACTGCACGATCTGGCGGATCGCCTGCATGTGCAAGCGCATGGATTCGACCCGCACCGAGCGCTCGATGTCCAGCTCGGCCTGGAACCGGGCCAGCACGACGTGTTCGAGTTCGTCCAGGTCGTCGCCGGGCACCGCCTGGCGGGTCGCCACGTTCACCTCGCGCCCGCCGCGCACCGTCAGCACGCCGCGGCGCACGGCACAATAGGCGCGTCGCCCGTCCGCGTGCCGCCAGGCCAGCACCGACGGCACCAGCACGGTCAGCAGGCCGGTATGGCCGGGAAGAATGCCGAAGCTGCCGCTCTCGTCCTCGGCGCGGATTGCGGCGATATCGGCATGGTCGGCGACGATCGAGATGGGATCGGTGATGAGCAGCCTCATGCCGGCGCCCCCTGGGTTGCACGCGCACGCGCCTCGTCGATATCACCGATCATGTAGAGCGCCGCTTCCGGCCAGGCATCGGCCTCGCCGTCGAGGATGGCGCGGCAGCCGCGCAGGGTTTGCGCCAGCGGCACCGAACGGCCGGCGCTGCCGGTGAACGCCTCGGTCACCATGAAGGGCTGGGTGAGAAAACGCTGCAGCCGGCGCGCCCGGTTGACCACCAGACGGTCCTGCGCGCCGAGTTCCTCCATGCCGAGCAGCGCGATCACGTCGCGCAGGTCGCGGTAGCGGGCCAGCGCCGCGCGCACCGCCGCGGCCGTCCGCTCGTGTTCGGCACCGACCACGGCGGCATCGAGCAGCACCGAGGCGGAGGCGAGCGGGTCGATGGCGGGATACATGCCCTCGGCCGCCATCTCGCGCGAGAGCATGATGATGCTGTCGAGATGGCCGGAGATCGCGGTCACCGCGGGATCGGTGAAATCATCGGCCGGGACGTAGACCGCCTCGACCGCGGTGATGGCGGCGCCGGCCACCGAGGTGATGCGTTCCTGCAGCGCCGCCACCTCGCTGGCGAGCGTCGGCTGGTAGCCGACGCGCGACGGCAGGCGGCCGAGCAGGCCGGACACCTCGCTGCCGGCCTGCACGAAGCGAAACACGTTGTCGATCAGCAGCAGCACGTCGGTGTGGCGGGCGTCGCGGAAGAACTCGGCGACGGTCAGCGCGGTGAGGCCGACGCGCCAGCGCGCGCCGGGCGGCTCGTTCATCTGGCCGAACACCAGGCAGGTGCGCGGCAGCACGCCGGATTCGTGCATGTCGGACAGCAGCTCGTGGCCCTCGCGCAGCCGCTCGCCGATGCCGGCGAAGACCGAAATTCCACGATAGCGCTCGACCATGGCGCGGATCAGCTCCATCAGCAGCACGGTCTTGCCGACCCCGGCGCCGCCGAACATGCCGGCTTTGCCGCCCTGGGCAAGCGGGATCAGCAGGTCGATGACCTTGATGCCGGTCTCGAACACGGTGGTGGCCGCGGTCTGGCCGCTCAGCTGCGGGGGCGCGCGGTGGATGGGCCAGCGCTCGGTGTCCTCGGGCAGCTTCGGCCCTCGGTCCTGCACGGCGCCGAGCACGTCGAGCACGCGTCCAAGCACCGCCTCGCCGACCGGCACCATGACCGGACCGCCGGTGGCGCGCACCTGGGTGCCGCGGCGGATGCCGCCGACCGGCTGCAGGGCGATGGCGCGGACGCTGGCGGCGTCGAGATGGCTCTGCACCTCGGCGATCAGGCGGTCAGGTCCGTCCGGATCGATCTCCAGCGCCTCGTCGATGCGCGGCAGCGCCGCGGTCCCCAAGCGGACATCGAGGACCGCTCCGCGGATGGCTGTCACCGTGCCGGTGACAGGGGCGGCGTTGTCCATAACCCACCTCCCGAGATGATGCGGTCGCGTTCGCACCTAAGGGCACCGTGCCGAGCCCAAATCTTGCCAGCCATCGGCAAAATGGCTAAAGTGATTTCCAGAAAAATCGACGAAGTTGCAAGTCGATGTGCGAGGAAACCACCACAGGAAGGTGATGTCATGGCAAAAATGCGAGCCGCAGTGTTTGTCGAGCGGGGGCGTATCGTTCTCGACGAGAAGCCGGTACCTGATGTCGGACCGCTGGACGCGCTGCTCCGCATCACGACGACCACGATCTGCGGCACCGACGTGCACATCCTGAAGGGCGAATATCCGGTCGCCAAGGGCCTGACCATCGGCCACGAGCCGGTGGGCATCATCGAACGGCTCGGCAGCTCCGTGCAGGGCTACCGCGAGGGCCAGCGGGTCATCGCCGGCGCGATCACCCCCAGCGGCCATTCCGCCGCCTGCCTGTGCGGCTGTTCCTCGCAGGACGGCGCCGGCACGAAACACGGCTACAAGGCGATGGGCGGCTGGCGCTTCGGCAACACCATCGACGGCTGCCAGGCCGAATATGTGCTGGTGCCGGATGCCATGGTGAATCTGTGCGCGGTGCCGGACCGGCTGACCGACGAACAGGTGCTGATGTGTCCGGACATCATGTCCACCGGCTTCGCGGGCGCGGAGAGCGGCAACATCCGCATCGGCGACACGGTGGCGGTGTTCGCCCAGGGGCCGATCGGGCTGTGTGCCACCGCCGGCGCGAAGCTGTCGGGTGCCACTACGGTGATCGGCGTCGATACCCTCGCCGGGCGGCTGGCCGTGGCGCGCAAACTGGGTGCGGATGTCACCATCGACTTCAAGCAGGTCGATCCGGTCGAGGAGATCATGCGCATCACCGATGGCCGCGGCGTGGACGTGGCCATCGAGGCGCTCGGCACGCAGGCGACGTTTGAGGCGGCGCTGCGGGTGATCCGCCCGGGGGGCACGCTGTCCAGCCTCGGCGTGTATTCGAGCGATCTGCGCATTCCGCTGGGTGCCTTCGCAGCCGGCCTGGGCGACCATAAGATCGTCACCTCGCTTTGCCCCGGCGGCAAGGAACGGATGCGCCGGCTGCTGGCGGTGATCGAATCCAGCCGGCTCAATCTGGAACCGATGGTGACGCATCGCTTCAAGCTGGATGATATCGAGGCCGCCTACGATCTGTTCGCCAACCAGCGCGATGGCGTGCTGAAAGTGGCCATCACGCCGTGACGCCGTAACCGGCCAGGGCGAGAGAAGGGGCGTCGCTGACCGCACACAGCGACGCCCCGCTCAGAACGCGGGGTTTACCAGTCATAAACATTATCGTGTCGTTATCTTCTCGCCGGCACTGGCGAGCCGCCGGTGTTCCTGGTGGGAGAAGGCAGCGATGCAGTACGATCCAAGGCGGCTTGGCCTGCCCGACCTTGGCGTGGTCCGCAGCGCTGCCTCCCGTCTGCCGGCCAGCGCCGCCCGCGAACTGGACCACGCGGCTGCCGAGCTTGATGCGGCGCGCGAGGTCATCTGGCATCTGCTGACGCTGCTCGGCGAACGGAGCGTCAGCGAATACGGGCTGCCGCCCTGGGCCCAGGACCCCACCATCCGGGGTCTGCTGATCCCCGAGGCGGAGTTTCAGGCGCTGGAAGGCAAGCTCGGCACCTACCGCCGCGCCTGTCAGGCGCCGTCGCCGCCCGCAATGGCGCAGGACATCGCGGCCGACTGAGCCCCTCAGGCGGCTTCCGTCACCGGCGGGGGGACCAGCACCACCGGCAGGGTGGTCCGGCGCGCGATCAGGTCGGCGAAGCTGCCGTGCACGAGATCGCTGATGTCGCCCTTATGGCGCGTGCCCAGCACGATCGTGCCCGCACCGGCCGCCTCGGCGTGGCGCAGCAAGGCCAGCGGGGCGCGGGCGGCAATCTCCTCCAGGCAAATGCCGGTGGCGATGCCGCCGGCCGCGCGCAGGGAGGCAACGGCTTCCTGCACCAGTGCCTCGCCGCCGGCCCGGCTTTCCTCGGCCGCTGCCTGGTCGGCGAACACCTCGATGCTGCGGACATGCACCACCTCAACCGGCGCCCCGCTTTCGGCGGCGAGGCTGTGGGCGCGCGCCAGCACCGCCCGATCGGACGCCGAACCGTCAATGGCGGCGATCACCGCCCGCACCGCGGCAACGGCCTGCGTCGGCGCCTGGCCAAAGCGGCCGAGATGGTGGCGCATGCGCCACAGCACCAGCGGTGCGATCAGGGTGGCGGCGGCGGCGACCAGGAAGGTGACGCTGGTGTTGAACTGCTCGGCCAGCAGCGGCGCCGTATAGGGCGCGATCACGCCGGCGAACCAGCGGACAAAATTATAGGCGGCGGACGCGACCGGCCGCTGTGCCTGCGACACTTCCAACGCCATTTCAGTGTAGATGGTGTTGGCGATGCCCATCAGCGCACCGGCGACCACCACCCCCACCACCACCGCCGGTCGGCCGCCGAACGCCATCGCCACCAGCAGCAGCGCGAGCAGCGCCAGCGTGACGGAGGCCAGCCCGAGCGAGCTGAAACGCGCCTGCAACCGGGGCGCCACCAGCACCGAGAACAGCGCCAGCAGCACGCCCCAGCCGAAGAAGATCAGCCCGACCGCATGCGCCGAGAGGTTCAGCGCGAACGGCACGAAGGCGAGCACGGTGAAGAAGGCGTAGTTGTAGAAGAACGCGCTGACCGCGGTGGCGGCGAGGCCGCGATGCGCGAGCGCCTTCAGCGGGTCCACCAGCCGCGATTTTTCCGGCGCCTTTGGCTGCTCCGGCAGGAACACCGCGACGGCGACGAAGCCAATCACCATCAGCACCGCGGTGCCGTAGAACGGGTAGCGCCAGGAAATGCCCCCCAGCGCCGCGCCGATCAGCGGTCCGATGGAAATGCCCAGGCCGAGTGCGGCCTCATACAGCAGAATCGCCGTCATCGTGCCGCCGCGCGCGGCCCGCACGATCACCGACAGTGCCGTCGCCACGAACAGCGCGTTGCCGAGCCCCCAGCCGGCCCGGTAGGCGACCAGCCCGGCGACCGAGGTGGCGGTGCCGGACAGGGCGGCGAAGCCGGCGATCAGGGCCGCGCCCAGCAGCAGCGTGCCGCGCCCGCCGAGCCGGCTGGAGACATAGCCGGTGACCAGCATCATCAGCGCGGTGACGGCGAAGTAGCTGGTGAACAGCAGCGAGACCTGGCTCGGCCTGGCGTGCAGCCCGGACGCGATCGAGACCAGGATCGGATCGACCAGGCCGATGCTGGTGAAGCCGATGGTGGCGGCGAAGGCGGTCGCCCAGACCGCTTTGGGCTGGCTGAAGAACCGGGCGGCGGGGGCCGCTCCGGCGCTGGGGGCATGCATGCGGTGGCCTTTCTGCGCCCGAGAGCGCGCGGGATCGAGGCTGTAGGACGCAGACATCCGGCCGCCGGCATCGGGGACATGCCGGCGACGGGATCGCCGCCTGCTTCGAATCGGATAGCCAAGCCCAGGCGGCGGCGCGACAATGCGAGGGAACCAACGCTTTTCCAAGCAGGAGTGCGAACGTGATCCGGTCGGGCGTGAGGAACGGGCGAACGGCGCCGCGACGTTCGCGGCCCGGCCCGCTGTGCCGGGGGGCCTGGGTTGCGCTGGTGATGCTCTCCCTCCCGCTGACGGCGCAGGCGCAGACCAGCCGGTTGCCGCCAGTGATCGACGCGCTGACCGCGCCGCTCTCCGATGGCGAACTGGCCGGGATCGGCTGCCTGGTTGGGACCGTGGTGGCGAGCGGGGCGGTGGTGGCGCTGGCCGGCGGACCGGGTGCGGTGGCGGCGGCGCTGCAAGGGCCGCTGCCGCCGGTGCGGGTGCTGGAAGGCGGCGCGGCACTGGCGTTTCTGGTCTCCAGCGCGTGTTACGTCGGACAGGCGCTGGCCCCGGCGGTGATGCTGGGATGGACGACAGTCACGGACATGCTGACTTCGCCGCCCTCCGGGCCTTGAAGCCGGTGGCCCAGCGGGGCCGGATTCACCCCAATATGCTGTTGAACGCCCCGCCATCCAGCAGCAGGTTCTGCCCGACGATAAACCCCGACGACGCCGCGCACAGGAACACACAGGCGGCGCCGAACTCCGCCGGGTCGCCCACCCGACCGGCCGGCGAGGCATGGCCGCGCTCGGTGATGATCTCGTCCACCGGACGGCCCTGCTGCTCGGCAGTCGCCTGCAGGGTGGCGCGCAGCCGGTCGGTCAGGAACGGGCCGGGGAGCAGGCCGTTGATGGTCACGTTGTGGCACGCCACCTGCCGCGCCAGCCCGGCGACAAAACCGGTCAGACCGGCGCGCGCCCCGTTGCTCATGCCCAGCGTGGGAATGGGCGATTTCACGGTGGCCGAGGTGATGTTGACGATGCGGCCGAATTTGCGCGCGCACATTCCGTCCACCACGGAACGGATCAGGAAGATCGGCGTGAGCATGTTGGCGTCCAGCGCGCGTATCCAATCGTCGCGCTCCCAGGTGCGGAAATCGCCCGGCGGCGGGCCGCCGGCGTTGTTGACCAGGATGTCGGGCTCCGGGCAGGCGGCCAGCGCGGCGGCGCGGCCGGCCTCGGTGGTGATGTCGCCCGGCACCGCAGTCACCGTGGCGCCGGTGGCGGCGCGAATTTCGGCCGCGGTGCGCTCCAGCGTTGCGGCGGTGCGCGCGGTGATGACCAGGTCCACCCCCTCGCGCGCCAGCGCCAGGGCGCAGGCGCGGCCCAGCCCCTTGCTCGCCGCGCAGACGATCGCCCGTTTGCCCGCCAGCCCGGTGTCCATCCTGCCTGTCCTCCTGCCGCCGCTCAGCCCGGCTCGGCAATGCGTTCCAACTCGACCCGGATGAAATCCGGGACCGCCACCGGCCGCATGGTCGCCCGGTCCACATAGACATGGACAAAATGCCCGTCGGCCGAGGCGACTTCTTCGTCGGCGCGGAAAATGCCCACCGCATAGCGCACCGAGGACCGCCCAAGCTTCGCCACCCGGATGCCCACGGTCACGTCATCCGGATAGGCGATCTGCGAGATGTAGCGGCAGCCCGTCTCGGCGACGATGCCGACCACCGGGCTCGTCCCCACATCGAGCAGCTTGTGGTCGAGCAGGAAACGGTTCACCGCGGTGTCCATCCAGGAATAGTACACCACGTTGTTGACGTGCCCGAAGGCGTCGTTGTCCATCCAGCGGGTGGTGATGGCGTGAAACCAGCGGTACTCGGCGCGGACGGGCGGTGGCAGGCGGCTCATGGGAGGTCCCGGATTGTCTCTGCTGGCTGCGGATCAGACCGCATCTGCGCCGGCGCGTCCACTGGCCGGCCGGATTGGACATCGGCCCGGCATCGGGGCAAAACGGCTCGCATCCCGTCGACAGGAAGAAATGAAACCATGATCGTCCCAAGCTGGCGGGCGCTGTCCGTTGTTGTCCTGCTGTGCGGCGCGCCGGTTGGCGTCCAGGCGCACGCGATCCTGATGGAGAGCCTGCCCGCAGCGGGTGCCAGCATTACCGTTGGCCACGTGGATCTGCGGCTGCGCTTCAACAGCCGCATCGATGCCGGGCGCTCCCGGCTGACGCTCACCCGCCCGGACCGGTCGCAGGCGGTGCTGCCCGCCCAAGGGGAGGGTGCCGGCAACGTGCTCACCGCCGCGACCGAGCTTGCCCCCGGCGCCTATTCGCTGCGCTGGCAGGTGCTGGCCATCGACGGCCACATTACCCGTGGCGATGTGGCGTTCAGCGTGACGGGACCCTGAGCCATGAGCCTGCTGGTCGATCTGTTCGGCTATCTCAGCGTCGTGCTGCACGGCTGCACCATCGTGGCGCAATCGATGGCGTTGGGCGGCGTGCTGTTCCTGCTGCTTCTGGTTCGCCCGCTGACCGGCCGCCTGGACGCCGCCCCCGCCATTGCGCGCGACACTGTGCGCATTGCCGGCTGGGCGGCGCTGGCATTGGTGCTGTGCGAGACGGTGATTGTTGCCATGCAAGCTGCGATCCTGACCGACACGGTGGATCTCACGCTGCCGCAGGCGCTGGGCGCCGAATCGGCGCTGGCGGGGCTGGCCAAGATCGCCGCGTCCGCGGTGCTGGCGGCGGCGCTGCGGGGGGCCGGCGCGCGGGCGCCAGCCGGCCTGTTGCTGTTTGCCGGCGCGGTTGAGCTGGCGGCGGCCACCCTGACCACCCATGCGGCGGCGCGGCTGGACGACCGTGCCGTGCTGCTGGCGGTGTCCGCCCTGCACCAGTTCGGCGCCGCCATCTGGATCGGCGGCATTCCCTGCTTCATCGCCGCGCTGCGACGGGTGGAGGGCGGCGTGTCGTGGCGGCTGATCGGGGCACGGTTCTCGGGCATGTCGATGGCGGGCGTGGCCTGCATCATCGTCTCGGCCGCTGTCCTCGCGGTCTTTTACATCGGTTCGTGGGAGGCGGTGTACGGCACCGCCTACGGGGTCATGGCCAGCGCCAAGGCGGTGATGTTCGCTTCCCTGCTGGCGCTGGGCTTCGGCAACTTCCTCGTGGTCAGGCGTTTGCGCCGCGATCCGGCGACGCCGGTGCTGCGACTGCGCCGTTTTGCCGAGGTCGAGATCGGCATCGGCATTGCCCTGTTCTTCGCCGCGGCCGGCCTGACCTCCGCCCCGCCGGCGGTCGATCTGGTGCAGGACCGGGTGACCTGGCAGCAGGTGGTGGAGCGCAACGCCCCGGCCTGGCCGCGGCTCGTCTCGCCCGACCACGACACGCTGGCGCTGCCGGCGCTGCAGGCGAAGCTGGACGCCGAGGCGGCCGCGCAGGCCGGCCCGGCGGAACGCGCCTTCGTGCCCGGCTCCGGCAATTTCCCTGAGCGCAACGCCGCCGACATCGCCTGGTCGGAATTCAACCACAACTGGGCCGGCGTGTTCGTGATGGTCGTCGGCCTGCTTGCGCTGGCCGATCGTGCGGGCTGGCGCCCGGCGCGACACTGGCCGCTGTTGTTTCTGGTGATGGCGGCCTTTCTGTTCGTCCGCTCGGACCCGGAGGTCTGGCCGATCGGCCAGAACGGGTTCTGGGAGAGTCTGCGCGATGTGGAGGTGTTGCAGCACAAGCTGCTGGTGTTGTTCGTGGCTTTGTTCGGCCTGTTCGAATGGCGGGTTCGCCTGCGCGGGGTGCGGCAGGGTTGGACGCCCTATGTGTTCCCGATGGTGTGTGTGGTCGGCGGGGCAGCGTTGCTGACGCACAGCCACAACATTTCCAACATCAAGGACCAGCTTCTTATCGAGATCACCCATACGCCGCTGGCGTTGTTCGGCATTGCCGCCGGTTGGGCGCGCTGGCTGGAGCTGCGGCTGGAGGGGCGCGGCGCGCGGATCGCCGGCTGGGTCTGGCCGGTATGTTTTATGCTGGTTGGCCTCACCCTGCTGGACTACCGAGAGTCGTAAAACTGAATGGGTTCCAAGGGCCTCCCGGCCCTTGGCGGGGTCCAGGGGCAGAGCCCCTGGCCTTGCTTATCTTAATTTCGCCCCGGGCCGATCAGGCGGGCGGCGTATCGAGTGTGGTATCCACGCGGGTCTGCCCGCGTCGCCGCCGGGGTTGTTCGTGCGGGTGCCCGGCAGGCTGGGGGGGACGCAACTCCGCCACCGCCTCGCCGTGGGCCATGACCAGGAACGAGGTGCCCTGGCGCGCCTGGTTCAGATAGAAATCCAGATGGCCTCGCAGGTCACGAACGCCGACCCGGGTTTTTTCGGCTTCCCCCATGCTCGCCCCCCATACTCGCCACCGTGTCAAGGCGAAAATTGTGCACGCAGTGCGGCCGGCCGGCAAGTCCGTCCTGTGCTGGTTGATGTCCTTGGCCCGTCGGATCGCAACGGATGAGAGGCCATCCGGCCCACAGCATGGACCGCGCAACCATGACGCTCAGGTCGGTGCCGTTCCCTTCGCATCGGCACCGTCCGTCCATGTCCTGCGTCGCCCGGGCGTCGCGGCTGACCCGCCGGAACGGACGTCCGGAGCGGGCGGGCGGGGCGAGGGGGCCATTCTTTGCAATTCCGGTTATGTTTAACTTGACTCAGCGCCGTTGTGACACACGTCTGTTCACTAGTGGCGACCGAAGCGGTTTCGGCAGCACGTTCGGTCCCAGCGAGGCGTCCCCCATGATCCTGTCCCGTCTTCTTGGCGCTCTCCTGGCCATGGCTCTTTGTGTCGATCCTGCGTGTTCGGCGGCACCTCAACCCGCGGCTGCGCCGACGGTGGACAGCGGAATTCACAAAGTGTCCCTTGTTCACCGCAGCAGGCTCGCCGCGAAGCCAGCAACCGACCTGGCGGTGCATCACTTCAGCCCGTATCTCCATCCTGCCGGGCTCGTGGCGTATTCGCCGGGAGACTACGTGACCGCAGACGGACGCAGTCTGGTGGCGCTGTCGTTCGACGACGGCCCGGATAAGGTGAACACCCCGAAAGTGCTCAATATCCTTCGCGAAGCCGGGGTACACGCCACGTTTTTTCTCATCGGCCTCCACGTGGAGCGCGATCCGGCCGAGGCACGGCAGATCGTGGCCGAAGGGCACGAAGTCGGCCCGCACGGCTACCGCCACCGCGCCATGTCGCGGATGACTGACGCCGAGCTTCACATCGACATGGCCAGTTCGGTGGCGGCCCTAAGGACGGTGGCACCGGAGGCCCGGATCGCCTGGTTCCGCCCGCCGGAGGGCGCCTGCGATGCGCGCGTCGTGGCCGAGGCCGCCAGCTTTCAGATGGATACCATCAGGTGGGACATCGATCCGAAGGACTGGCAGGAGGGACGCACGGCGCCGGAGGTGGTCGATGCGGTTTTGTCCCACCTGCACCCCGGTGCGGTGGTCCTGCTGCACTCCGTTCACAGCGCCACTGCCGAGGCGCTTCCGACCATCCTTCGCGAGGGAGCGGCCCGCGGCTACCAGTTCGTGACTGTCAGCGAATGGTGGGCAGCGGGCCATCCGGCCAAACCAACCGCCGCGGCCGAGAACGGTCGCCAGCACCCGGAGGAAGGCGATGCGGCATCGCCATCGCTCACGGCCCGGTGACGCACAAGAATGCATGCAGAATGTTGTACGTTACTGCCGTTTTGAGCTAAAGTAACAGTTAGTGATTTTGTCGATGATACCCACATGCTGCAGTCGATCGTCATGGCTGGTGGCGGTGGGGGATTGCGCCAGCGACGGCGGCGTGTTCAAGGGCAGCTACGCCTCGGCTTGCGACCCTTCCCGAAACTTTACGGTTGGCGGCTGGACGTTCGATCCTGGCCGGGAGCGGAATGGCGGAAGTTTCACGCGGCGAAGCAGACGCTGTTGTCGGGCAATGTCTTCGGCAACTGCCGTCCATGTGCAGATTCGTGACGCACACCGTAAACTACAAGCCATGTACCGATGGCCTTCGCGACGGAGAGCCACCGACCTACTGATTACGAATGGAGTGACGGCAAGCGTAGTGCTTTGAAAGCGTTGGGCTATTTACGGCGCAAAAGCGCGCTGTAGCGCGGCTGGAGTGGCGCCGTGTCGTGTTCGGCTCCAAGCATATTCCGTAATCACGAAATCGTTATCAGCCGTGAATAGAACATCCGGCCGGAGAAAGCCGCTTCCCTGACGGGCGGCAGGAATGCGCATCAAACCCGGCAAAGAATGCCGCACCGGGAATCTTCGGTGGGCACGCTCTGCCGACCGGGATGATGCGAAGTGACAACGTGCCGTTTTGGCGCACGATAAATCCACATGAAACAAAACGATTTTTGCGCTTGCGCCGCTGTCGATGCGCTCGATCCATGTTGGCACGCGCTTTGCGGTGGCGGGTCGAGGAGGCTTCTGGAGAAGACAGCACGTGTTTTTGATCACCATACGATCGTCGGGAATGCCGGCATTTGATGCCCTTCCAGCCACGCTGATCGCCTGACAAGGCCACAAAGGAGGCGTCGATGTCCTTGTTCTCCGTCAACACCAACCTCAGCGCATACGCAGCGCTTGCGTCTCTTGCCCAAACGCAAACAGCGTTGGTCACCACGCAGCAACAGATTGCGACCGGCAAGAAAGTTTCGAGCGCAGCCGACAATCCGGCCATCTATGCTATCTCGAACACGATGAACGCCCAGATCGCCGGCCTCTCAGCGGTGCAGGATGGGCTTTCGTTTTCGGGCCAAGTAGTCGGAACCGCAACGGCTGCGACCACCAGCATTTCCTCAGCGCTGAGCACGCTGAAAAACACGGTGACGCAGGCGCAGCAGCAGGGGCTGAGCCAGGCGCAGATGAACCAAAGCATCAACGGATTGCTCTCCCAGATTGATACCTTCGCCAACAGCGCGACGATGAACGGCGTAAACCTCCTTGCCGGCGCAACCGGCAACGGCGTCAGCAGCACGCAACTGAAGGTGATGACCGACGCGCAAGGCAAACAGATCACGGTCGGCGGCACGGGGCCCGGCAACGCGATCAACGCAACTGCGGCGGGGCTTGGTCTGTACGGGTTCAACGCCACGAGTGGCGGCCTTGTGCTTAACATGAACAGTATCTCTCCCTACAACATCTCGAACAACGGCCCGGTCAACACCACGGTCACGCTGCAGAACACGATGTTCGGCGATGCGAGCGCAACGGGACAAAACCCGGGCCAGCAATGGACCTTCGAGTTCGTGCAGCCGGGCGCAGCAGCAACCACGGTCGCCGCTCCCGACGTCACGGACGGGCTCGGCAACGTGATTCAGCACCAGAACGTGGTCCCAGTGCCGCTGCCGGTCGGGTTCACCACCGCGGACGCGATGGCGGCGTTACAGACCGCCATGCAGGGCGCCGGTTTCGGCGTGACCATGAACAGTGACGGCACCTTGAACATCATTGGCAACAATCTTGATACCAGCGCCGGGGGCGGCCCCTCCGGCGCGATTACGCTCGCTGCAGTGAACACGGGCACGATGTCGGTGCTTCCCGCAAAGGCGATCGCGCCGACCCTGCAGTTGACGCTCCAGGCAGGAAGCACGCCGCTCGTCGGGCAGACCATCACCGGTGCTCAGGGCATCCCGGCTGGAACAACGATTACGAGCGTGAACGGCACAACCGTCACGCTGTCGCAACCGACCACCGCAGACATCGCCGCTCAAACGAAGCTCAGCCTGACCAGCGCGCCGCCGGCGACCACCGGACCGGTTCTGGCCGGCGCCAACTCGGTGGTGTTGAGCAGCGTTGCCGGGCTTGCTGCCGGCCAACCCATCCTGTCGCCGTTCGAGACCACCATCAAGTCGATCGATGCGGCCACCAACACAGTGACCTTTGCCACGCCGACCGTCGGCGCCAGCACAACGGCGCAGGACCTGCCGCTCGGCCCTGTTCCGGCTTTTACGGGCGTTACCGTTCTCGAACCCCAGGAAGTCCCCTCGACCCAGGACGCGTTTCCCGGCGGCAGTCAGTCCGTTGCATTTAACGCCAATGTCAACAGTCTTTACGGTCCCCCACCCACCTACTACATTTATAGTCAGTCGGCTGATTACGCGCCAGTATCGCCCACTCCCTCTTCGAACGATAAATGGGAATACGACCAAACTGCCGTTGCCAACCTGTCGGCTGTAAATGCGGTGCCCGGCATAATGGGCAACCAACCAGATGTTAGTCTTTTCAATAACGGGACTTACGCGTCGTGGAGCAATCCCGACGGAGTGGTCCCGGTCCCACTCCAGACCGGATCAACAACACTCCGACTCACCAGCGTTCAGGGCCTGGCCATCGGTCAGCAACTCACCGACACAAGCATGTATATATCGACAAGCCCCCCTTACAGCACGAACACAACGTCAGGCACTGCATTCAATGCGCAGATCGTGGCCATTGATGGCGCAACCAATCAGGTAACGCTGGCGATACCCATTCAGTCCCCCGCGCAGGCGGGAACAAATGTCGCAACGTCGATCGGCGCGGTCAGCACGCTGCCGACCGGCGTCCCTGCGCTCACTTCCTCGGCATGGACCGGCCCTCAGGCGACCATTGCCAGTATCGACAACGCCATCACTCAACTGGGCAATGCTCAGACGAAACTCGGCACCGCGAGTGACAGCATCACGGGCCTATCGAGTTTCAACCAAAGCCTGTCGAGTGCAATGACCGCCAGCGTCGGCGCGTTGACCGATGCCGACATGGCCTCTGCGAGCGCAAGGCTTGCATCGCTCCAAACAAAGCAGCAACTTTCGATGCAATCCCTCTCGATAGCGAACCAACAACCCGCGGTGCTGCTGAAACTTTTCGGCAGCCATTGAGTGACACCAGGTTGGTTCGAGGCGGCTCGCTCGGACAGAGCGTTGCGATAACGAGCGTATTCACAACGCCCGGTGGCGCTCGGTGCATGGCGTGTCGGCGGGTTGCACAAATTTGTTGCGATGATGAAGCGTATGGCAGCCGGATATCGCAAGCTGCGCGCGGCGGCACGTGGCCGGTGTGTTGGGTGGGTAAGCGAAGCGCTACCCACTGACGCAACGAGGTGCAATCGCCGCTTGTGTTCGAGGCATCGTGTCTGATCCCGAAATGCTTCCGCAGGCAGCGGCTTGGGTTGGTGGGTTGCGCTTCGCTTACCCACCCTGCGCGTGCTGCTCCGAAAACCAGGTCGTGACCCTCACTCCCTCGTCGTCGTACTCGACTTTGGTGCGGCCGGGGGCGGACTTGGCCAGGCGCAGCATCCGCTCGTTTTGCGGCAGGGTTTCAGCAATGAAGCCAAGCACCCCCTGGCCGATCGCGTGCTCGCGTAGTCGCTGCTGCAACGCGCTTCCCAGGCCGGTGCCCTGCCAGTCCGGTGCCACCATGAAGGCGGCCTCGGCCAGTTTGGTTGCCGGGTTGAGGAAATAACAGGCACTGCCGATCACCGTCTCGTGCTCGCGGGGGCCGACCGTGGCGACGAAGGCAATGTCGGTTTCCTCGTTGACGTTGCACAGGGCCTGCATGGTGGCGTACGGCAGGCTGCGTATCGGCTGGCCAAAGCGCAAATAGGTGTCGGTTGCGCTCAGTTGATGAAATAACGCGCGCAGGGCCGGCGCGTCGATCGGGCGCGCCGGGCGGAGCAGGGTCTCCCGACCGTTTTTCAATCGAACGCGCCGCTCATCCTGAACGGCGTAGGCGCGCCTCGACGGCAGCGTCTGGCGGGAGTCGACCAGGCCTCGCTGCTTGGCTGCCTCCAGCAGCGCCGCGCGGTGATCGGGATGGGCCACGCCGATCAGCGCGAGCGCGCGCTCACTCACCGAGCGACCGCACAGATGGGCAATGCCAAACTCAGTAACGACGTAGTGCACGTCCGCACGCGCAATGCCGACCGTGTCGCCTTCCTCCAGCGCCGGCTTGATGCGTGACGTTCCGTCGGCCGCCGTCGCCCGCATGCAGATGATGGGCTTGCCACCGGGCGAGCGCGCGGCGGCATGCAGAAACGCGGCCTGGGTGGCCGGCCCGCCCGCGAACGTGCCGGTCAGGTGGTCGACGCACACCTGGCCGGCGAGGTCGATCGCGCGCGCTTCGGTGATCGACACCAGCAACCCCATGCGCGCGAGCGCCTCGGGCGCGCAGACCTGCTCGATTGGCAGGAAGCAGAACAGCGGGTTGTCGTTGACAAGGTCGTAAAGGCGGCGGGTTCCGAGGCAGTAGCTGGCGACGATGCGCTCGGGAAAGAGGCCCTTGCGCCGGCCGGTGACGGCGCCGGCCTGGAGCAGATCGATCACGCCGTCGGTGAGCAGATCGGTGTGGATGCCGAGGTCGCGGCGGGTGCCGAGCAGGGACAGCACCTGGTTCGGTAAGGCGCCCATGCCGATCTGCAACGTCGAGCCGTCCTCGATGATGGCCGCGACGTAGGTGGCGATCCGGGTCATGGTTTCATCGCCCGGCGGATGGACGAACTCGCCGAGCGGCCGGTCCGTCTCGACCAGCATGTCGACCCGGCCGAGATGGATCAGGCTGTCGCCATGGGTGCGCGGCATCGCGGGGTTCACCTCGACGATGACCCGCTTCGCCATGGCCAATACAGCCGGTGCGAGGTCGACGCCGATACCGAGACTGGCGTAGCCGCGCGCGTCGGGGGGAGTAACCTGAACCATCGCGACGTCCACCGTCAGGCGGCCCTCGGCGACCAGGGCGGCAACCTCATCGAGGCTGATCGGGACGTAATCAATCATCGCCGCGCTGGCCGTCCCACGCTCGCCGCCGGCGATGAAAAAGCGGTTGCGGTGATGGCGTGCGCCTGGCGCCGGATCGAAACCTCCGACCGGGAAGACGCTGAGCAGTTCGATGTCCTCAGGGCCCGGGCGTAATGTTTCCAGGGCGCGCACCAGCCCGCTCGGTTCAGCGCAGCCGGTGCCGACAAAAACATTCTGGCCCGACCGAACGGATCGCGCTGCCGTGTCGGCCGAAACCAATCGGTCGCGCGGCAGCACGGACGATACGCCCGGTACGACCGCCAGCCTGAGCCGAGATTGCACGACGATCTCCCCTTTTTTTGTCTTTCACCAACCAGACGCAACAATGTCTTACTATCGTATTATGCCATGCATGACCTTGTCTTAACCAGTGTCGGATCGGCCAGGGCAGTCGGGGGAGGGAAGGCTACCGGCTCTTCCGAGCGTGATACCCGCACTTTGACGTGGGCTCGCGGTCAGGTGTGGGTCAGCGGGCCAGTCACCAGCAGCACGTCGGCATGGCGGGAGCTGGCGACGAAGCGCAGGCCAAACCGTTCGAGGTAATAAACGATCGAATGCAGCCTGTGGATCTAATTTACAAAATCACTCTAGAAACTATGTAAAAAGCAATCCGGAATGTTCCACAACATGTCGCTCCACAATCCCAGGTCAATTTTATACATATGGTTTTTGTAACGCCCATATGATTGCATAATATTCGCGACATAGTCGAAATAGGCCGGGCAGTGTTCGTCCAGGGTGGCGTCCCGGCGCTCCTGCATGTCGGACCACTCCGTCATCCACCTGAGAATCGTCGAATCCGGGGCCAGGTGGTGATGGCTGGCGGGGGGTGGATTGCCTTTGATCGGCGTCTCCCGGCGCTTTGCCTGGCGGCGGGTCGCGAGGGTGTGGTCCGCATAGGCCAGGTGGAAATTGAACAGCCCTTCGAACCGCGGCGGGCCGTTGTAGGAATGGAACCCCGGTGCCCACCGGATGGGTTCGCCCGTCAGCAGCGGTTTTGCCATCGATGAGGCGGGAAAGGCCCAGCGCCGCTGCGGTGATATCCGCATCTCCGGGTCAAGCGCGTCCTCCTTCCCCACCCGGTGGAGCACGTTCAGACCGAACGCCGTGGTCGTGCCGGAGGTCAGGCGGGCGCAGAAATGCCGCAGCGATGCCGATCGGGCAGGGTGGGCGACGAGAATCTCGTCGCAGTCGGCATAGGCGACAAAATCATACCAATGCAGCAATGAGGCGGCGAGGTCCGACACCGCAGCGGTGCGCCGCTCGTCGTCGAGCGGCGAGCGTGGAATGCGCAGGACGTTGACGGCGCCGAGGTTCGCCGTGCTGCCGTCGTCGGAACCGTGGTCGAGGATGAAGCAGTTCTCCGCGCCGACCGCGCGCGCGTAATGGCGAATCCAGATCGGCAGATAGTCAAGTTCATTGTAGACCATCGTTATCACGGCGAGCGTGGGCAGCGCATTTTCGCTGCGCACGGCCGGCGGTGCGCCGGTCCAGCCATCCGCCCATGTCGGCGGGTTCAGGCGCGCCAATGCGGCGCGGGCCTCCACATTGCTGCCGTCGCGTGCCAGCACCTCGCGGTGGGCGGCGATCGTCGCGTCGCGATCGCCGGATTTATCCAGCAGGCGGGCGAGATGAAGACGAAGTTTGATCTCCGTCGGGTTCTCGGCGGCGAAGCGGCGGAGCAGCACAATGGCGTCGGCGACCTGCTGGCGGTGCTCCAGCACATGGAACAGCACGAAACAGGCGGTCGCATCGGTCGGGTCCAGGTCGAGCGCGTGCCGGTAGGCCCGCTCCGCATCCTCCAGCCGTCCCAGGCGGCACAGGACATGGCCGCGATGGGTGTGGAACTCCGCCCGCCCCGGCTCCAGGTGCAGAGCGGTATCAATCTCGGCCAGGCTCTCAGTGGCGCGCTGCAGTCCCAGCAACGCGGCGCTGCGTCCCAGACAGGCAGTCGCGTTTTCCGGCTCGATCCTGAGCGCCTGCAGGAAGCATTTGTCAGCTTCGCGAAACGCGTTGGTTGCCAGATGCAGATGGCCGAGTTCGACCTGCAGCGCGGCACTTTGCTGATTGGCCGTGCTTGCGGCAACAAGATACGCAACTGCCTCGTCGCGGCGGCCGGTGCTGGCAAGTTCGCGGGCATGAGCAATCTGATGAACGGTCATTTTCCATCTCGTGTCAGGCCGGGAGTCCGCTCAGTCCGCATTCGCCTCTAGCAGCGTCCGCAGCCCGTTCAGCAGCTGTGCCGGTGCCGGCGGGCAGCCGCGGATCAGCAGGTCCACCGGCAGCGCCGCGTCCACCCCGCCGGCGATGGCGTAGCTGCCCTTGAACACGCCGCCGTCACTGGCGCAATCGCCCACCGCCACCAGCCATTTCGGATCGGGCATGGCGATCCAGGTGCGCAGCAGCGCCTCGCGCATGTTGTGGGTCAGCGGGCCGGTTACCAGCAGCACGTCGGCATGGCGCGGGCTGGCGACAAAGCGCAGGCCGAACCGTTCCAGGTCGTAGACGATCGAGTTCAGCATGTGGAGCTCAAGCTCGCAGCCATTGCAACTGCCGGCGTCCACCTGCCGGATGGCGAGACTCCGCCCCAGCGTGCGCTGTGCAGCCGCCTCCAGCCGGTCGGCCATCCGGCGGGTTGCCGCGTCGTCCAGCCGCGCCGCCGGCAGGGTTGCCGGGCCGTGCCGCAGGGTGGCCAGCACACGCCGCCAGACCATTACAAATCCACCCCGGAATAGGAGCAGTTGAACGATTTGTTGCACAGCGGGAAGTCGGCGACGATGTTGTCGTGGATGGCGGCCTCCAGCAGCGGCCATTGCAGCCAGCTCGGGTCGCGCATGAACACCGCGGCGATCTGCCCGCCGTCCAGCCGCAGCCAGTGCCAGATATCGCCGCGGAACCCCTCCGCCCAGCCGATGCCCTCGCCCGAGCCCAGCAGCAGCGGCACCGACACCCCGCCCTCCGGCAACTCGATCAGCAGCGTCCGCAGCAGGTTCAGGCTCGCGCCGATTTCGGCAAAGCGAATGCGCACGCGCGCATCGACATCGCCCTCCTGCTGCACCGGCACCTCGAAGGCCAGCCGGTCATAGGGCGGGTAGCCTGGCGTGCGCCGCAGATCGATTGCCCGCCCGGAGGCCCGCCCCACGAAGCCACCGGCGGCGAATTCGCCGGCCAGCGCCGGCGTCACGATCCCGGTGCCCACGGTCCGGTCCAGCAGGGAGGAAAACCCGTCATAGACGCGGATGAGTTCGGGCAGTTCGTCCTCCAGCGGCGCCAGCGCGCGCAGGATCGCCTCCGTCCCGCCCGGCACGATGTCGGCGGTCACCCCGCCCGGGACCACCACGTCCATCATCAGCCGGTGGCCGAACGCGACCGCGGCGGCGCGCAGCAGAGCCTCGCGGTGCCAGCCGAACCGCGCCGGGAGATAG
Source organism: uncultured Acetobacteraceae bacterium (assembly GCA_903918195.1). Classification (GTDB taxonomy): domain Bacteria; phylum Pseudomonadota; class Alphaproteobacteria; order Acetobacterales; family Acetobacteraceae; genus Rhodovastum. Next base: position 58,969 of record CAIXDS010000022.1, on the reverse strand, counting down.
GCGAACGCGGCGTCACCGGCGATCGCTCCGCAATCGCTCAGGTGGTTGGCCACCCGCTCCAGCTCGGTCATCACCGCCCGCAGCGCCGCCGCCCGCGGCGGCACTTCGGTGCCGCTGGCCGCCTCGGCGGCACGGGCGAAGGCCACCGAATGGGCGACCGTGGTGTCGCCCGACAGCCGGGCGGCGAAGCGCGCCGCCACCCGCGGCGACTTGCCGCGCATCAGGGCGAGCGTGCCCTTGTGCAGCCAGCCCAGCCGGATCTCCAGCCGCGCCACCGTCTCGCCCAGGGCGGAGAAACGGAAATGCCCGGGCTCGATGATGCCGGCATGCACCGGTCCGACCGGTATCTGGTGGTAGTCTTCCCCCTCCACCGGCAGGAACTCCGGCGGCTCGGCCGGCGACTCCCGTGCCAGCGGCCGCAACGACATCGGCACCGTCACCGGCCAGCGCCCGTGCTCCAGCCAGGGCCGCAGGTCGCGTCCGCCGGACGCCTCGTGGCCCCATAGATCGTGGATCATGCGCTCGAACCAGGTCGCCGACGGGCGCCGCGGTGACAGCGCCGGATAGCGCCCGTCATCCACGCTGGTCGAGGCGACCAGCCAGCCGGCCGCATCGGCATCGTGCAGCAGCACATAAACCCGCGCCGTGTCGGCCCACAGCGCCAGCAGCGACGGCGCCCCCGCCTCGCCGAGCGATGCCGCCATGGCCCGCCATTCTTCGCCCAGCAGCTTATGGCGCGGCCAGGGCTGGCACGACTCGGTGGGGGCGGTACGGATGATGGTGCCGGCGGTGCTCATGGCGCCGCCTCGGCGATGGCGGCGAACCAGGCGGCGACCCGGCCCGGCATGGCCAGGCCCAGCACCAGCACGACCGCCAGATGCACCCAGGCCGGCACCAGGGCGATCCATCCCGGCGCCGCGCCGCGATCGGGCGTCGGTGGGCCGAGGCAGAGCGAAATCAGCCGCATCGCCAGCGCCCAGCCCCCCACCACCAGCCCCAGCGCCAGCGGCGCCACCAGCCAGGGCAGCTCGCGCACCGTCGCCAGCAGCACCAGGAACTCGCTGGCGAACAGGCCGAACGGCGGCAGCCCCGCCACCGCCACGATGCCGGCGGCCAGCGTCAGCCCGAGCGCCCGATGGCGCACCAGCAGCCCGCCGATATCGGTGAAGTTCTGCCCGCCCTTGAGCTGCACGGCGCGGCCGACGCATTGGAAGACCGCCGCCTTGGTCAGCGTGTGCAGGGTCAGGTGCAGCAATCCCGCGAAGGTCGCCGCCGCCCCCCCCAGCCCGAAGGCGAAGGCCGCCACGCCCGATTGCTCGATGGTCGAGAACGCGAAGAACCGCTTCACGTCGCGCCGCGGCCACAGGCTGAACGAGGCCAGCAGCACGCTCGCAAGTCCCAGCGCCATGATCGGCGGTCCGGGCGCGATGGCGTCGGGGTTGGCGTCCAGCAGCCCGCGCAGCCGCAGAATAACGAACAGCGCGACGTTGAGGATGGACCCCGACAGCACCGCCGAAACCGGTGTCGGCCCCTCGGCATGCGCGTCCGGCATCCAGGCGTGCAGCGGCACCAGCCCCGCCTTGGTGCCGTAGCCGAGCAGCATGAACACGAAGGCGAGGTTCAGCATGGCGGCGGGGAAGGCGGGGGCGGCGGCGGGCAACTGGCTCCAGCTCATCGCCGGCAGGCCGGAGCCCAGCACCGGCACGGCGGCCAAATAGAGCAGCGTGGTGCCGAAGAACGCCATCGAAATGCCGACGCCGCAAATGAGCAACTGCTTCCACGATGCCTCGACGGCGGCGGCGGTGCGCGGCAGGCCGACGACAAGAACGGAGGCGATGGTGGCCGCCTCGATCGAGCCCCAGGTTCCCGGCACGTTGTTGGACAGCAGGGCCAGCAGCATGAAGCCCAGATAGGTCTGAAACAGCGCATGGTAATCGCGCAGGCGCATCGGATCGAGACGGCCCTCTGTCGCCTCGACGGCGATGTAGTCGCGGCTGAACCAGGCCGTGCTCATGCCGATGAACGAGGTCAGGATGGCCATGTGCGCGGCGAGCGGCTCGACCAGCAGCAGCGTGCCCGTGGTCGGCTCCCACGGCAGCGCGCAGGCGAGCAGGAAGGCGAGGGTCGCGGCGCCGGCGTTGATCCAGGCGCCGCGGCGCGCATCGGTGACGAAGCTCAGCCAGGCGGCGGTCGCGAGCGGCACCACCACCACCAGCCCGGGCAGCGAGAACAACTCGCGCAGCATGCCGATGATGATGCGAAGCTCGTTCACCGGTGCGCCCCGCCGACCTGGTCGAGATGGCTGTCGTCCAGGCTCTGGAAGTTCTCGCGGATGCGGAAGAAGAACACGCCGAACACCACCGCGCCCACCATCACCAGAACGGCAACCGACAGCTCCACCACCAGCGGCATGCCCTGCACGCCGACCGCGCCCAGGATCAGCCCGTTCTCGATCGACATGAAGCCGATCACCTGGGTCAGCGCGGTGCGCCGGGTGATCATCATCAGGTGGCCGAGCAGCACCACGGACAGGGCGAGCGAGAGGTCCTCGCGGGTGAGCACCTGCGTTTGCATCGTGGTCGGCAGCACCACCATGATCGCCAGCGCCACCAGTGCCACCCCCACCGCCATGCTGGGGAAGATGCCCAGCGCCGTTTCCACCGCCCGGTGGATATGCAGCCGCCGCACGATCCGGTGCAGCGCGAGCGGGATCGCCAGGCCCTTGACGCCGAGGGCGATCAGGGCCGCGACATACAGCTCCGCCGAGGACTGCACCCAGCCCTGCCAGGCCGCCGCCGCCGCCAGCACCCAGGATTGCATGGCGTAGATGTTGATGACCGCGGTCAGCCGGCGCTGGTAGAGCAGCGCGAAGGACAGTACCAGCACCGCCCCACCCAGCAGATGCGCCAGATCATAGCCGATCGCGCCGAAGCCGGGTTGCAGGCCGCCCATCATGCAATCCCCTGGCTGACGAACAGGAATACCGCCGCCAGCAGCCCGAGCAGCACCGCGATGCCGAGGAACTCCGGCACGCGGAATACCCGCATCTTGGCGATCGCCGATTCGAACAGCGCCAGAACCACCGCCAGCGCGCCGACCTTGACCGCCCAGAGCGGCAGGGCGAACAGCCAGACCAGCGGGCCGGACTCCGGTGTGGCCGTGCCGAACGGGGCGAAGATGGTGGCGATCAGCGTCATCCACAGCAGCAGCTTCAGCGCCGCGGTTGCCTCGATCAGCGCCAGATGGCGGCCGGAATACTCCAGCACCATGGCCTCATGCACCATGGTCAGTTCCAGGTGGCTGGCCGGGTTGTCGACCGGCAGGCGGCTGTTCTCGGCGATGGCGACCGCCACGATCGCCACCAGCGCGAGCCCGAGCGACACCCGCAGCCCCACCGTCACCTCGCGCAGCACCAGGGCGATGGCGTCGAGGTTGGTGGTGCCCATGAGCAGGCCGAGGGTGAAGATCACCAGCATCATCGCCGGCTCGGCGAAGGCGGCGAAGGTCATTTCGCGGGAGGCGCCGATGCCGCCGAACGCGGTGCCGATATCGAGCCCGGCCAGCGCCAGCAAGCAGCGCGCCAGGGCCAGCAGGCCGGCGATCACCAGCAGGTCGGCGAGCGGCGCGGTGGTCATGCCGAGGGCGAAGCCGGGCACCAGCGCGGCGGCGGCCAGGGTGGCGGCGAACCCCGCGGCGGGCGCGGCGTGGAACAGCCAGGAGGCGTTCTCGGCGACCACCGGCTGCTTGCGCGCCAGCCGCAGCAGGTCGCGCCAGGGCTGCACCACCGGCGGCCCAACCCGCCCGAGCACGCGCGCCTTGATCGTGCGGATGAAGCCCACCAGCAACGGCGCCAGGGCCAGCATCAACGCGACATGGAGCAACAGCGTCGCCAGACCGATCAAGCTGGTCACCCGCGTTCTCCCGGTCGCGGCCGGCGGCCGCGGCGCGGCATCAGAGCTGCTCCATCAGCGCCACCACGGCGAGGAACAAGACCAGCACCGTGAACATTAACGACAGGGTGCGCCGGATGGTCAGGAACTGGATGGCATCGGCAAACGCCGACAGGCGCGCGCGCAGCTCCGCCACCGGGCGGAACAGCCACCACGCCGCCGGATCGCTCAGCTCTACCGTGATGCGCGCCGGCCGCGTCTCGCCCGGCGCGGGCATGTCCACGATTTCGTCCGCCTGCAGCAGCGCTCCCCCGAGCGCGCGCCGCAGCGGCTGGGCGAAGCTCGCCCCCCCGTACTGGGTCAGCGGATCGCCGAAGGGCAGCCAGGGCGGCGGCGCGCCGAAGCCGCCATCCCAGGCCGGCGCGTCCCGATGGCCTGGCGTGGTGAGGGTCCGCACCAGCCACAGCACCAGTCCCGCCGCGAGCGCCCCCAGCAGCGCGATGCCGGCGGCCGAATAGCCCGGCATGCCGGCCTGCGCCGCGACCTCCAGCAGCCCGGCGCGGTCGTCCAAGCCGGCCGATACCAGCCGCCGCAGGACGGGTTCGGCCAGCGACAACACGGCCCCGGGAAACAGCCCCACCACCGCCAACGCCACCGCCAGGCCGGTCAGCGCGTCGCGCGTCCGCGGCCCGGCCTCATCGGCGGCGGCGGCGCGTGGCGAGCGCGGCCGGCCCAGGAACGCCACCCCCACCAGCCGCACCGCGGCGGCGGCGGCCAGCGCCGCCGCCAGCGCCATCAATGCGGCCACCACGCAGATCAGGATCTGCAGCCCCAGGTTACCAATGCGCGGCCCGCCCAGCACGGCCTGGAACAGCGTCCATTCACCGGCGAAGCCGGCGCTGGGCGGCAGCCCGGCCAGCGACGCCGCGCCGACCAGCACGCAGACGGTGGTCACCGGCATGCGATGGATCAGCCCGCCCAGCCGCACCAGCAGCCGGGTGCCGGCGCCGTGTTGCACCGCGCCGGCGGCGATGAACAGCAGCGATTTGAACAATCCGTGCGCCAGCGCATGCAGCAGGGCGCCGCCCAGCGCCAGCGCCGCCAGGGTGGACAGGTCCGCGCCGCGGGCCGCCAGCGCCACGCCGAGCCCGATGACGATCAGGCCGATATTCTCCACCGTCGAGCAGGCTAGCAGCGCCTTGATGTCGTTCTCCAGGTTGGCGCGCAGCCCGCCCAGCACGGCGCCGCCGGCGCCCAGCACCAGCAGCGGTACCCCCCACCAGACCGGCTGCGCCGGCCCGCACAGGTCGAACAACACGCGCACCAGCAGGTACAGCGCGACCTTGGTCATGGCCCCCGACATCAGGGCCGAGACATGCGCGGGGGCGGCGGCATGGGCGGGCGGCAGCCACACATGCAGCGGTGCCAGCCCGGCCTTGGACCCGGCCCCCACCAGCGCCAGCACGAACACCAGGGTGGCCCGCCAGCCCTCCGGCGGCAGGGCGCGGATGGCGGCGAAGCGCAGATCCCAGCCGGCGCCGTCGGCCAGCAGCGCCAGCGCCGGGATCAGGCACGCGGCCCCCAGCGCCGCCATGCCGATATACAGCAGCGCCGCCGCGCGCACCGTGGCGTCGTCATGGTGGGTCAGTATCAGCGCGAAGGAGGCCAGCGACATCAGCTCGAAGCCGAGCACGAGGGCAAAGGCATCGCCTGCCAGCAGGGTCAGCGCCATGGCGGCGAGGAAGACGGGAAGGAACGGGGCGGTGGCGTCGGTGTCGCCGGGGCCATCCAGCGCGGCGGCGGAGGCAGCCGCCCCGGCCGCCATTAGCAGCAGCAGGAAGAAGCCGGACAGCCCGTCCAGCGCCAGCGTGATCCCCCCGTCGTAGCGGGTGCCGTCAAGCAGGTTCCCGCCCGCTACGCCAAGGCCCGGCACGCCAAGGCCGGGCAGGCCGAGCGGGAGGGTGATCGTGGCCGTGCCGGCACCGGCCAGCAGGTAGGTCAGGACCAGCAGGAACCCCAGGCCGCACACTCCCAGGCTGCCGAGTGCCGCGATGCGGCGCGAGGCGAGGGCGGCAGCAGCGGCGGCACGCCGGCGCGTGGCGCCGGCGGGAATATGGTGGTGCACGACCGCGCTCGCGGCACCCAGGCCCAGCAGCGCGGCGACGACCAGGGCGAAGCCGGTCAGGATGACCGGGCTCAGGGCGATCGCGCCCGGAACGGCGCACAGGGCAGGAACGGTTTCACACCACCAGGATATACAGTCCGCCCGGCGCTGCCGGAAGCGTCCTGCGCGCGGCATCTCGTCTTCGGCGAAGGCGCATGATCCCCTTCGGCAACAATACGCTTCACCAACCACAGCTTGCCCGCTAACCTGCCGCGCATTCAGGGTGGATCGTGCTTCAGGTCCGGAGCGTAGCAGTCAGGATCGGGTGGGGGTGGGTTTTGCGCGGGAACTGGCAGCGACCTAACCGGACGATCGCCGCAGCACTGCAACCCGCCGGCGCGTGCGCCGCATGAGCGCCCCCGGGCGCCGCACCGCGCGGCTGGCGGCCCTTTCCGGCATCGTGCTGGTGCCGCTGATCATCCTGCTGCTCGACCGGCCGGTTTCGTCCTGGGCCGCCGCCACCACGCGCGGCATCGCGATATTCGTTGATTTGACCCGGATTTCCGAAGGGCTGCTGGCCGTTTCGGCGGTCGTTCTGGCGGCGGCGGGCCTGGCTTGGCTGCTGGGCTGGCGGCCGGGGCGGGCCGGGCGGGCGGTGGTGGTGGCGTGCCTCGCCGCGTTCGTCTCCTGGGCGGCGAAGGAGGAGTTGAAATACGCCTTCGGCCGCACCTGGCCCGAGACCTGGACCAACCACAACCCGTCCTGGATCAACGACGGCGTGTTCGGCTTCTTCCCGTTTCACGGTGGCAACGGCTGGGCGTCGTTCCCCTCCGGCCACACGACGACGATCAGTGCGGCGATGATGGTGCTGGCCTACGCTTGGCCGCGCCTGCGCCTGCTGTGGGTGTTGCCGGTGTTGCTGGTGGCGATCGGCCTGATCGGCGCCGATTACCACTTCCTCGGCGACATCGTGGCCGGCGCCTATCTGGGCGCGGCCTGCGGCGCCGCGATGGCGGGGCTTGCGCTGGCGAACGAGCCGGACCGGTAATTCTGCCGCATAATTCGTCGGTGGTCAGGACGGCGGCGGTGCGGCAGCCGCCATCAGCCGGCGCACCATCGTCTGCGTCAGCGCCATGAGGGGAGGCGAAATTCCCGGGACAACGACGAAGTCGAACTTCGACCAGAAATCCACCGCTCTCTCGCCGTCCGGCGCCACGGCCAGCAGCCGCCATCCGGCCAACTGCGACACCAGCAGGGCGTTGCGCATCGCGTCGTGGACTAAAATCGCGCCGATTCCGCATCCCTGATAGCGAATGTCCACGGCCAACTGGCCGATCAGCAGAGCCGGCACCGGGTCCGCTGCGTTCCGCCGCAGCTTGCCGGGCAAGACCGACCGCAGAACGGCCGCGGTGGAGAGCGCGTAGAAGGCAACCACACGCAATCCGAGGCCTGCGACTCGCGTCATGGCATCGCCCGAGTCCTGGTTGGACAGCGCGCGGGTACGCAACCAGGTATCGCGGGCCGGTGAACCGGACTCGAAATCGTCCAGGGCGTGCGAATGATGCAGGGGCAGCAGGCGGAGCCCGGACACGTCCGGCGTCATCTTCTTCAATCCCGTTGCTGGCCCCGTCCGAGTCGGGCGACGGCTGCGGCGCTGGGTTGGTATTGCTCGTCGTCAAGCAGTCGCTGCAGTGCGGCCCAGCCGGCGTCGTTGGCAAAGAACACTTTCGGCGACGCCACCACGTCTTCCGCTGCCTTGACGGCGCTGGAGACAAGGAACTCGGTAATCGTGGTCTGCCGGGCCTGGGCGGCCTGCGTGAGCAGGGCCTTGGTGGACGGGGTCAGCCGGACTTCCAGCCGTTCGGCTTTTGTCTCCTTGTCCGGAACGATGTTCATCGGTCGCTTATCTCCTTGGGGTGGCCCCGATGGTTCAGGGCGCGATCATATATCGTCCGGGCATTGTCCGTGCAAGGTAATGTCCGGGCATTGCACGTGCTGTGTGCATTCACTCCCCCGGTTGATCCGCGCTCGCATCCCCCGCACCATGCGCCCAACCGCCTGGAGGAGGACCGTCCCATGAAAACCCGTGCCGCCGTTGCCCGCGCCGCCGGCGCTCCGCTCAGCCTGGAGACCGTGGACCTGGAAGGCCCGCGCGAGGGCGAGGTGCTGGTGGAGATCAAGGCCACCGGCATCTGCCACACCGATGAATTCACCCTCTCCGGCGCCGATCCGGAAGGCATTTTTCCGGCCATTCTTGGCCACGAAGGCGCCGGCGTGGTGGTCGACGTGGGCAAGAACGTGAGCAGCCTGAAGAAGGGCGACCACGTCATCCCGCTTTACACGCCGGAATGCCGGCAGTGCGAATATTGTCTGTCCCGCAAGACCAATTTGTGTATCACCTTGCGGGCGACCCAGGGGAAGGGCGTCATGCCCGACGGCTCAAGCCGGTTTTCCTGCGAGGGCGCGCCGATCTACCACTACATGGGCACTTCGACTTTCGCCAACTTCACCGTGCTGCCCGAGATCGCCCTGGCGAAAATCCGCCCGGACGCGCCGTTCGAGAAGGTGTGTTACATCGGCTGCGGCGTGACCACCGGCATCGGCGCCGTCATCAACACGGCGAAGGTTGAGGCCGGCGCCCGCGCCGTGGTGTTCGGCCTGGGCGGCATCGGGCTGAACGTCATCCAGGGCCTGCGTCTGGTCGGCGCCGAGCAGATCGTCGGCGTGGACATCAACCCCGCCCGCCGCGCCATCGCCGAAAAATTCGGCATGACCGACTTCGTCAACCCGAAGGAGGTCGAGGGCGACCTGGTACCCTATCTGGTGAACCTCACCAAAGGCGGCGCCGACTACAGCTTCGAGTGCATCGGCAACACCACCCTGATGCGCCAGGCCCTGGAATGCGCCCATCGCGGCTGGGGCAAGAGCATCATCATCGGCGTCGCCGGGGCCGGGCAGGAAATCTCCACCCGGCCATTCCAGCTGGTCACTGGCCGGGTGTGGATGGGCACGGCGTTCGGCGGCGCACGGGGGCGCACCGACGTGCCGCGCATCGTCGATTGGTACATGGACGGGCGCATCAACATCGACGACCTGATCACCCATGTGCTGCCCTTCGAGCAGATCAACGAAGGGTTCGACCTCATGCGCCGCGGCGAGAGCATCCGTTCGGTGGTCACGTTCTGAGCCCGGCCCGGCGGACTCTGGAGCCGCCGGCCGTTCAGGTGCATGCTCGTACCAAAGGCACCCTGTCGTGCCGGACCCGACCTGAGCCGTCCCGGCGGCGCGTTTCATCGCTGAATGAGGAGGAAGGAGAGAACATGTCCGATCACGAGCAGCGCCATCGCGAATTGGCCTATCGCCTGTGGGAGGAGGCCGGCTACCCGCATGGGCGTTCCGACGAGTTCTGGTACACCGCCCTGGAAATCCTGATGGCCGAGTCCCGTCCGGCCGAGCCGGTGGCCGCCGAGACGGATGCAGCGCCGCCGGCCCCCGCCGTCACGGCTGAGCCAGAGCTGCCGCCTGCTCCACCGCCGGTGGCCGAATCGCCCGAACGCAAGCCGGCCGGACCCGCACCGGCGCGCAAGCCTTTGCCGAGAACCTGACCGCTCGCCGGCAGAGGGGCGGGGACCGGGTTCTGTTCTCCTCGGTCCCCCGGCGTGCTGCCGCTACCCCCCGGCCCCCGGGACCCACAGTACATCCCCCTCCGCCGCCGCATTCAGCCGCCGCGCGAGGACAAACAGATGGTCCGATGTCCGGTTGAGGTAGCGCACCAGCAGCGGGTTCAGGGCCTCTGCCCGCGCCAGCGACACGACCCGCCGTTCCGCCCGCCGTACCACCGTGCGCGCCACATGCGCCTGCGCCGCCCCCGGCGTGCCGCCCGGCAGCACGAAACTGGTCAGCGCCGGCAGCGGCGCCGACATCGCCGCGATTTCCTGTTCCAGCCGCAGGACCGGCGCTTCGGTCAGCCGCAGCCGCTCGCCCTGCTCCCCGGGCACGCACAGATCGGCGCCGACATCGAACAGATCGTTCTGGATGCGCCCCAGCATGGCATCGGCCTCGGCATCCGCGTCCAGATGCAGCCGCAGCAGGCCCAGCGACGCATTTGCCTCGTCCACCGCTCCCAGCGCCTCGATGCGCAGCACGTCCTTCGCCACCCGCGTTCCGTCGCCAAGCGACGTCTCGCCGCTGTCACCGCCGCGGGTCGTGACCCGGTCGATCCGTATCATCGCTTTCCCCCGTTTCAGTTCAGCCGGAAGTGCACAGGCAGATCCTGCACCGATTCGACCGGCTGTCCGTTCTCCATCGCCGGCGTGAACCGCCATCGTGCGATCGCCGTCCGCGCGGTCTGGTCGAGCCGCGGATAGCCCGAGGTCTGCAGCACCTGGACCGCCTGCACCAGCCCGTCCGCGCCGATGAGCATGCGCAACAGCACCACGCCCTGTTCGCCAAGCCGCGACGATTCCGGCGGGTAGCCGGGCGGGATGTTGCCCCGGTCTCCCTCCGCCCTCCGCAGCCGGTCGCCGACGATCTCCGAGGCGCCCACCGTGCCGTTGCCAAGCAGTGACGTGGCCTGCCAGGACAGTCTGGCCGACGGGGTCGGCGTCGGCGGGGTGGCCGGCACCGGCGGCGGCGCTTCGGCCGTCGGTTCCGGTGCCTGCGGCGGCGGCGGTGCGGGCTCCGCCGGGGCCTGCTGCGGGACCGGCACTGTCGCCGGGACCGGAGGCGTGACCGGGGCCGGCGCCTCCGCGCCGTTCGCCTCCGCGCTGTCGCCCATCACCACCTCGACCGTCGCTTCCTGGTCGGGGGGAGGCGGCGGCGGGCTAGGCAGCAGTTCCGGCCATTCCAGTATGCTGACGACCACCGCCACATGCAGGGCGGCCGAGATGCCGACCGCCCAGGCCAGCCCGCGGTTCCGGCGCTGACGCCGCACGGACGCTATGACTGACAAGGCGGCAGCAGCCGCGGTGACGGGTCGAAGCCCCAGGGCAGGCCGAACGCCGCCGCCGCCGCCGGCAGGACCGATTCGGGCGGGGCATCCGCCACGATCCGCCCGGCTGCCAGCACGACCACCCGGTCGGCATAACGCAGCGCCAGATCGAGCGCGTGCAGCACCGTCAGCACGCAGCCACCCTGCCGCGACAGGGTGCGCAACAACGCCATCATTTCATGCGCCGCCGCCGGATCGAGATCGGCCGTGGGTTCGTCCAGCAGCATCACCTGCGGCTCCGTCGCCAGGACACGCGCCAGCATGGCACGCCGCGCCTGCCCGCCGGAAATGCGATCCACCCGCGAATCACGCAGGCCATTCAGGCCGCAGGCTTGCAGCGCGCGTTCCACCGGCGCCGGGTCGGCATCGCCGTGCGGGATGCGGCCGAGCGCCGCCACCTCCGCCACCGTCATGCCCCAGGCGCACCGGGCGCCCTGCGGCAGATACGCCACCCGGCGCGGGTCCGGCGCGCGCCCCTCCGGCAGCAATCCGGCCAGCGCCCGCAGCAGGGTGGATTTGCCGGCCCCGTTCGGTCCGCACAGCGCCACCATTTCGCCCGCGCGGGCGGTGAAATCGATGTCATGCAGAACATCGCGCCCGGTCAGCCGCACCCGCACCGTCCGCAGCGCGATCATGTCATGCCCCCCGGCGCCACCTGGCGGGCAATGCGGACCAGGAACGGCGCGCCCAGCAGCGCCGTCAGCACGCCCAGCCGCGGCTCCTGGTGCAGCGGCAGCAGCAACGGCGCCGCCCGCGCCAGCAGATCGGCCGCCAGCAGCAGAACCGCCCCGCCCAGCAGCGACGGCAGCAGCAGCGACGACGGTCGCTCGCCCAGCCATGGCCGCAACAGATGCGGCACCACCAGCCCGACGAACCCGATGCCGCCCGCCACCGCCGCTCCGGCCCCCACCGCAAGCGCCACCCCTGCGGCTGCCAGGCGCAGGGTGCGCCCCACCGGCACGCCCAGGCTCGCCGCGACCTCATCGCCCAGCGCCAGCCCGTCCAGCCCGCGCCCGAGTCGCAGCAGCGTCAGGCAGCCAAGCGCGATCGGACCGGCGGCGAGCAGCAGATGGGTCAGCGTGCGGTCTTCCAGGCCGCCCATCAGCCAGAAGGTGATTTCCGCCAGCGCAAACGGGTTCGGCGCCAAGGTCAGCGCCAGGGCGAGCAGCGCCGCCGCCAGCGCCGACAGCGCGACCCCCGCCAGGATAAGCGACGGGCCGCTCGCCGCCCGCCCGGCAAAACCAAGCAGGAAGGCGCAGCCCACCGCCGCTCCCGCCAGCCCGGCCAGCGGCAAGGCCGGCGCGAACACTGCCGACACCCCCCAGTAGAACGCCAGCACCGCCCCCAGCCCGGCACAGCCGCCGATGCCGAGCAGCCCCGGATCGGCCAGCGGGTTGCGCAGCGCCCCCTGCAGCACCGCCCCGGACAGCCCGAGCCCGCCGCCCACCAGCGCCGCCAGCGCCGTGCGCGGCAGCCGGATCTGCCACAGGATCAGCGTGTCCGGCACCCCCGGCCCGGCCGCTCCGGTCAGCAGCGAGGCGACGAGCAGACACCCGACAGCCAGCGCCAGCCAGCGCGTCATTGCGCCAAGGCCGCCACCGCGCCCGCTGTCCACGGCCCGCCGCACAGCACCAGCGCCGGTGCCACCTCGCGCCTGGGTATTTGCTTCAGCGCCGGGTGGCGCAGCAGGTCGGTGCCCAGGGAGGGAAAATCCGGCGCTGTCGCGGTCACCAGCAGATCGGGCGGATGCATCACCAGCGCTTCCAGCCCCGGTTGCCCGCCGGCTCCGGCATCGGCCAGACCAGCAGCGCGCAGCACCGCATCGGCCAGCGATCCCGGCCCGGCCGCATAGCCGCGTGCCTGCAGAAAAACCGCCCGCGCCCGGACCACCGGCGCACGCACCGCATCGAGCCGGGCCTGCATGTCGGTCAGCAGCGCCTCACCGCGCGCCGGCACCCCCAGCAGCGCCGCCGCCCGGCGCGTCTCGGCCCGGATCGCGGCGAAATCCTGCGGCATCGCCAGCCGCTCCACTCGCGTCCCGCGGCGCTCCAGCAACGCCAGCGTGGTCTGCGCCCCATACGGGCCGGCCAGTACGAGGTCGGGATGCAGGTCCAGCACCGCCTCGGCATCCGCCCGCACCTGCGGCACGTGACGTGCCACCCCGGCCACCACCGACATCGAGGGCTCGTTGGCCAGGAAGCTCACCGCTACGGCCTGCTCCGGTGCCAAAAGCAGCAAAAATTCGTCGGTGCACAGGTTGAGCGAGACGACCCTTGCGGCGTACGCTGGGTGCAACAATAGCGCTTCCAATAGCAGCAACATCGCCAACCGTTGCAGCCGGGGCGCTGCCCCGGACCCCGGCAGGGGCTTTGCCCCTGCACCCCACCAGGGGTCTGAGGCCCCTGGACCCCTCCGAAATTCCATCAAAGAACCAGCACACCTTGGTGCTTGGCCTTGTTTTCGGGCTCGACATGGATGGTGATCAGCATTCCCTGCATGTCGGCCTTCAGCGCCGCCTCGACCCGGTCGCAGATCAGGTCGGCGTCGGCGACCGTCATCGCACCCGGCACCACCAGGTGAAACTCCAGGAAGGTGGTCGGGCCGGCATGGCGCATGCGCAGATCATGCGCCTCGATGGCGCCCTCGGCGTGCTCGGCGACCAGCCGGCGGATACGCTCCACCACATCCGCAGGCGGGGCGGCATCCATCAGCCCGCCTACCGAGTCGCGAATCAGGAAGGCCCCGGAGGTCAGGATATACAACGCGGTCAGCGCCGCCAGCAGCGGATCGAGCCAGCCGATGCCGGTCAGCACCACCAGCCCCACCCCGGTCAGCACGCCGGACGAGGTCACCACGTCGGCCATCAGGTGCCGCCCGTCGCCCATGAGTGCCGGCGAGCGCGTCTGCCGGCCGGTGTGCAGCAGCTTCATGGCCCAGCCCAGGTTCAGCAGCGTCGCCAACCCGTTCAGCAGCATGCCGCGCAGCGGCGCCTCGATGGGCGAGGGATGCAGGTAGACGTCCCAGGCGTGCTGCAAAATCGCGATGGCCGCCACCACGATCAGCGCGCCTTCGAACACCGCCGACAGGAACTCGACCTTGTGGTGGCCGTACGGGTGGTTTTCGTCGGCCGGCTTGGCGGAGACGCGCAGGGCGAAGAAGGCCAGCAGCGCCGCAACCACATTCACCACGGTTTCGACCGCGTCGGAGAACAACGCGGCACTGCCGGTCACCCGCCAGGCGAGGAACTTCAGGCCGAGCACCGCCAGGCCCACCGCAATACTGCCGGCCGCGATCCGTTCCGTCTGGCTCACCTGATCGGTCCCCTCAGTCCTTGCGGCGCGCTCTAGCAGAACCCCAGGCACGCGCCCACCCTGGCAAGGACCAACCGGGGCCGGGACCAACCGGTCCGGGCGGCGTGGGTTCCGGTGGCGCCGCAGGACGGCCAGACCCTCAGGCCGTCATCCAGCCGGGCGATTGGCGGCCAGGAATGCACGCATGTCCTTCGGCTTCGGCGCCCTGGAGAGCATGATCATGCCGCGAATCGTCAGCGGGAGCAGGACGAACCCGACCAGGACGAGACAGAGCGGAATCGACAGGATCAGGAACTTGATCGCCGACTTGAACGCCTTCTGCTGGTCCGCCCCGATCGCATCGATACCATCCACCTGGCGTGTCCCGGCATCGAGCGCAAACATCCATTTGTGCTTCGAAGGACTCTGCACAAGGTAGAGAGTGACCGCCTCGCCAACCGTGAGGAGGGTGCTCATCTCCTGCGTCGCACTCACCTGGTGGATGGTCAGGTCACGCTCGCTGGATTCGCGTATCCAGATGTAGTTATAGTAAATACGTTGAGGCGAGTTCTCGGTCGGCCCAAGCCCCATGATGGTCCCGGAGACCTTGTAAAGCTTATGCACAGTCGTCTCAGTTGTCCCAGTCATCTCTTTGCTCCGTGGCCGCGCCACTGCATGCGATTTATTTCATTTCCTGATAAACCAGTTGCGCCGCGCCCCGCAAGATGGTCTGGAAAACGAATGGAATAGCTCTCCCCGGTCATCTCCGGCCGCATTCCATCGCCCCGCTCAGAACGGCCGCCGTGCGCGCAGGGCCGCGGCCAGGGTGCCGTCGTCCAGCACATCCAGCGCGCCGCCGATCGGCACGCCTTGGGCCACGCGGCTGACGATCACGCCGAACGGCTTCAGCCGGTCGGTCAGCCAATGCGCCGTGGTGGCGCCGTCCACCGTGGCACCCAGCGCGAGAATGACCTCCGCCACGCCCCCGTCGGCCACGCGCGCCAGCAGCGGAGCGATGTTGAGGTCCTCCGGCCGCGTGCCGGCCAGCGCCGACAACGTGCCGCCGAGCACGTGGTACAGCCCCTGGTGCACATGCGCCCGCTCCAGCGCCCACAAATCGCCCACGCCCTCGACCACGCAGACGACCGAGCGGTCGCGGTGCGGGTCGGCGCAGATCGAGCAGGGGTCACGGCTGTCCAGGTTGCCGCACTGGCCGCACGGCCGCACCGCGCGCGCCGCTTCGGCCAGCGCCGCCGCCAGCGGCAGCATGCGGGTCTCGGGTTGCTGCAGCAGGCGCAACGCCGCCCGGCGCGCGCTGCGCGGGCCGAGGCCCGGCAGCTTCGCCAGCAATCCGATCAGGCGTTCGACTTCGGGGCCGCCCATCTTTGTCCGGCGCCGCGGCGCCCGTGACCGGGACTCCCGCCGGTCAGAACGGCAGCTTCATGCCGGCCGGCAGGTTGAGACCGCCGGTGACCTTCTGCATCTCCTCCGAGGCCGCCGCCTCCAGCTTGCGGCGCGCATCGGCGTGGGCGGCCACCAGCAGGTCCTGCAGCAACTCCATCTCGTTCGGGTCGGCCAGCTTGGGGTCGATGCGCACCGCCCTCAGCTCGCCCTTGCCGCTGAGCGTAACCGCGACCATGCCGGCACCGGCCACGCCCTCGTGCGTGGTGGATTCCAGCGCGACCTGCATCTCCTCCATCTTCTTCTGCATCTGGGCAGCCTGCTTCATCAGGCCGGCGATGTTCTTCATCGGTCAGTTCTCCCAATCATCGGGGGGGGCCGTCCGCGAACCCGGCGTCCACGAAGTCGGCGTCGACAAACTCGGCATCTGGTGGGGCAAATTCAGGGCCGTCGAATTCGGCCTGCCCGCCGAGCACCGGCTCTGCGGTAAGCCCATAGGCGTCGGCACGGGCGTCGTGCACCGCCTCGATGCGCGCGCCGGGAAAGGCCTCCAGAATGGCCCGCACCAGCGGATGCGCCGCGGCGGCGACCCGGCGGGCGCTATCGGCGGCGCTGCCCTGGTCGGCCAGCGTCGGCTCGCCCGGTGCCGCCGACAGCGCGATGGTCCAGCGCGTGCCGGTGGCGTCCGTCAGCACCGCGGCCAGGCGGGCGGCGAGGTCGCGCGGGGCGTCGGGCTCGGGGCGCAGCTCGATCACCGGCGGGGCGAAGCGCACCAGATGGACGGAGTGCACGAGGTGGCCGTGCAGGATCGGGTCGCGGCGCTCGGCCACCAGGGCGGCGACGTCGCGGAAGCCTGCCAGTTGCGGCGCCGATGCGGGGGCCGCAGCCGCCACCGCGCCCCCATTGGCGACAGCACGCGCTGGCCCGCCATTGCCGGATGGCGGCGCCCACGCGCGCGGCGTAGCGGGGCCGGGCGCCCCCGGGGCAGGTGAATTGGCACCCGACGCCGCTGGTGGCAGCTGCGACAGGCGGCGCACCAGTTCGCCCGGCGACGGCAGCTCGGCCACATGGCACAGCCGGATCAGCACCATCTCGGCCGCCGCCCGCCGGTCCGGCGCCGCCTCCACCTCGCCGATGCCCTTCAGCAGCATCTGCCAGGCCCGTCCCAGGGTAGCCATTGACAGGCGTTCGGCGAGGGCCGCGCCCCTTGTGCGTTCGGCTTCCGGCAACTCGGCCGACTCGCGCAGGGCCGGCACCGATTTCAGCCGCGACAGCGTGTGCACCAGGTCCAGCAAATCCTGCAGCAGCACGCCGAGGTCGGCACCGTGGGCGTAGGCGCGGTCGGTGACGGCCAGCACATCGGCCGGCTTGCCTGCCATCAGCGCCTCGAACAGGTCGAACACCGATGCCCGATCGGCCAGCCCCAGCATGTCGGCAACCATATCCGCGCCGATCGGCACCCCCGGTTCCGCCTGGGCAATCGCCTGGTCGAGCAGCGACAGCCCGTCGCGCGCCGAGCCGTCGGCCGCGCGGGCGATCATGGTCAGCGCCTCGGTCGTAACGGCGACGCCCTCCTTCGCCACGATGGCGGCGAAATGGGCGGACAGTTCGGCCACCGAGATGCGGCGCAGGTCAAACCGCTGGCAGCGCGACAGCACGGTCACCGGCACGCGGCGGATTTCGGTGGTGGCGAACACGAACTTCACATGCGGCGGCGGCTCTTCCAGCGTTTTCAGCAACGCGTTGAAGGCCGGCTTCGACAGCATGTGCACTTCGTCGAGGATGAACACGCGGGTGCGCGCCTGCATGGGGCGGAAGCGCACCGCATCGACGATGGCGCGCACCTCGTCGATGCCGTTGTTGGAAGCGGCGTCCAGTTCGGTCACGTCGGGATGTCGGTCGGCCAGGATGGCGGTGCAGTTTGGACACACGCCGCACGGGTCCACCGTGGGGCCGCCGCTGCCGTCCGGGCCGATGCAGTTGAGCGCGCGGGCGATGATGCGGGCGGTGGTGGTCTTGCCCACTCCGCGCACGCCGGTGAGCATGAAAGCATGCGCCACCCGGCCGGCGGCGAAGGCGTTGCGCAGCGTGCGCACCATCGCCTCCTGGCCGATCATGTCGTTGAAGCTGGTCGGGCGGTATTTCCGCGCCAGCACCCGATAGGGCGCCGCCGCGGGGGGCGCTGCGGGCAGGGCCTCGCCGAACAGCCCCGGTCCGGCGGGCGGTGGGGGCAGGGCGTCGGCCGGGGGCGGGTCGTCCTGGAACAGGCCGGACATGCGCGGGGCCGGGCTCCGGCCGCCGCGGCGGCCTCAGGGTCAAAGGGGAGGGCGGGTGGGAGGCCGGACAAACGACCCGAGCGGAAACTCGTTGCGGCTGCTTCCTTCCGGACCTGACCGGGTTGGCGAGGCGCCCGTCCGCCGCCGACCTCCCGCGGACACATATCATCCATCCTGCGTCCGGGCGCAAGGTTGCCGGTGCACGAACCGCGTGGCAGGGTCGTGCGGCTGCTTCGCCCGATGGATTCCCCGTGACCCCGATCCTCGCCACCCGACCCAACACGTACACGGGCAGCCTGCTCGACCGCGCGGCCGGGCGGCGCGAGGATGCGGTCTGGGTCGCCGCCGCCCTGGATCATGCGGAAACACTGTTCGTGCCGGTCTGGCGCAGCCGCAACCTGATGCGCGCGGTGGAGACGGGCCGGCCGGAGGCGGTGTTCCTTTACGGCGCCGCGGCTGCCTTGCTGCGCCGGCCGGGTGAGGCGGTCGGCGGTGCGTGGGCCTTCCTCGGGCTGCAGGGCGAGCATCCCGTGTTCGCCGTGGACATCAGTGCCGCCGAGGACCCGCTGTCGCTGCTGCCGGGCGAACCCGGCAGCTTCATCGATCTGCGGGCGGTGGCCGGCGTGCTGCCCGGCGCCGACGCCTCGGTGCTTGCGCATGCGCGCGGGCTGCTGCACTGGCGCAGCCGCCACCGCTTCTGCGGTGTCTGCGGTGCGCCCTGCGAGGCGCGCAGCGCCGGCCACCTGATGCACTGCACGGCGTGCGAGGCCAGCCATTTCCCGCGCACCGACCCGGCCGTCATCATGCTGGTGTACCGTGGCGACTGCGCCCTGCTCGGCCATTCCAGCCGCTTCCCGGCCAGCACGATGTATTCGACCCTGGCCGGCTTCGTGGAGCCGGGCGAAAGCCTGGAGGAGGCGGTGGCGCGCGAGGTGGCGGAGGAGTCCGGCGTGCGGGTGGGGCGGGTGCACTATCACAGCAGCCAGCCCTGGCCTTTCCCGGCCAGTATCATGCTGGGCTTCCATGCCGAAGCGCTCTCGGAGGAGATCACCATCGACCCGACCGAATTGCAGGACGCGCGCTGGTTTTCCCGCGCGCAGATCCGCGACCCCCAGGCGCACGGTTTCAGCCTGCCGCGCCCGGACAGCATCGCCCGGCGGCTGATCGAGGACTGGATGGCGGCACCATGAGATTTTTTCTGCTTCTCGCCGGTCTGCTGCTGATCGCCGGCTGCGTCAGCAAGCCGTTCAGCCGCCCCTATGCTGTCTATAACAACACTTCGGCCGATACGCTGCGCGGCGAGTGCGAACGCGCCGCCTTCGACGATCCCCTGGTCAAGGACGTGTTGGCCACCGCCGCCGGATCGGTAAACTACGCGTCACTGGCCTGGAACCAGCGGCTGGCGGCAGCGAAGCGTCAGGCGGTTCAACGCTGCATGCTGCAGCGCGGCGGTCCCGGGGAGGGCGGCGGCGTGGAACTGCCCCGCCAGTGAGCACGCCCGGACTCTTTACGCCCGGACTTTTTACGATCGGCTACGAGGGCACCACGGTGGACCGCGTCATCGCGGCGCTGCAACAGGCCGGGGTCGCTCATCTGGTGGACGTGCGTGCGGTGCCGAGTTCCCGCAAGCCCGGCTTCTCCCGCCGCCAGTTGGAGGCGGCGGCATTGGCGGCGGGGCTGCATTACACCCATCTGCGCGCGCTCGGCACGCCCAAGCCAGGCCGCGAGGCGGCGCGGCGGGGCGATGCGGCCAGCATGCACCGCATCTTCGACGCCCACATGCAGGCGCCGGAGCCGCAGGCCGAGCTGGCGCGCGCGGTGGCGATCAGCCGCGAATCGCCTGCTTGCCTGCTCTGCTTCGAGCGCGACCACAAAATGTGCCACCGCGACATCCTGGCCGGCCTGATCCATGCCGGCACCGGCGCGCGGGTGACGCATCTGCTTGCCGAGGCGGTGTAATGCCGCGAGGTTGTGGCCGAAGCCGGCCTCCGGTATCAATTGTGATGATCAAACCGCGCGCGCATCCTTAAAGCTCCGGGAAAATGCGATGACAACGGCGACGCTGCTGCTTCTGCTGGTCGTTGTGGGTCTGCCTGTCTGGGCGGCGGTGGCCGGTCCGCCCGGTTGGATCATCCGGGCGCGCGACCGCCTGCTGCACACCACCGGCTCCGACCAGGTGCGCGCCGGCGTCGAGGAGAACGACGAACTCTACCGCTTCGCCCGCAAGAGCTTCGAGAAGGCGAGCCAGACCACCAAGCCAGGCGCCCAGGTCGATCCCACCGCCACCGCCGAAATCGCGGCGCTCAACGTGTTTGTCGAGAAGGCCCAGATCCAGCTTCGCCAGCGCGCCCTGTGGTGCGGCATCGGCGCTGCCGGCTGCGTGCTGATGGACGTGGTGGTGGCCGTGGTGGCGCTGGTCTGGCTGACCGGTGCCGCCGCCGACCATGCCACCCAGGAGGCCGCCGCCTGGCAGGGGGTGGTGCTGTGGACGTTGCGCTCGGCCATCCTGGCAGCGCTGAGTTGCGGGCTGGTGTATGTGTTCACCTCGCTGGCGCGGCTGCTGTTTGCCGCGGCGAACGCGGCGTTGGAAAAGCGCCATTCGCTCGGCTTCGGCCGGCTCTATGTGCAGATGAAGGTGCTGGCCGCGCCGGACCCGCGCCGGGCCACGCGGGCGCTGACCGATACCGAATTGCTGCGTGCCTTTGGCTGGAATCCGCCCGCCCCGCCGCCACCGCCCGCCGAGGAGGCGCCGGTTCGCACCCTGGTCCTGCCGCCGCGTGGCGGATCGTCGATACGTACGCTCGGGCCGGCGCGCGCCGGCGACGAGACGGAACCTTCCCCGGCGCCGTGAAGGCCGCGTCCGGGCGCGGCGCCGCTGACCTATCGCCTGCCACCCGACATCAAGCTTGCCCGCCAACCTCCCGTCGCCGCACAGTGCGGCGTCCATTCGCTCCCCGACGTCACCATGATCCCAAGCCCGGGAAATGCAGCCCCATGACCCGACCCCTCGTTGCCATGCTTGCCGCCGTGCTGGCTCTGTCGCCGCTGGCCGCGCGGGCGCAGACCGAACAGCAGACGCTGGTGGACCGCGCCACCCTGGCCGTGCAGGAGATGCTAGGCGAGGGCGGTTCCGGCGATGGCCGCAGCCTGATCCGCCGCGCCCGCGGGGCGTTGATCTGCCCGCGCGTGTTCAAGGCCGGTTTCTTCCTCGGCGGCCAGGGCGGCGGCTGCGTCATGGTCGGGCGGTTGCAGACCGGTTGGACCGCGCCCGCCTTCTACGGCATGGGCAGCGGCAGTTTCGGCCTGCAGATCGGCATCCAGGATTCCGAGATTCTGTTCATCGTGCTGACCGAGAAGGGGCTGCATGCCCTGCTGGACAGCCAGTTCAAGATCGGCGCCGATGCCGGGGTCGCCTTTGCCACCCTCGGCGCAGGCGTGCAGGGCTCCACCACCGCGGCCTTCAATGCCGACATTGTCGCCTTCTCGCGTGCCCGCGGCTTGTTCATCGGGGTGGCGCTGGATGGCAGCCTGATCGGCGTGCGCAGCGACTGGAACGAGGCCTATTACGGCCACCCGATCGGCGCCCAGCAAATCGTGCTGCAGGGCGAGGGCAGCAATCCCGGCGCCCAGCCGCTGCGCGAGGTGATGGGTCGCTTCTCGGGCGAGTAGCAGGTTCTGGCGAGTAGCAGGAATGACGGTGCTGGCGTAATCTGCCCAGGCATGCCGCGCACCGCTCCGTTCTGGAAGACCCGCCGCCTCGACGAGATGACACGCGAGGAGTGGGAGAGCCTGTGCGACGGCTGCGGCCGTTGCTGCCTGCACAAGCTGCGCTACGAGGACACCGGCGCTCTCAGCTTCACCAACGTCGCCTGCCGCCTGCTCGACCTCGACTCCTGCCGCTGCAGCGATTACGCCCGCCGCCGCCGCCGGGTGCCGGACTGCGTCAGCCTGACGCCGAAAGTGCTGGCTGAGATCGACTGGCTGCCGCCGTCCTGCGCTTATCGCCGCCTCGCCGAGGGCCGTGACCTGGCTTGGTGGCATCCCCTGGTCTCGGGCGACCCCGAGACGGTGCACCGCGCCGGCGTCTCGGTGCAGGGCCGTGCGGTCAGCGAACGGCAGGCCGGCGCGCTGGAGTGCCATATCGTCGCGTGGCCCGGCCGCGTGCCGCGTGCCCGGCCGGTCCAGCCCGACGCGAAGTCCACCACGGAGGAACTGCCGCCATGATGCGCGATGCCCTGTTCGCCGGCGTGAACGCGGCCGTGCTGACCCCCATGAACCACGACCTGTCGGTGGACCTCGACCGCATGGCGCGGCACGGCACTTGGCTGCTGGCCAATGGCTGCAACGGGCTGGCCGTGCTGGGCACCACCGGCGAGGCCAACAGCCTGGGCATCGCCGAGCGCCTTTCGGTGATGGAGGGGCTGGCCGAGCGCGGCATCCCGGCCACGCGCATGCTGCCCGGCACCGGCACCACGGCGCTGACCGACACCGTGCTGCTGACCCGGCGGGCCGGGGAACTGGGCTGCCGCGGCGCCCTGCTGCTGCCGCCCTTCTTCTACAAGAACCCCTCCGATGACGGTCTGTTCGCCTATTTCAGCGAGGTGATCCAGCGCGTCGGCGGCGACATCGGCATTTATCTGTATCATTTCCCGGCCCAGTCGGCGGTGCCGTTCGACCTCGACCTGATCGGGCGCCTGCTGCGAGCCTATCCGGGCAAGGTGAAGGGCATCAAGGATTCCAGCGGCGATTTTTCCAACACGCGGCTGTATGCCGAGCACTACGCCCGCGACGGATTCGAGGTGTATTGCGGCGACGACAGCGCGTTGCACGCCCTGTTGCAGGAGGGCGGCGCGGGCTGCGTCACCGCCGCCGCCAATGTGGGCAGCGCGGTATCGGCGCTGGTCTGCCAGAACTGGGACCGCCAGGCCGGGGCGGACGCGCAGGTAACGCTGTCGGCGATCCGCCACGCGGTAACCTCGACCGCGCTGATCCCGGGGCTGAAGGCGCTGGTGGCGCGCCACACGGGCGATCCGTCCTGGCTCAATATCCGCCCGCCGCTTCTGAAGCTGTCGGCAGACCAGGAGGCGAGACTGTTTGCCGCGTTCGATGCGTGCGGCGTGACGCTGGTGGCGGAGTAAGGCAAGGCCAGGGGCTCTGCCCCTGGACCCCTTCACTTAAGGGAATGGGTTCCAAGGGCCTCTCGGCCCTTGGCAGGTCCAGGGCAGAGCCCTGGCCTTCCTTAATTGTCTTCCAAGCACACGGAAGTCATTGCTAGCACCCGCAAGACTTGCCACTCTGCGCGTGATGAATTCTGCAAGTTCAGAAATTCTCTCGCTCCCGGGCGGCCCGGCGCGGGTCGAGTGGCGGCGCAGCCGGCGGGCGCGTCGCGTGAGCCTGCGGATCGACCCGCGCGGCGGTGCCGTGGTGGTCACGCTGCCGCCCCGTGCCGGGCGAATGGCGGGCATGGCGCTGCTGATGGACCACGCCAAGTGGGTGGCCGAGCGCTTGGCCGCGTTGCCCGGCGCCATCCCCTTCGCCGATGGCGCCCTGGTGCCGCTGCACGGCATCGACCATCGCATCCGCCACATGCCGGCAGCCCGCGGGGTGGTTTGGGTGGAGGAGGGCGAGATCCTGGTCACCGGCGATGCCGCGTTCCTGCCCCGCCGGGTGGCGGACTTCTTCCGCGCCGAAGCCCGCCGGGGCATGTCGGCGCTGGTGGCCGCCAAGGCGGAGGCCGCCCAGGTGCAGCCGCGCCGGGTGGCGGTGAAGGATACCCGCAGCCGCTGGGGCAGTTGCGCCGCCAACCGCAACCTGTCGTTTTCCTGGCGGCTGACGATGGCGCCGCGCTTCGTGCAGGACTACGTGGCAGCGCACGAGGTGGCGCATCTGCGCCACATGAACCATGGCCCGCGCTTTTGGGCCCTGGTGGCGGACCTCACGCCGCACACCGTGGCGGCGGTGGAATGGCTTCGTGCACAAGGGCCGCGCCTGCTGCGGGTGGGGTGATTGCCCGCCCGGGCGGCGGCCGGGAGACATGTTCTGAACACCCTGACCACCGTGCTGAAGGCCGCCGAACGGGCCGCCCACTGGCACAGCGCCCAGCGCCGCAAGGGCACCGCACAGGAGCCCTACATCAATCACCTGCTGGAGGTTGCCCGCCTGGTCGCCGAAGCCACTGGCGGGCACGATCCTAACCTGGTGGTCGCCGCCCTGCTGCACGACGCCATCGAGGACCAGCCGGTCAGCCGCGCCGCCATCGCCCAGGAGTTCGGCGAGGACGTGGCCGCCCTGGTGATGGAAGCGACCGATGACAAATCGCTGCCCAAGGAGCAGCGCAAGCGCCTGCAGGTCGAACACGCGGCGGAGAAGTCGCCGCGTGCCGCGCTTCTCAAGCTGGCGGACAAGACCAGCAATCTGGCGACCATGGCGGTCAGCCCGCCGGCCAACTGGGGCATGTCGCGCCGGCTGGAATACGTGCAATGGGCGCGCGACGTGGCCGCCGGGCTGCGGGTGGAGAATGCCTGGCTGCAGGAACGCTTCGCCGACGCAGCCGATGCCGCCGAGCGGGCGGCGCGCGGGTAGCGGCCTTGCCTGCCGGCCCTACGGCGCCGGTCCGGCGTATTTTTCGCCGCGCACCACCTCGACATCGGACAGCCAGGCCACCACGGCGCAGCGCGGGAACCACTCATCCACCAGCATCGGCAGCAATTTCCGCGCGGTCGGTTCGATCGCGATGACCTCGATGCGGACATTGTCGCCGCCGAGCGTCTTGGAACGCAGGCTGCGCGCGCCGACCCCCCTGGCGGGGGTGAGGGTAAAGCCGAGCGCTCCCGCCGCCAGGATGGCGCGGCTCAGCCGGTCGGCCAGCACCGATTCGGCAACCACGGTCAGCAGCTTCACGGGAACGGTGGGCATCATCGCCTCCTGCGTTGGGGCGGCGGCAGAATGGACCAGAATCCTGACCGTGCCCAAGCGCACAGCGGTCGGGTCAGCCCGGCGCCTCCGCCTTGCCGCCTGACGGTCAGCGGGCGAAACGGTCAGGGCGCGACAGGACGCGGCTGCGAGGGATGATCGATGGAAGTGTAATGCAGAATTGACGTACGATTTTTTTGACGCCTGCCCACACAAAACTGTGATGAGCGGTCCAGGATCGTGTCTCCTGCGTTCCATTGGCGTGCATTCCCAAGTAAATTGCCCACGTTGTCAGTCAATGAAATGCCGCTGTAAAATATTCGAAATTCAAAATATAATCAATACATAAAGAAAATTGGTAATATTCACAGGCATTTGGTCAAGCTCGCCGTTTATTTCGTGCCATCATGAGGGGATCATGCTGCAAGCCGCGGCGCAATGATCGGGAATGTGTCGTGTCAGAGCGATCTGTATTTGTGTCAATCGACCTTGACACCCGGATCGGCAAAACCGTTTGGTAACCAACCCGTTTGATTTCGATCAACGCGCAACCCGTTTCAATGCGCCATGTTGGGCCACACCGGACGAAACCGGAACGGCACGCAGCAGGATGTTTCCTCACCGCGCCGATCATGAACAGACAGAGGAATCAGGACAGACCACAGAACGCAAGGTATTCCGGTTTGCAGGCAGAGGGCAGCCCCAGGCGCCAGGTCTCCCGAAATACTGAACATGACGGCACTTTCGGATATGCCGTCGATGAGTTCCCCCAGGCGATCCCCCGGCATCATGGATGCTGGTTGGACCGCCCAACTCAGACGCACCATGTGTGCGCACGGCCCGGCGATCGCTCGCCGGGCCGTTTTTATGTGCGCCGCGCGTAGTGCTCCGCTCCGGCTGCCAGCGGTCGGACCCACAGGCTACAGCGGCAGACTGCCCTGCCGCTGTTTGCCGCTGCCGCCGGCCACCGCCCGCACATCGCCGTCGGCAAAGTGCAGCCGCAGCTCCGCTCCCGGCTTCACGGCACCGGCGGTGGCAACCGGCGCGCCGTTCCGGTCGAACACAAGGACAAAACCGCGTTTCAGCACGGCTTCCGGCGAGATTGCCTCCAGGCGGCCGGCCATTCCGTCCAGCCGCGAGCCCGCCTCGCGCAGGGACGCGCGCAGCGGTGCCGCGGTCAGCCGGTGGATGATTTGCGCCGCCCCGGCGCGGCGCTGGGCGGCGACATGCTGCAGCCCCGACCGCAGCCGCTGCGCCAGCAGTGCGACGGCATTGCGGCGCGCCTCGATGATCTGCCAGGGCGCCGGCAGGTGCCGCTCCACATCCACGAGCGCGGCGCGGCGCGCTTGCACCAGGTTGGGCAGCGCCATCAGCAGTCTGGCGGCGCGGTCGTCCAGGCTCTGGCGCGCAGTGCCGACCAGGGAAGGCAGATCGGGCAAGCCCCGTTCGGCGCGCTGCAGTCGCAGCCGGCACTCCTGGGTCAGCCGGTTCAGCGCCCCGATCAGCCGGGCTGCTTTCTGGGCGATGTCGGCGGCCAGCTCGACGCGCGCGGGCACCGCCATTTCGGCGGCGGCGGTGGGGGTGGGCGCGCGCCGGTCGGAGGCGAAATCGATCAGCGTGGTGTCGGTCTCGTGCCCGACCGCGGAGATCAGCGGGATGCGGCAGGCGGCGACGGCGCGCACCACCACTTCCTCGTTGAAGGCCATCAGGTCTTCCAGACTGCCGCCGCCGCGCGCCACGATCAGCACATCGGGGCGCGGCACGGGACCGCCTTCCACCAGCGCGTCGAAGCCGCGGATGGCGGCGGCGATCTGCTGGGCCGCGCCCTCGCCCTGCACCGGCACCGGCCAGAGCAGGATGGGCCGGGGAAAGCGGCGCAGGATGGTGGTGCGGATGTCCTGGATCACCGCCCCGCGCTCGCTGGTCACCACCCCGACCACGCGCGGCAGCAGCGGGATCGGCTGCTTGCGGGCGGCGTCGAACAATCCCTCCTCGGTCAGCCGCAGCCGCAGCGCCTCGATGCGCGCCAGCAGCGCGCCAACGCCGGCATATTCCAGCCGCTCGATCACCAGCTGGTAGGTTGAACGCTCACCGTATGCCGTGATCCGCCCCTGGGCGATCACCTCGACGCCGTTCTCCGGCTCCAGCCCCAGCCGGGAGACCGCGGATTTCCACACCACTGCGGCGATCTTGCCGCCCTCGTCCTTCAGCGACAGATAGATGTGGCCGGACGGGTAGCGTTTCAGTTCGGTGATCTCGCCGCGCACGCGGACGCGTCCGAAGGCGCCCTCCAACGTGCGCTTCACCGCGCCGGAGATTTCCGAGACGGTGTATTCGGGGATGTTGCTTGCCAACGGGGGGGCGGCCGGGCGGGGGGGCGTGTCGCTCATGCCGCCAGCCTATGCTACAGGCGGCGCCGCTTGAAGGAGGGTGGCATGCGGGTGCTGGTGATCGGATCGGGCGGGCGCGAGCACGCGCTGTGTTGGGCGCTGGCGGCAAGCCCCCTGCTTGCGAAACTCTGGTGCGCGCCGGGCAATGCCGGCACCGCCGAATTCGCCGAGAACCTGCCGATCGGCGCTCTCGATTTTTCTTCCCTCGTGCAATTCGCGGTCGAAAACGCCGTCGATCTGGTGCTGCCCGGGCCGGAGGCACCGCTGGTGGCGGGCATCGCCGATGCCATGGGGGCGGCCGGCATCGCCTGCTGCGGCCCCTCGGCGGCGGCGGCGCGGATCGAGGGCAGCAAGAGCTTCACCAAGGAAATCTGCGACGCCGCCGGCATCCCGACCGCCCTGTGGGAACGTTTCGACGATGCCCACGCCGCGCGCGAATTCGTCCGCCGCCGCGGCGCGCCAATCGTGGTGAAGGCGGACGGGCTGGCGGCCGGTAAGGGCGTGGTGGTGGCCACCAGCGTCGCCGAAGCCGAGGAGGCGATCGCCGCGTTCATGGACCGTGACGCGCTGGGCGAGGCCGGGCGGTCGGTGGTGATCGAGGAGTGCCTGGAAGGCGAGGAGGTCAGCCTGTTCGCGCTGTGCGACGGCGTAACCGCCCTGCCGCTGGGGGCGGCACAGGACCACAAACGGGTGGGCGAGGGCGATACCGGGCCGAATACCGGCGGCATGGGCGCCTATTCGCCACCGCCGGCGCTGTCGCCGGCGCTGGCCGAAGCGGCGATGGCGCGCATCGTCCGCCCGGCCCTGGCCGAGCTGGCGCGCCAGGGCACGCCGTTCCGCGGCATCCTGTTCGCCGGGCTGATGATGACGGCGGACGGGCCGAAGCTGATCGAATTCAACGCCCGCTTCGGCGATCCGGAATGCCAGGCGGTGCTGCTGCGCTTGCAGTCCGACCTGCTGCCCGCCCTGCTCGCCGCCTGCAACGGTGACCTCGCGCAGTTTTCGCTCCGCTGGCGCGATGAGGTTGCCATCGCCGTGGTGATGGCGGCGCGCGGCTACCCGGGCGATCCGGTGAAGGGCACCGGGATTCGCGGGCTGGAGTGCGCCGCCGCGATGCCGGGCGTGACCGTGTTCCAGGCGGCGACTCAACGCCTCAACGGGCGGCTGGTGGCGGCCGGCGGGCGCGTGCTGACGGTATGCGCGACCGGCCCTGATCTCCAGGCGGCACGCGACGCGGCCTATCAGGCCGTGGCGGCGATCGACTGGCCGGAGGGGTTCTGCCGCCGCGACATCGGCTGGCGGGCGCTGGGGGCGGGGTAAGGAACCGGCCGTTTCCGGTCCGCCCGACGGAAATGCGCGACCCGGGGGCTTCGCCGTCAGCCCTCGGTGCTGATGATGACCTGCAAGGTGCGGCACAGGGCCACGACGGCGATGAGAAGCAACCCGTCCACGATCAAAGCCGTCGGCGTCAGCGCCACGTGGCCGAAATGGATTTCCCTTGGAATGGATTGCACTACATTGCTCAGCACGTCGTGCGCCTGACCCTCAGGCGTCGCCATCGATAGCACGCCCGGCAGCAGCGCCCAGCCGATCCCACCAATCAGCACGACCGGGGCGAGTAGTTCAGCCAGGATCTCGACGAAGGAAAAGACGAACAGCACCACCCCCCGTGCGACCATTTTGGCGAGCCGCAGCGCCACGACCATCGCGGGATGGTTCAGGGCGGCGCGCCAGTCATTCAGGTCCTCGTATTCATACGACATGCGCCGTCCTCGTTTTGGGGTGGGGGCATCACCTTCTCAGGCTCTGCCTACAGGAGGTGGCCGGTGGCCGCCAAGCTTCCGCGGCTGCGCGGACCGTTCCAGACAAATGATGTTGAAAAAGCGAATTAGATCAGCAGACCTTCTTTCGCAAGCTTGTGGCTTCACAAGCGCCGGCATCGCGCGCCTTTGATCCCCACGGAGTCGCGGCATCACCCGGGCCGGAGCGGCCTGAAGAAGTCCCGCAGCAGCACCGCCGCCTCGCGCTCGCGCACGCCGCCGACCACTTCCGGGCGGTGCAGGCAGCCCGGCGCGTCAAACAGGCGCGGCCCGTGCTCCACCCCGCCGCCTTTCGGGTCGTAGGCGCCGAACACCAGCCGGCGCACCCGGAACAGGCTGATCGCGGCGGCACACAGCGGACAGGGCTCCAGCGTCACCACCAGGTCGCAATCGGGCAGCCTCGGCTCCCGCCGCGCCGCCGCAACCGCCCGCAGGGCGAGCAGTTCCGCGTGCGCCGTCGGGTCGGCCAGTTCCTCGCAGCGGTTGCCGGCGCGTGCCAGCACCGCGCCGTCCGCGCCGAGCACCACCGCGCCCACCGGCACTTCGCCGCGGGTGGCGGCGAGCCGGGCTTGCTCCAGCGCAATCTCCATCGGCGTCATGCGGCGCTTCTTGCCCGCACCCGGCGCACAGGGCTAGCAAGGGCATATGAGCAACCCGAAAAAACCCGTCATCGGTGTCACCCTGGATGCCGAGAAGCCGGGCGGCTACGCGACCTATCCCTGGTACGCGCTGCGCACCAACTATGCCGATGTCATTGCCGGCGCTGGTGGTATCCCCCTGGCGCTGCCGCATCTGCCTGCCCTGGCCGCCGACTTCCTCGACTGCATCGATGCCCTGGTGGTCACCGGCGGGGCCTTCGACGTCGATCCGGCGCTGTATGGCGACCGCACCCGGCACGACACGGTCACCCTGAAGGAGGGCCGCACCGCGGCCGAACTGGCGCTGCTGCGCGGCGCGCTGCAACGCAACCTGCCGGTGCTGGGCATCTGCGGCGGCCAGCAATTGCTGGCCGTCGTGCTCGGCGGCTCGCTGATCCAGCACATTCCGGACACCGTCCCCGACGCCCTGGCGCACGAGCAGCCCAACCCGCGGCACGAGCCCGGGCATGCGGTGGATATCATTCCGGGCACGCTGTTGCACCGCATCGTCGGGGCGTCGGAAATGCAGGTGAACTCCTCCCACCACCAGGCGGTGCTCAACCCCGGGTTGCGCGGCGTGGTCAATGCGGTGGCCGAGGACGGGGTGATCGAGGGCATCGAAGACCCGGCCTTCCGGTTCTGCCTGGGCGTGCAATGGCATCCCGAGTTCCTGATCGACCCCGGTGATGCGCGCATCTTCGCCGCCCTGGTCGCGGCCGCCCGCGGATGAGCAACCCGCCCGCCGGCCCCCCCCCCCGATGGCCCCCCTCCTTCTGGCGCCCCTCCTTCCGGCGAGCGCATCGCCAAATGGCTGTCCCGCGCCGGTGTCGCCAGCCGGCGTGATGCCGAGCGCATGGTGGCCGAGGGGCGGGTGAAGCTCAACAACGAGGTGGTGACCCACCCCGCCACCTTCGTCACCGCCGGCGATCTGGTGGTGGTGGACGGCAAGTTGGCCGATCCGCCGGAGCGCACCAGGCTGTGGCGCTACCACAAGCCCGACGGCCTGATGACCACGCATCGCGACCCTGAGGGCCGGCCCACCGTGTTCCAGAAGCTGCCGCCGCAGCTGCCGCGGGTGGTCAGCATTGGCCGGCTCGATCTCAACAGCGAGGGGCTGCTGCTGCTGACCAATGACGGGGCGCTGGCCCGTCGCCTGGAACTGCCATCGACCGGTTGGATCCGGCGCTACCGGGTGCGGGTGTTCGGTGCGGTCGATCCGAAGGCGCTGACCGCGCTGGCCAAGGGCGTGACGGTGGACGGGGTGCGCTATGGCCCGATCGAGGCCGGGCTGGACAGCCGCAAGGGCGATAATTGCTGGCTGACGATCGGGCTGCGCGAAGGCCGCAACCGCGAGGTGCGGAAAATCATGGCGCATCTGGGCCTGCAGGTCTCGCGGCTGATCCGGGTGAGCTACGGGCCGTTCCAGTTGGGCCAGCTGGAGCGGGGGGCGGTGGAGGAAGTGTCGGGGAAAGTGCTGCGCGAGCAGTTGCCGGCGGAGAAGCCATAACGGTGCGGATCGTCGCCGGCGCCTGGCGAGGCCGCGGCCTCGCCGCTCCGCCCGGCGCTGCCACGCGCCCCACCGCCGACCGCGTGCGGCAGGCGCTGTTCGACATGCTGCTGCACGCGCCCTGGGGCGGGCGCGAGTTGCTGGAGGGCGCCGATGTGCTGGACGTCTTTGCCGGCACCGGCGCGCTGGGGCTGGAAGCCCTGTCGCGCAGCGCGGCCCATGCCAGCTTCCTGGAACGCGACCGCGCGGCCCTCGCCGTGCTGCGGGCCAACATCGATGCCTGCCGGGCCGGCGACCGCGCCAGTGTGTTGGACGCCGATGCGACAAGGCCGCCGCCCGGCCGGCCCTGCAGGCTGATTTTCTTCGACCCGCCCTATCGGCAGGGTCTTGTCCAGGCGGCGTTGCCGGCGCTCGGCCGGGCCGGCTGGATCGCGCCCGGAGCGGTCGTGGTGGCGGAGACCGCCCGCGACGAGGAGATCGAACTGCCCGGCACCATGCTGGCGGACCGGGCGCACGGCGCCGCCCGGCTGACGGTCTGGGGCGGGCTGGGGTGAGGAAGCAAGGCCAGGGCAGAGCCCTGGCCTTGCTTCCTAATCTACCAGCTCGACTCCAATCCGAGCAGCCCGAGCGCCTCGCGGCGCAGGCGCAGCAGTTCGGGGTCGTCGCGGCGGCGTGGGTAGGGCAGATCGACCTGCAGGTCGGCCCGGATGCGGGCCGGCCTTTCGCTGAACACGATGACCCGCTGCGCCATGTGCAGCGCCTCCTCAACGTCGTGCGTCACCATCAGCACGGTGAAGCCGCGCTGCTGCCACAGCCGGGTGATCTCGCCCTGCATGGTCAGCCGCGTCAGGCTGTCGAGCTTGCCCAGCGGCTCGTCCAACAGCAGCAGCCGCGGGTCGTTCACCAGCGCCCGGGCAAGCGCCGCGCGCTGCGCCATGCCGCCGGAGAGCTGGTGCGGATAGGCATGGTGGAAATTGTCCAGTCCGACCAGGGACAGCACTTCATCGACCCGGGCACGCCCGTGCTTGAGTTCGCCGCGCGCCTCCAGGCCGAGGGCCGCGTTGTTCCAGACCGTGCGCCAGGGGAACAAAGTGGGGTCCTGGAACATGATGACGCGCGACGGGTCCGGCCGGGTGATTTCCACGCCATCCACTTGCAGCCGGCCGCGGCGCGGCCGGTCGAGCCCCGCCACCAGCCGCAGCAGGGTGGATTTGCCGCAGCCGGAGGCGCCGAGCAGGGCGATGAAATCACCGGGATTGGCGTGCAGCGTGATATCGTGCAGCACCGGCAGGATTGCTTTGTTCAGCACGTAGCCGTGGCTGACACCCTGCACATCCAGCCGCGCACCCGCCGGGGCTCCCCCGGGCGCCGCAATGGCGGCGTCCGGTTCAAATTCGAGGGCGGCGCTCACCACTGCACCAGCCCCTTCTGCCAGGCGAGCAACCGGTCGCGCAGGCGGAACAGCAGGGTGATCATGGTCGAGCACATCAGCGCCATGATGAACAGATCGGCATACATGTTCGCGTAGGCGGCCCAGCCCTGGGCCCATTGCAGATACCAGCCGAGACCGGCCTTTACGCCGAGCATCTCGGCCACCACCAGCACGGCGAAGGACGAGCCGAGCCCCATGAACAGGCCGACGAACACGTGCGGCAGGGCGGCCGGGATGGCCACTTTCAGGACCAGGAAACGCTGGCTGGCGCCCAGCGTGCGGGCGACGTCGTAATAGGCGGTTGAGACGGCCGACACGCCCGACCAGGTCAGTACCGTGGTGGGG
The DNA here is from genome assembly GCA_903918195.1 of uncultured Acetobacteraceae bacterium. GTDB lineage: Bacteria > Pseudomonadota > Alphaproteobacteria > Acetobacterales > Acetobacteraceae > Rhodovastum. Next base: position 25,974 of record CAIXDS010000022.1, on the reverse strand, counting down.
AACCAGCAGGCCAGCCCGATCAGGAACACGCTGGCGCTGGCGCTGCTGGGGAAGATGAAGAAAGCCAGCGGAATCCAGGCCGTGGCCGGCAGCGGACCGATCAGGCGAAGCACCGGATGCACCCAGTAGCCAATCCGGGTCGACATCCCCAGCGCCACACCTGAGACGAAGCCCAAAGCCGAACCGATCACGTAGCCCTTGGCATGCAGAAACATCGACCGCCAAAGGCAATCGAACAGGCGGGCGTAGTCGTCGGTATAGACCTCCAGGAAGGCTTGCGGCGAGGCGAAGAAGGGCAGCGGCAGCGCGTCAAGCTTCGCCGTGACCACCTCCCAGGCCGACAGCCACACGGCCAGCACCACCAGCCAGGCCGCCCAGTGGCTTCCGAGGCGGGCAAGCGAGGGGACGATCCAGCCCACCGTCCAGGTTAACAGCAACAGGCCGCCGATGCCGGCGGCGAGGGTGCCGAGCAATTCGGTGCGTTCAACTTCCTGCACGTCCGGCCAGGCCAGCACCAGGGTGGCGGCCGCGAACCAGGCCAGGCCGGCGAAGCCGAGCAGAGGGGTGGGTCGGGGCACATCCTCGTCCAGGACGAACAGCTCATGGGTGGTCGCGGGATTGACGCCTGCGATCGCGCTCATTGGTGAGACTCCGTTCAGGGCAGCGGGTCGGCCGTCACCCGCTCAGCGATGTGAGCGCCAGTCTGGGCAGAGGCCCGCGAAAGCGCGCATCGGTCGGGGGGCAGGCGAGACATTGCGGTCTCCGGGGCGGTCTCCGGTCGGGTCAGGCCGGCCGGTTTGCGGCGGCTCTGCGCAGGCGGATCAGGTGCGACACCGTCCCGGTCGGGTGAACCGGGCGGGCGTGGGACATTCGGCGGTGACGCGTCGTGGCATTGTGAGAATCGCCTCCTGGCCAGTCAAATTCCTGACCGCGGCAGATTATTCCACCATTATCGGACGTGAGTCAATCATGAAAATATCAGGTTGTGCCGTATATTCTGCACCAAACGTAAAGCCACGCTTGCAAGGCGTGGTTGTGCCGCCCGGATCCAAAATCGCCGCGGCAGCCGCCGCGACTTGACGCCGGCCGCGTGCTCGGGAATGCAGCCGGGCGGCCCCCGCTCCCGGGGCGCAGGAGACGGCATCGGATGGCAGCCCAGCACGACGGCGCGCAAATTCCCGCGACCCTGATCCCGGGAGATGGCATCGGCCCGGAAATCACCGACGCCGTGGTGCAGGTTCTCGACGCACTCGGCGCCCCGTTCGCCTGGGACGTGCAGCAGGGCGGGCTGGCCGGCATCGCCGCCTGCGCCGACCCGCTGCCGCCGGCCACGCTGGACAGCATCCACCGCACCCGGCTGGCCCTGAAAGGGCCGCTCACCACGCCGGTCGGCGGTGGGTTCCGCTCGGTCAACGTGCGCCTGCGGGAGGAATTCGGGCTGTACGCCAATGTTCGCCCGGTCCGCACGATGATACCGGGCGGGCGCTACGAGAACATCGATCTGGTGCTGATCCGCGAGAACCTGGAAGGGCTGTATGTCGCTTTCGAGCACTACATCCCGGTGGGCGACGACCCGAGGGCAGTGGCGATTTCGTCAGGGGTGAACACCAAGGCCGGGTCGCGGCGCATCGCCCAGTATGCCTTCGACTACGCGGTGCGGCACGCGCGCCGCAATGTCACCATCGTCCACAAGGCGAATGTGCTGAAGGCGCTCACCGGCATCTTTCTGGAGGCCGCGCGCGATGTGGCGGGTGACTACGATGGCCGCGTGGCATGCGACGAACGCATCGTCGATGCCTGCGCCATGCAGCTCGTGCTGAACCCGTGGCAGTTCGACGTGATTGTCACCACCAACCTGTTCGGCGACATCCTGTCCGATCAGATGGCCGGCCTGGTCGGCGGCCTGGGCATGGCCCCCGGCGCCAATATCGGCCTGGACGCGGCGATCTTCGAGGCGGTGCACGGCTCGGCCCCCGACATCGCCGGCCAGGGCATCGCCAACCCGCTGGCCCTGCTGCTGGCCGCCGCCATGATGCTGGACCACGCGGGACGCCCCGACCTCGACACAAGGCTGCGCGCGGCGCTCGACCAGGTGCTTATGCAGGATAACATTCGCACGCGCGACCTCGGCGGCTCCGCCTCCACCGCGGATTTCGCGGCGGCGGTGGTGCGGCGGTTGGGGTAACGGCCAGGGGCGCCGCTGCCCCTGGACCCCGCCGTCGCGCAGCGCGTCGTCGGCACGACGGCGGAGAGGCCCTTGCAACCGATGCGTTTTCGGGCGTCGGTGGCAGAGCGGCTGGATCGGCGGCTCCTTCTGCCTGTCGATGGACTCACTTAGGAAGATCAGTAACCTTCAGGTCGGTGAACACGAAGGGAAACGACGCGTGTTCGGCATTGCCGGCGGAGAAGCCTATCTGGGCGCCGCCTTCCGGCGGTTGGCCTTTGATTGTGATGAACAGTTTGTCATTTATATAGGTCGATGCACTCGTACCATTCAGAGTGACGCGGAGCGTGTTTGTCGCGCCTGGCGTTACCTTCACTGCGTCCGCCTTTCGCCATGCGACCGGAAATATCGCTTTCCCGTTCTGCCGCCGAACGATAGATGCGGTTCCGGCGGGACTTATGTTGAACTTATAGACATTACTGATATCGCTGCCCCAAAATGCGATTCCCGCGACTTGATCTTTAGCTGCGTCAGTATTTGGAAAAATGATTGTCGCACAAATATCGACATCACCAAAAAGAGAGCCGCTGTACAGGAATGTCCATGTGGTAATTGAACCAGAATCGGCAACGCTGTTAGTAGGCGCAATCGTGAATTTCCCGAAACCAATGGAACCCACCGAGGGTGCGGCATCAATCCCCCATGCTGGATCGGCTACCCGGAAATCGTCCGAAAATAGCACTTTGGCGCCCTTACAGGCGCTCGCTGGATTTGTCATCAACGAGAACCCGATTGCAGCCACGATCAACCACTTGGTCATGATACACCCTACCTCGGTTCAACATCTCACTGTTGCTTCATCGATCCGGATGAACTGGCGTCATCCCACTTCATTGCGGAACAGCCTAGCCCCGCAATCGGGTTCAGAAAAGCCAAAAAGTTGCGCGCAAAAACCCGGCCCATGGCGGTATGCCAATAATTTCTTCTCGAAACAGAATAACGAGACGCGGAAAATCGCCACGCTACCGCAATCAGCGAACGAACATTCGGTGCATTTCTCGCAACATTTTTCCGAGGCTAAACAAATTAATCGCAAGGATCGGGTCTGTGGCGCCACGCGGCGAAATCCATCTTCGCCACTCCCGCCGCAGCACCGCCAGCGGGCGGCCTGGACGGGTCAGGAACCGCACCGCGCCGGTGCGGGCCAGCCCGACCGTGGCGGTGTTCAGCAACGGGTGCGGCCTGATTCGGATCGGCAGATGCTGATTTAATTGAGATCAGCCTTCGGAAGATTGGTAACCTTCAGATCGGTAAACACGAAGGGAAACGACGCTTGTTCGCCCTTGCTGGCAGAGAGGCCGATCAGGCCGCCGCCGTCTGTGGGTTGCCCTTTGATAGAGATAAACAGCTTGTCATTTATATAAGTTGATACACTCGCGCCGTTCAGAGTGACGCGGAGTGTGTTCGCCGCGCCCGGCGTTACTTTTACCGCGTCGGCTTTACGCCATGGAACCGGAAGCAGCAGTCTCCCGTTCTGCAACCGCGAGATCGACGCAACTCCTCCAGGAGTTATATTGAACCTATAGGCATTGCTGACATCGACGCCCCAGAATGCGATTCCTGCGACTTCGTCTTTGGCGCCATCCGTATTTGGAAAAGTGACTGTCGCACAAATATCGGCATCTCCGAAGAGAGACCCATTGTAAAAGAATATCCAAGAAGTAAATTTACCGGCATTGGCATCGGGTGTAACCGTAAATTTCCCGGAACCAATAGAGGCCAGCGACGAATTCGTATCAATCGGCCACGCCGGATCAGTTGTCCGGAAATCATCTGAAAATAACACTTTGGCGCCTTTACAGGCGCTGGCTGGACTCACAATCAACGAGAACACGATTGCAGTCACGATCAACCGCTTGGCCATGATGCACCCTCCTTAGTCCGACGGTTCGCCGTTGCTCTATCGATCCGGATGAAATGGCACCATTCCACTTCATTGCGGAACAGTCTAGCCCGGCAGGCGGGTTCGGAAAAGAAAAAAAGTTGAGAGCAAAGACCCAATCCCGGGGAGGCGCTTCAAGAATTCCCGGACATAATAAATGATAAGACACAGCAAATCTCTACGAAACCACAATCAATTAACAAACATTCGACGCATATTTTGTAATATTTTGCTTTCGGCCAGACAAATTAATCGCAACAATCAGGTTTCTGGCGCTGCGCGGTGAAATCCATCTCCTCCGCAGCGTGCCGAATGAACCGATGCCAAGGGCATTTCGGCCCCAGGGGGCTGGCCTTGCTTTCTTACCCTTCCAGCTGCACCACCGCTGGCGGATGGCCATGATGGGTCAGGAACCGCACCGCGTCGGTGCCGGCCAGCGCGATCGTGGCGGTGTTCACCAGCGGGTGCACCTGAATGCGGGCCGCGCCTGCGAGCGAGCTGTCCAGCACGATGCTGACGCGCCGGTCGCGGTCGTTCACCACGGCCAGCGGGGTGACCGAGCCGGCTTGCACCGCCAGCGTGGCGGCCAGCTCGGCCGGTCCGGCGAAGGAGAGGCGCTTGCTGCCGATGCGCTTCGGCAGCGCCTTCAGATCGACCGGGTCTTCGGCCGGCGCCACCACCAGCCAGAGCCGGCCGCCGGCATCCTTGAGCAGCAGGTTCTTGACCGGCAGCCCGGGCAGGGTGGCCCAGTGCTCGCGGGCGGCTTCGACGGTGAACACCGCCGGATGGTCCCGATGGTCGAAGGGGATGCCCAGCGCGGTCAGTTCGTCCAGCAGCCGCTGCTGCGTCCAGGGCGTGTCGGCGGGATCGGGCACGGCTGACTCCGGCATGAATGGATTGGCTCAGGCCGCCGCTGCGTTGGCAGCCGGGCCGAACCAGTCGCCGAACACGGCAAAGGCGGCGAGGGCGGCGCCGATCATGTCCGCGCGGCGCTCCGGGCTGTCGCCGCACTGCTCCAGGGCGGCGCAGAACTCCCGCCACATCGCGCCGTGGCGCGGCCCGTGGCCGAGCAGGAAGCGGCGGCCCTCGGCGCTGCCGGGCGGCAGCAGGTGGTCCAGCCGACGGGCCAGTTCGCGTCCGCCGAGGGTCGAGCCTTCGGTGACGTAGAGGCAGCCCAACGCCTGCGCGGGGCTGTGCAGTGCGGGCAGCGCCGGCGGCGTCCGCAGCGGGGTTGTGGCGGCACCGAGGAAGGCAAGGTCTTCCAACAGCAGCGGGGAGCGCCGGCGCGCGGCGATGTCGATGCCGAAGGCCTGCAGCGACGGCGCAGCCGCCAGCCGGTCCTCGACGGCGCGGTGGAAGACCAGCATCTGGCGCAGCAGGTCAGCGTAGGCGTCCGGCCCGATAGTGCCGGCCTGCAGCGCGGCGAAGGCGGGCAGGTGGTGCAACTGCTCATGCGCGGCCGCAGTGGCCTGGCGAAGCGCCATGCGCGCGCCGGTATCCGGAATGTCACCCATCACTGTTCCTCACCGCCAGTGGGCTCGACAGGGGGGCGTCCGGCGGCCCGGCGGCCCTGGTGGATCAGGTGTTCCAGCACATCTGCCGCGCGGGTCACCGAGCCGCGGACGCTTTCCAGCAGCTCCGCCATCCGTACCATGTCAAGCCCGTCGGTAATCTCCAGGGCGGCGAGCTGGGCGTTCTCGACCACCGAGGACATCATCTGGCGATAGAGCATCACCACGTCGGGGTCCTCGTGGCGCATGTGGCCGCGGTTGCGCTCGATCACGCTTTCCTGAAAGCGCCGCCGCGCCGCTTCGGCGGCCTTGCGCTCGCTGAGGTCGGTGAACAGGAACACGAAGCCGAGCACGCGGCCGGGGGCGGAGAACACCGGATCGGCGCGCACCAGCAGCGAGCGTGCCTCGGCGCCGGTCTCCAGCCGCACCTCGCCGCGCCAGGTGTGGCGATGGGCGATCACGTCCTGCAGCCGGCGGTGGATTTCGGCCGGTTCGGCGAAGCAGGCCGGCAGGTCATCGAGGCTGCGCAGGGCGTTGCCGGCGTTCGGCAGCATGCGGTGGAACGCGTCGTTGCCGACCAGGATCTGCCCCTCGGCGTCGGCAATGACGACGGGGTGCTCGGCGAGGCGCACCTGCTGGCGCACGTCGTCGAGCTGGCTCTGGGCGATCAGCATGCGCACCGCGCGGAACTGCAGCACCACGTCGGCCACGGTGTCGCTGATCAGCCGTGCCGCGGCCAGATCGGCCGGCTTCCAGGACTCGCTGGTGCCCTCGACCAGCTGGTGCCACTGCGCGAAGGACCGCCGCGGCGACAGCGTGCCCGGGTCGGCGCCGGCCAGCGCCGGCTTGAACGGGTCGCCGCCCCAGGTGACGGTGCGCACCTGCTCCGGGCGGAACCACATCAGATATTCGCCCGGCGCGTTGGAAACCCCGGCGGCCAGCAAGCCGCTGGCCGTGGCGGCGAGCGGGCCGAATTCCGGCGCGTCGAGGCCGAGCGAGGCGGTGGCGAACAGCGGCACGCGCGGACGGGCGTCCAGCCAGGCGCCGAGTTCGCGCAGGTGCCGGGTGCCCGGCACCTCACCGGCGGTCAGCACCTGGCCTTCGAACAGCAGCGCCGCCCCGCCGGCGCCGACCGGCTGCAGCAGGGTCTGGGCGCTGTCGAACAGTGCGTTGCGCCACTCGCCCTCGCGCGAGATCGCCTCAATGAGGCGCTGCTCCAGCCGGCGCACCAACAACTCGGACTGCGCCTGGGCGAAGCTCTCCAGGGCGGCGATGCGGGTGGCGATCGCCTCGACCAGCAATTCGCAGGCGGTGCGCACCTCGATATGCGGCAGCCGCGGTTGGTAATGGTGGCAGGCCACCAGCCCCCACAGGCGCCCGCCGACCACCAGGGAGGCGACCAGGGTGGCGGATACGCCCATGTTCTGCATGTACTGGACGTGGATCGGCGACATGCTGCGCAGGAAGCACAGCGACATGTCGAGTTCGGCGCCGCTGATCGGCGACAGGGCAGGGATGAGCGGCACTGGCTGGTAGCCGGAATCCACCAGCACCCGCACCCGGTTGCGCTCGTACAGGCGACGGGCGATCAGCGGGATGTCGGAGGCGGGGTAGCGGTTGCCGAGAAAGGCCTCCAGATCGGGGCGGCGCCGTTCGGAGAACACCTCGCCGTGCCCTTCGTCGTCGAAGCGGTAGACCATCACCCGGTCGTAGCCGGTGAGCTCGCGGAAGATCGTGGCGGTCACATCGCCGAGCGTGCGCAGGGAATGGGCGCCGAGGATGGCGTGCAATGCGGCGTCGATGGGGGCGGAGAGGTCAACCGGCGGGCCGGCCCGCTCCAGCTCGATCACCAGCCCGCCGCCGTCCGGGCGGTGCACCAGCGCGTCGAACTCGGCCGCCGGGTCGCCCAGGCGGCAGCGCAGGGCGGCCGGAACAAGCTGCAGCGGATCGTCCAGGCAGGGCCGGACCTGCCGGGCGAGGTCACCGCCGAGCTGGCTGAGAAGACGGCCGGCCAGCGGACCCGGGAGGCTCAGGAACAGCGCGGCGTTGGCACTTTCCTGCACGATCGCGAGGTCGGGCTCGCGGACCAGCAGCAGCGCCCCATGCGGCTGGATCGAGCCGGCAAGGTGGATCTGTTCGCGTTCACAATTTGAGAGGTCAGCCTGCCCGAAGGCCGGCATGACGGTATGTCCTGGCGGCACGTCGGCAGTCTCGCTGGGTCACTCGCTGTCGTCGGCGGGATGGCTCGACGCGGAATCGAAGCCATAGCGGCTCAGCTTTGCATAGAGGCTTTGACGGCTCAGGCCCAGCAGTTCGGCGGCGGCGGTGCGGTTGCCGTCCGATCGCCGCAGCGCCGCCTCGATGCAGTGGCGCTCGACGGCCGCCGATGTCTTCCTGACCAGTTCGAGCAGCGGTGATTTGCCGATCTGCTCGGTGATGGCCTGCAGCGCCGTGCGCAGGTAGCCCTCATCGTCGAGCAGGGACGCGCTGCGGCTGGTGTCGCGGATCAGGACGCCGAAATACTGCGGCTTGCTGTCCGCGTTGCCGACCGCGGAGATCTCGACGTCGGTGTCGATGCCGAGGTCCCCCTGGATGGTGGTGGCGAACATCCGCACGCTGCCGTGCCGGTGCACGTTGGCCAGCAGCACGGTAAGGTTGGCACCCGGCTGCGCCAGCCAGTTTCCCAGCCGCTCGCCGATCACCGAACCCGCGGTGCCGCGCTGGATCAGATCGAGAAAGGTGCGGTTGGCCCGGCGGATGACGCCCTGGTGGTCGACCACCACGAAGCCTTCCGGCAGGCGGTCGATGATGTCCTCGACCGGCAACGCTGCCGGGCGCGGCTCGCCGGGCTGGGAGCTGCCGGCGGGCCCGAGCTGGAGCAGGAAGGCGGGGCCGGGGCCGGCGGCCATCAGCGAGGCGCGCACCACCCAGGGCTCCCGGTCGGGGCCGATATGCACCATCATGCCCGGCGCGCGGCCCTGCTGGCGCACCCGGAGCAGCATGGCCTGGAACGGCTCCTGCTCCTTCGGCGCGATCTCGCGCAGGAACTCCCAGCCAGGCGCGAGGCCGAGGACGCGGATTGCGGCGGGGTTGGCCTCGACGATGCGCAGGTTTTCCGCCTTGACCAGCAGTACCGGCTCGTTGGAGGCGTCGAACAACAGGCGCGAGCGGGTCTCGATCTCGCGCAGCTTCCAGTAATCCTGCTCGCGGACGTGCTGGGCGGCGATCAGGCGGGACTGCAACTCGGCAATCGCCTGCAGGTTCTTGCCGATGGCGATCAGGCCGGCGCGGCCGCCGAGGCGGACGGTGGTGTACTCAATCGGCAGTTCGAGCCCGCTCGGGAATCGCTGGGTGACCTGGCGGAACGCCGAAACGCCAATGGCGCGGGCGTCCTCGACCATGCGGCGCACCGCGTCGCCGCCGACCTCGCCGACCGTGTCGGCCCACGGGCGGCCGACCCACTCCCGCATCGCCTCGCCGGGGATGGCGCCCGAAATCGCGCTGGACCAGGAGGCGTCGCGGATGACCCCGTCGAGGTCGAGAATGAGGGTCACGTCGGGCTCGTCCGCATTCAGGCGGGACATGACGGTGGTGTCGCCCGGTGATTTCCTGGCGTCTCGGTGCGTTCGGCCGATCGGACGTGTATCTTCCGACATGGATTGAAACCTGTCCCCGAATGTTGGGTCCGCCTGGCCCGGGGGATTCGGGCTGTAGGATTGATCAAGGGCACGATTCGGCAACGGCCAACCGATAATTGTACGGCATGAAAGACGGCGCATAGTCAAGCAACGTATTGCAAGGTGACGAATTGCTCATCGCGCGCAGGCTACGATCAATCGACCGCAAGGCTTGTGCCATACAATTCTGCGTTGCCGATCCGATAAGGCGCCGGTCCCGCAGGCCGTTTCATCTGATTCCAATCTTGCGCGCCGACCGATGAATCAGGTGTTCACACCCTGGTGCAAAGTCAGAGACGGCCGGGTGGCACGGCGTCCCGCCGGCGATGCGTCCGACACTTCAGCGATGTCTGGGCGTCTTGACAAAGTTGCAGGTGCGAACTGGGTTATCGCCAGGACGCCAGCGTCAGGCAGGATTGACACCGAGGGCCATTGGATGACGGGTCATGCGGAAGCGGCTTGGCTTGGATGCGACGATTGCATGTCCCCATGCACGGGTCCGGCAGCCCCCGGGCTTGCGTGTGCTGGTCAGGCCGGGCGTGGCTTGGCGCTGGCACGGGAGGGCACGTCACGCGTTTCAGGCATGGCAGCCGCGAGTAGAACGCATGCGCATAGCCCGGCACCGCCGAGGGCAAGGAAGGTGGCAATCTCGCCGATCCGGTCCGACAGCACGCCGGCGATCGCCGTGCTGAGGGCGCCGCCGACCCCGCTGGCCAGGCCAACAATGCCGATCGCCAGGTTAAACCGGCCGCCGCCCCGTGTGATGTCCGCCACCACCAGAGGTATCATGACACCAAGCACCGCGGCGCTGATGCCGTCCAGCATCTGATACGCCACCATCACCTCCGGACTGCCGTCGGAGGCGAACAGCAAAGCGCGCAGCGGCAGCACGGCGAAGCCGGCCAGCAGCACAAGCCGCCGGCCGCGCATCTGAGCATACCGCCCCAGCCAGGGCGACAACAGGGCTGCGAACAGTTGCGGCACCACGATCCAGGCTGCGACCAGCAGGTCGTCGCTGTGCAGGCGCACATGCGCCAGCATCGGCATCACAGCGGGCACGACCAGGTCGGGCAACCGGCCGAAAGTCCGGGCGAGCGCGCCCGCGGCGGTGGGCAGCAGGGCCGCATTGCCGAGCTGGAACAGCATCACGCAGGCGGCGAATACCAGCAGGGCCGGGTCGCGGCAGACCTGCAGCATCCGCTTCGGCGGGGTGGTGCGGTGGCGCGGAGGGATGGCCGCCAGGTGCGACGTGCGCAGGTGCACCGTCTCCATGTCGGCAGAGCGGATGCGCGCGATCGCCACCAGGCACGGCAGGCCGCACAGCGCGGCCAGCCAGAAGACGCCCCGCAGCGATATCCAGGCGCCGACCAGCCCCAGGATGCCGGCGGCCAGGGCCGAGCCGATGGCGGCGAAGCGGACATTGCGGCCAAGCCGTTCGCCCAGCTTCTCCTGCCGCGACAGCGCCAGCGTGAGGGCGGCGATGGCGGGCGTCAGCACCGCCGCCGCCACACCCTGCAGCACCTGCGCGGCGTAGACCGGCCAGCGCAGCGGCACCGCCGCGATCAGCGTGGCGGCCGCCATGATGGCCAGCACCGCGCCGGCTGCCGCGAGGCGCTTGACGGGCGCCCAGTCCACCAGCATGCCGGCGGGCACCTGGCTGACCATTGCCGCCGCCGTGCCGGCGCTGAGCGCGAAGCCGATATCGGTGCGGCTCCATTGCTGGTTGGTGAGGTAGACGGCCAGAAACGCACCGAAGCCGGTCTGCATCAGCGCGGTGAGAAAATTCAGCCAGCTCAGCCCGCCCAGGCTGGCCTGGCTGGCAGGGGTGCCGTTGTGGCCGTTGGTTGGAACGGACCCATGGCTTGCCGACACAATCTGCTGCTCCCGACACACCGGCGGCGGGGCCGGCCGTGCAGTGTGGCGCGATCAGGCTATCGACTCGTGGCGGGATCGGCCACCCCGGCGGCATCGCCCGCTCGGATAGGCTGCGCGGTACTGTATCTTCCGCCCGGGTGCAACCCGCCGGATGCAATCGCCCAGATTGGTAACCTTGCGCCGCGCCGGCAAGGCGGCATTGATTTGCCTCCATGGGCCGTAGCAGGGTTCACTGCGCCGCGCCGGTGGCATGCCTGTCCGTGACAATGGTCGTCACCGCCGACATGCCGTTTCGGCCATGGCGCGGCGGCTGGTCTGTGAAGCACCGGCCGGTGACGCCGGACAACATCCTGGAACTTGCATGGGCACCATCGCGGTCGGGCACGGCATCGTGCTGGACGAGGACGAATTGACCGAAACCTTCATGCGCGCCTCGGGCGCCGGCGGTCAGAACGTGAACAAGGTGGAGACGGCGGTGCAACTGCGCTTCGACGTGCGCCACTCGCCTTCGTTGCCCGAAGCGGTGCGCACGCGGCTGGAGCGGCTGGCCGGGCGGCGGCTGACCCAGGACGGGGTGCTGGTCATCACCGCGCAGCGCCATCGCATGCGCGAGCGCAACCGCGAGGACGCGCTGGAACGGCTGCTGGAACTGATCCGTGCCGCCGCCGCGCCGCCGCCACCCAAGCGACGGCCGACCAGGCCGACATACGGGTCGAAGGAAAGGCGGCTGGCAGGAAAAGCCCAGCGCGGCGGGGTCAAACGGTTGCGGGGACGGCCGGCCGACGATTAGGCCGGGCTCGCGGCGACCGCACGGCCGCCAGCATGCCAATCCCTGTCAGCGCCATCACCGCGCCGCGGTCCACGGCGCCCGACAGTGCGGCGAAGCCCGCGACCAGCAGGAGGGCGACCGCTGCGACCCGCACGGTCTGCCGCAATTCGAGGAAATCCTTCACGTCCGCCTCCAGCGACATGACCCGAAGTATGCAGAGCGATCCTGTCCGCCGCGCGACGGCGATATGGCAGGATCGAGGCACAGGCGGGGATCATCGGCTGGAAGACCGCGCTTCTGTCGGCGTCGCGGCCGCGTTAGGATCGCCGCGCAAAAAAAGGAGGGGCGGCAGATGGACAAGCTGGCGGTGATCGGCATGGCGGTCGGCTTCACTTGGGGAACCGCGGGCGTGCTCGGCTATCCCGGGCTGTCGTGGAAACCCGGCGCGATCATGATGGTCGCGGCCTTGCTCTGGCTGGTCGCCCATGACGCCACGCCGCCCGAGCCGCTGATCGAGGCGGGGGCTATCATTATCTTTATTGCGCTGTCGGTTGCCCGGGACAGGCTTTATCCGGCCGAGCGCGAGGAGAAGGCTAAGGGAAAGTAAGTCAGGCCAGGGCTCTGCCCTGGACCCGGCAGGGGTCGGTGGACCCCTGCACCCCACTACGAAAGGAGCTACGCCGGGTCTCACCCGCGACCGTTGCCAAACGGCCGGGAATGCGCGATTCTGCACCCAGACATTTTGGTCAAAAAATGTCGATTATGGGTTCCCAAGAGAACCATTCCGACGCGGGAGGAATACCATGATTTCGCGCCTGACGATCCTGTCATGCCTGCTGCTGACGCCACTGTGCGCGCACGCAACGGACCTGCCGAAACAGGGGACGGATTCATATACGACGATCTATGTTACAGTGACCGCCAGCACGTTGAAGGCTGGCAACCGCACGGTCATTGTCTATGACACCTATGGTGTCAGCCAAAATGACAACGGTCGGCCCATGTTCAACGCCATGGGCGTGCGCTGCCAAGGCATGCGCGAGATTATCGGCACCGAGTCTACCAACCGTGGCACATGCGTGGACACCGACAAGGATGGCGACGAGATATACACGACCTATGAGGCCAAGGGCGCCGTGGGATCGCATATTTTCACCGGTGGCACTGGAAAATATGCCGGACTGACGGGAACGGCGGACTACACTCTTGAGCCTGTTAAAGGCCCCGATGGCCGGGGAATGTCCATCGTCAGGCACAAGGCAACCTGGAAGCTGCCTTAGCTGCGGAGCGCCGCGTTCACCTCGGCGAGGACGGATCGCCAGTCGCCGTAATGGGGTTGGCGGAACAGCCGCGCCGTCGGGTACCATGGGCTGTCGGTGCGTTTGCGCAGCCAGCGGAAATCGGCGCCGTGCTGCAGCAGCACCCACACCGGCACGCCCAGCCCTCCGGCCAGATGCGCCAGCGCGGTGTCGACCGTCACCACCAGGTCCATCAGCGCCACCAGCGCCGCGGTGTCGCGGAAATCCTCGATCAGCGGATCATGCACGTGCAGTCCGGCGAGCACGGGCGCATCGCCGGCGCGGATGTGCTTCTGCAGCACGTGCAATTCGGCATCGACTCCGGCGAAGGCCGCCAGGAACGCCTCCGCCGGGATGGAACGCTGCGCATCCTCGGGATGCGATGCATCGCCCGCAACGGCAATGCCGATACGCCGGCGCCGCCGCTTGCCCAGCCGCGCCGACCACAAGGCTTGGTGCGCGGGGGGGACGCGCAGATAGGGAACAGAAGCCGGGATGCTGTGCAGTTCGGTGCCGAAGGCGCGCGGCAGGCTGAGCAGCGGGCAGTGAAGATCGAATGGCGGCGGGACGGCATCGCGCGCGATCACCAGTTCGGCGAGATCGGCCAGGAGCGCCGTCAGCGGCGCCTGCACCTGCAGCACCACGCGTGCGCCGCGGGCGCGCAGCAACGGCGCGTAGCGAACGAACTGCAGCGTGTCGCCCAATCCCTGCTCGGCGTGCAGCAACACCGTGCGACCCGCGACCGGTGCGTCGCCGTTCCAGGCGGGATGCTCGAATGAGGGCTCGTCGGCAGTGAAGGTGGGGTCGAACCAGCGCGCCTCGTACTCCTCCCAGCCGGCGCGGAGCGCGCCCTGGGCCAGCAGGGCGAGGCCGAGGCCGAAGCGAGCCTGGCAATGGTCCGGGTCGTGCCTGACCGCGAGCCGGAACCAGCCGGCGGCCTCCGGTGCCTGGTCGAGCGCCAGCAAGACGCCGCCGAGATTGTTGCAGGCTTCCGCGTTGTCGGGGGCCAGCCGCGCGGCCGTGCGCAGATGCGCCAGCGCCGCGTCGGCGCGGCCGAGGGCGAGCAGCGCCGAGCCGACATTGCCGTGCATCCCCGCCAGGTCCGGCCGCAGCGCGACGGCGCGGCGGTAGTAATCCAACGCGTCGGCCGGTCGATCCTGCCGGCGCAGCGCGCTGCCGAGATTGTTCAGTGCCGCCGCATCGTCCGGGCGCAGCGCCAGCACCGCCCGGAACGCCGCTTCGGCGCGGCTGCCATCGCCGGCGGCGAGCCAGGCGCAACCGATGTTGAAGTGCATCCCGGCATCGTCGGGCCGCCCGGTGAGCACCGATCTGTAGAGGTGCTCGGCCTCCTCCGGCCGGCCCAGCGCCGACAGGGCGTTGCCGAGATTGGTCAGCCCGTCGGCGTGGCCGGGATCGGCCTGCACGGCCTGTTGCAGCCGGGTCAGACCTTCCTCGCGCTGGCCCGCCCGCCACAGGGCGCTGCCGAGCGCGCACAGCGCCGCGGCGCTGCCGGGCCGGGCCGCAAGGTCCTCGCGCAGCCGGGCGATCCGGGCGTAGGTCACGCCGGCCTCTGTCATGATGTGCCCCGTCCGTAGAACTGGGCCAGCACGTCCGTGAGCGCCGCGTCCATCGGGTGGGTCAGCCTTCCGCGTCGGCTTCGCCCAGGGCGGGGCTTTCCCGCAGGCCGGGCGCGGCGCGGAACTGTGGATCGACCGGTACCGGCAGGGCCGGCAGCGCGCGGCCGGCGGCACCGACCCGGTGGGCGAACAGGCCGCGCGCGGCGAAATGCGGGTCGGCGGCAGCTTCCTCGGGGCTGGCGACGAGGCTGCAGCACACGTCGCGGCCGGCGAAGCGGCGGCTCCATTCGGCGCTGTCATGGGCGGCGATGCGGGCGGCCACGTCGTCCGTGGTCGCCGTTTCGGGCAGGCCGGCGGCGTCGCAGAAGGCGCGCCAGAACCGGTCTTCCAGCGGGGCGGCGGCCAGGAAGCGGCCATCCGCCATGCGGTAGATCTGGTAGCGGGGCGTGCCGCCATGGGTCAGCAGCGTGTTGGGGGCGGGAAAGCCGCCGCTGGCGAACCCCTCGGCGAGGGCGGCGAAGGCGAACGGCAGCAGGTTGTCGTGCATGGACACGTCCAGGTGACAGCCGCGCCCGGTGCGGGCGCGCGCCTGCAGGGCGAGCAGGATGTTGATCATCGCCGGATAGGCGCCGCCGCCGATATCGGCCAGCAGCGCCGGCGGCAGGACCGGCGCCCCGTCCGCGCCGGCGACCAGGCCGAGCAGCCCGGAATCGGCCATGTAGTTCAGGTCGTGCCCGTCCTGCTGGGCGCGCGGACCGTGCTGGCCGTAGCCGGTGATCGAGCAATAGATCAGCCGGGGATTGAGCGCCGACACCGCTTCATAGCCGAGGCCGAGCCGGTCCATGACGCCGGGGCGGAACTGCTCCACCAGCACATCGGCACGGGCCAGTTTCGGGCGCAGGCGGTCGATTGCCTCCGGTGTCTTGAGGTCGAGGGCCAGGCTGCGCTTGCCGCGGTTGAGCATGGCGAAGACGGCGCTGCCACCGGGAATGTGCGGCGGAAAATGGCGCATGTCGTCGCCGCTGCCGGGGCGCTCGATTTTCATCACCTCGGCACCGGCCTCGGCGAGCAGGAGCGTGGCCAGCGGCCCCGGCAGCAGGGTGGAAAAATCGAGGACAAACAACCCGGCCAGCGGGCGTGGGTCAGGCGGTGGGTTGGCCATGCGTTTGCCTCTCTCGCTGCGGTGCGCATCTGACACCAGAGCGGGGCCGCAGGAAACATCCTCGAGTCCCGGCTGGCACCTGCACCTCTGCCCTGCTTCGAGGCAAACGTTCCGGCATCGCCGCTCTTCACCTGTGCCGCCCGGAATGCGAGGTTGGCGGCTGCCAGGGAGTTAGCCCATGCATGACGTGATCCGCGGCCTGTGGGTCGCCGTCGCCACGCCGCTCGACGCTGCCGGCGCGGTGGACCGCGAGGCGCTGGTGCGGCATTGCCAGGGGCTGCTCGCCGCCGGCTGCGACGGTCTGGTGGCGTTCGGCATCACCGGCGAGGGCCCGTCCTTCGCCATTCAGGAACGCCTCGCGGCGGTGGAGGCGCTGCTGCAGGCCGGCATCCCGTCGGGACGCATCGCCCTGGGCACCGGCGGCCCGGCCATTCCCGAGACGGTGCGCCTGACGCGCGACGCGCTCGCGCTGGGCCTGATGCATGTCCTGATCCTGCCGCCGTATTTCTTTCGCGACGTTGCCGAGGCGGGACTGGAGGACGCCTTCGTTGCCATCATCGACGGCGTTGCCTCCGACCGGCTGCGGGCGACGCTGCACCATATCCCGGAGGTTGCCGGCGTCGGCGTGCCGGCTGGCGTGCTGGGGCGGTTGCGGGCGCGCTATGGGCGGCTGGTCGCGGGTGTGCTGGACAGCAGCGGCGACATCGCGAGCTTCCGGGCGTTCCGGCAGGCGGCGCCGGCATGTGGGTGCCTGGTGGGTGCGGAGGTGGATATCCCGCGGGCGCGGGCGCTGGGCGGCACCGGCACGATCAGCGCGCTGGGCAATGTGGTGCCGGGGCTGGTGCGGGCGATGTTCGACAACCCGGCGAAGATGGACGCTACACTGCGCAAGGCATGCATCCTGCTGGACGGCCAGCCTTTCATCCCGGCGTTGAAATCGGTGCTGGCGGCGCGCAGCGGGGACGGGGCCTGGCGGGCGGTGCGGCCGCCGCTGCGCCCGGCGGATGCCGCTGCCGGCGCGCGCACCGCCGCGGCGCTGACTGCCATCGAGGCGCGCCGCGCCGCCTGACCCTCTCGAAAGAAAGAGCAAGCAACGATGCATGCGGGGTTGCTGCTGGCCTCGGCGCTGGCGGGCGCGGCCTATACGCTGACGCCGGGACCCGGGTTCCTGGCGCTGCTGGGCATCGGCGCGGCACAGGGGCGGCGGGCCGGGGCGGGGTTCATTCTCGGCCATTTCGCCGGTGACGTGCTGTGGTCGACGCTGGCGCTGCTGGCCATCGTCGGCGTGCGGTCGGTGGGCAGCACGGTGTTCGATCTGCTCGGTCTGGCCTGCGGGTTGTATCTGGGCTGGCTGGGGGTGCGGGCGTTGCGGGCGCGGCCGTCCGGGGACGGCGACCCGGCTGCGGCGGCGCGGCGACCGCTGCTGCGGGGGCTGGCGTTCGGACTGACCAATCCGAAATCCTATCCGGTGGCGCTGGCCACCTTCACCGCGCTGCTGGGCAGCGAGGCGGCCTCGCTGGCCTGGTCGTCGCTGCCATGGCTGCTGGCGGCGGCCTGCGCCGGGTTCCTGGTGGCCGATGTGGTGCTGGTGACGCTGGCCGGGGCGGCGGCGGTGCGGCGCTTGTACCGGCGGCACGAAACGGCGGTGCTGCGCCTGTCCGGCCTGGTTTTTCTCGCCTTTGCCGCGGCGGCGCTGCGCAATGCGGCGGTCGGGCTGGCGGGGGTCTGAGGCGCCGGCAGGGTTATCCGGCCGGCTGGGCAAGGGCGGCACGGCGGACGCGGGTGAACTTCCACACCAGGCCGAGGACAACCGCGAGTCCGGCGAGGCCAATCGCCCAGGCGAGGCGCTCGGCGCCCAGCCAGGCGGCCAGCACCCAGCCGATGGCGACCGAACTGCCGGCCCAGACGCCGGCGGCGACGAAATTCAGCAGGGCGAAGCGGACATAGCTCATGCCGGCCATGCCGCAGGCCGCTGAGGCGACATTGCGGATTCCGTAGGCGAAGCGGAAGCTCAGCACGAACAGGTCGCCATAATGCTCGACGAAGCCGATCGCCGCGGCGAGGCGTTTCTCGGCGCCCGGGAAGCGGCGGACGAAGCGGATGCCGTAGCGGCGCCCCAGCCCGAACCAGACCTGGTCGCCGGCAAAGGAGCCCAACCAGACCGAAACCATCAAAAACCAGGGATCGACCAGACCGGTGGCGTGTCCGGCGGCGGCGGCGAGCAGCACGAAGGTCTCGCCCTCAAAGAATGCCCAGGCAGCGGCGCCGGCATAGGCCAGGAGTCCCCATTCGATCCAGAACTCAGCCACCGTTGATATTGCTCCCTTGGACGCCCGTGCCGACGCAGTGTGACCGGTTCATTGGAAACGGCAAGGCGGGAATCCTGGCCAGTTTGTAATCCAGGCCGGCACGCGGTGCCGTGGGTGGGCGCGGTGCGACGCAGATTGAGTTCTCCGACGGAGGTTGTACAATCCTATAACTACGTTAATAAATTGTAAATCTTGCCAGGAGAAAAACGACATGAGCCAGACCGAGCGGAAACCGCTGACCTTCGACCGTCCGCTGCGTGGGCGCATCTACGACAGCATCGCGGAAACCATCGGCAACACCCCGCTGGTGCGCATCCCGCGCATCGCCGCGGACGAGGGGCTGGTCGCGGATGTCGCCCTGAAACTGGAGTTCTTCAACCCGATCGCCAGCGTGAAGGACCGTATCGGTGTCAACCTGATCCTGGCGCTGGAGCGCGAGGGCAAGATTGGCCCGGATTCGGTGCTGATCGAGCCCACCTCGGGCAACACTGGCATCGGCCTGGCGTTCTTCGCCGCCTCGCGCGGCTACCGGCTGATCGTGACGCTGCCCGAGTCGGTCTCCATCGAGCGGCGCAAGCTGCTGGCCTATCTGGGCGCCGAGCTGGAGCTGACGCCCAAGGAGAAGGGCATGAAGGGCGCCGTGGCGCGTGCCCAGGAACTGCTGGAGGCGACGCCGGGGGCGGTAATCGTCGGCCAGTTCACCAATCCCGCCAACCCGGAAATCCACCGGATCACCACGGCCGAGGAAATCTGGTTCGACACCGACGGCAAGGTGGACATCGTGGTCAGCGGCATCGGCACCGGCGGCACGCTGACCGGCATCGGCCAGGCGCTGAAGCCGCGCAAGCCGGAGCTGAAGCTGGTGGCAGTGGAGCCGACCGCGAGCCCGGTGCTGTCGGGCGGCTCGCCGTCGCCGCACCCGATCCAGGGCATCGGTGCCGGGTTCGTGCCAGCGGTGCTGGATACCTCGCTGATCGATGAGATTATTCAGGTTACCAACGAGGAGACGTTTGCCCAGGCGAAGCGGCTCGCCAAGACCGAGGGCATTCCGGGCGGCATCTCGTCGGGCGCCGCGCTGGCGGCGACGCTGAAGCTGGCGAAGCGGCCGGAGAACGCGGGCAAGCTGATCGTGGCGATCATTCCGAGCTTCGCGGAGCGGTATTACACCACGGCGCTGTTTGAAGGGCTCTGAGGCATCAGGCAGGCCAGGGCGCTGCCCTGGCCTGCTACCTCGCCGCCAGTGGCGATCCACGCCGCACCGCCACCAGTTCGGCCAGCACAGACAGCGCGATCTCCGGTGCGGTCACCGCCTCGATGTCCAGCCCCACCGGCCCGCGGATGCGCGCCAGCGCGGCCTCGTCATGGCCGAGCGCGCGCAAGCGGGTGAGGCGGGCGGCATGGGTGCGCCGGCTGCCCAGTGAGCCGATGTAGAACGCCTCGCTGCGCAGCGCCCGGTCCAGCGCCGGGTCGTCCAGCTTGGGGTCGTGCGTCAGCGTCACCACCGCCGTGCGCGCATCCGGCGCCAGCGCCTCCATCGCCTCGTCCGGCCAGTCGGTGCGGATGCTGACGTTGGGAAACCGCTCCGTGGTCGCGAAGGCGCGGCGCGGATCGACCACCACCACCGCCAGCCCCAGCTGCGCCGCCATCGGCACCAGCGCCTGGGCGATGTGCACCGCCCCCACCACCACCAGCCGCAAGGGCGGGTTGTAGGCGCGCAGGAACCATTCCCCATCCGCCAACGTCCCATCCGTCAGCGTTACGGTGCCGGTGCGGTCGTCGCGCAGCGCGGTGCCCGCCGCCTCGGCCAGGGCCGCCGGGGCGGCGGGGTCGGGAAGCAGAAACTGCTCGCCGGTGGGCAGCTTCGTCGCCAGTACCACCGGAATTTGCGCCGCGCGCGCCGCACTCAGGGCGGCGAAGACCTCGGGCGTCACGCCAGTTTCTCCACGAACAGTTTGACCCGCCCGCCGCAGGCCAGCCCGACCTCCCAGGCACGCTCGTTGGTGACGCCGAATTCCAGCACTTGCGGGATACCGTCGGCGATGCTGCGCTGCGCTGCCTCGGCCACCGCGCCCTCGATGCAACCGCCGGACACCGAACCGGCCAGCTTGCCGCTCGCCGTGACCGCCAGATGGCTGCCGGCGGGCCGGGGGGAACTGCCCCAGGTTTCCGTCACGGTCGCCAGCGCTACCTGCTCCCCGGCTTTCAACCAGGCGGCGGCGGCGACAAAAACGTCCTCGGTTTCGCCCAAACTCATGACGCCATCCTCCAACGATCCATGTCGCGCGGCACCACCGGGCGAGAGAGGCTGCTGACCAGCGCGCGCAGGCTGATCAGATTGTGAACCGGACGGAATTCGTCCACGTGCGGCAGCATGGCGCGGATTCCCTGTGATTTTGGCGCGAACCCCTCCCAGCGCAACAGCGGGTTCAGCCAGACGAGCCGGGAACAGGATTTGTGCAGCCGGTCCATCGCCTCCGCCAGTCCGGCCGCGCCGTCGCGGTCGAGCCCGTCGGTGACCAGCAGCACCACCGCCCCCTGCGCCAGCACGCGCCGCGCCCAGCGCCGGTTGAATGCGCCCAGCGCCTCGCCGATGCGGGTGCCGCCGGACCAGTCCGGTACGGCGTGCGAAACCAGCTGGAACGCCATTTCGGCGTCGCGGTGGCGCAGCACGCGGGTGACGTTGGACAGCCTTGTGCCGAACAGGAAGGTGTGTACGCGGTCGCGATCGTTCGCGACGGCGTGCAGGAAATGCAGCAGGATTTGCGCGTAGCGGCCCATCGAGCCGCTGATGTCGCACAGCACCACCAGCGGCGGCGGACGCATCACCCGCCGGCTGGTGGCGATGTCGAGAATCTCGCCGCCCTGGCGCAGGCTGGCCTGCAACGTTGCCCGCAAATCCACCTGCGCACCGGACGGGTCGGCGCGGCGGCGGCGCGTGCGCTGGCGGTCGAGCGGCAAAGCAAGACGCTTGATCTCGTTCTTTGCGGCGGCGATCTCGGCGGCACTCATCGCCTCGAAATCCATGCTTTGCAGCCGTTCGCGGTCGGACATTGTCATCGCCGCGTCGATCTCCCGGCGGCTCTCCTCGCGCGGTTTCTGCTCGTTCGGGCGGGCGAGTGCCTCGGCCAGACGCCGGCTGCCCGGGGGCGCGCGCCCGGGCGGCTTTTGCTTCGCCGCCGCGAACGGCCCGAACGCGGCCACCGCCCGCGCGGCCTGCGGATCGCGCCAGAACAGGAAAAACGCCTGATCGAACAGCTCGGCGTGCTCGTGGCGATGGATCAGCGCGGTGCGCAGCGCGGTGCGCACCTGCGCGCGGCTGCCGATGTCCACCAACTGCACCGCCGCCAGCGCGGCCAGCACATCGGCCGGACCCACCGGCAGCCCGGTGCGGCGCAACAGACGGGCAAAGGTGAGAATGTTGCCGGCAAACGCGCCGCCCGAAGCCGGCACGGCGGGTGCGGCCGGGCTCACCCCGGCGGCACGGCGGCGTCGCGCGCCTCGGTCACCAGGCGGGCGGCTTCGGCGCCTTTCACCCTGGCGATGTCGTCCTGGTATTTCAGCAGCACGCCCAGCGTCTCATCCACCGCCGCCGGGTCAAGCTCCTGCTTGTCGAGATGCGACAGCGCTGCCGCCCAGTCGATCGTCTCGGCAACGCCGGGCAGCTTGAACAGATCCTCGCCGCGCAGCTTCTGCACGAAGGCGACGATCTGGGCCGACAGCAGCGCCGGAACGCCGGGCGCCTTGCGGGCCAGGATCAGCCGCTCGCGGCGCGCATCGGGGTAATCCACCCAATGGTAGAGGCAGCGGCGCCGGATGGCGTCGTGCACCTCGCGGGTGCGGTTGGAGGTGATGACCACCACCGGCGGCGTGGCCGCGTGCACCGTGCCGTATTCAGGGATGGTCAACTGGAAGTCGGCCAGCACCTCCAGCAGGAACGCCTCGAACGGCTCGTCGGCGCGGTCCAGCTCGTCGATCAGCAGCACCGCCGGCGGCAGGTCGGGGTCGATGGCCGAGAGCAGCGGACGCGGCTGCAGGAAGGCGCGGCTGTAGATGTCGCTGGCCAGCGCCTGCCGGTCGGCCGAGCCGGTCGCCTCGGCGATGCGGATGGCCATGAGCTGGCGGGCATGGTCCCATTCATAGGCGGCGGCGGACAGGTCGAGCCCGTCATAGCATTGCAGCCGCACCAGCCGGCGGTTCAGGCCGAGGGCGAGCACCTTGGCGATCTCGGTCTTGCCGGTGCCGGGCTCGCCTTCCAGGAACAGCGGCCGGCGCATGGCCAGCGCCAGATGCACGGTGGTGGCCAGGGCGAGGTCGGCGACATAGCCGCCGGCGGCCAGCAGGGAGGCCGTATCGGCGACGCTGGCCGGCAGCACTAGAAACGGCCTCCGAGCAGCACGGCCAGAATCACCAGGAGGAGCAGCACGGCGATCGCGCCGGCCAGCCGGGTGGCGAACGGCTCGCCGATGATGGCGCGCAGGCCGGGCTTGCTGGGGGCCGGTGCGATCACAACGGCCGGCGCTGCTGCTTCCCCCGCTTCGGCAACCGGCGGGGCCACGAGGTCGGCGAACCGGGTGAAGAAGGCGTCCGCCGTCTGCCGGGCGGTGGCGTCGATCAGCCGGGCGCCGAGCTGCGCCATCCTGCCGCCGACCTGCGCCTTCACGTCATAGGTCAGCACGGTCGCGTCGCCGTCCCCGGTCAGGCGCACATCGGCGCCGCCCTTGGCGAAGCCGGCCACGCCGCCCTGGCCCTCGCCGGCAATGCGATAGCCGTTCGGCGGGTCGATATCGGTGAAGTTCACTTTTCCGGTGAAGCGGGCCGCGATCGGCCCCAGCTTGATCGCGACAATGGTCTTCATCTCGGTGTCCGACAGCTTTTCCAGGCTCTCGCAACCGGGGAGTGCGGCCTTCAGCACCAGCGGGTCGTTCAGGGCCTGCCAGACCCGATCCCGCGGCGCCTGGATGCGCCGCTCGCCAGACATTTCCATGGTCCCGGCCGTTCTCCGTTGCGTGCCACCGACGTTAAATATAGGGGAAGGGGCATGCAACCGACCCCCTCGGCTCCCCAACCGATGAATATTGCCGGCTAATGACAATGATATGGGGCCTGGGGATCGCTGCCGCCACACTCTGGCCCGCCACCGCCTGGGCCGCGGCGGAAGGGCCGATCGGGGCGGCGCCGGCGCCGCTCTGGGGGCTGCCCTTCGCCGGGCTGCTGCTCACCATCGCCTTCTTGCCGATGCTGGCGCCGCGGCTGTGGCATCGGCGCATGGGGCTGATCGCGGCTTCCTGGAGCCTGGCCTTGCTGTTGCCGCTGCTCGTGCTGCACGGGCCGGCGGTGGCTTGGCATGACGTCTGGCACGCCATATTGTTGGACTACCTCCCCTTCGTCAGCCTGCTGCTGGCGCTGTTCACCGCCGGCGGCGGCATCCTGCTGGAGGGCGGGCCCTGGGGCACCCCCGCCGGCAACACCGCCCTGCTGGCGCTCGGCACCGTGCTGGCCGGCGTGATGGGTACCACGGGTGTGGCCATGGTGCTGATCCACCCGCTGCTGCGCGCCAATGCCCATCGCACCCGCAAGGTCCATCTGGTGGTGTTCTTCATCGTGCTGGCGGCCAATGTCGGCGGCGCCACGACCCCGCTCGGTGACCCGCCGCTCTATCTGGGGTTCCTGCAGGGTGTGCCGTTTTTCTGGCCACTGCAGAATTTGACCGTCCCATTGCTGGTCGTCGCCGGGCCGCTGCTGGCCTCCTTCTGGCTGCTGGACCTCCATCTGGCCCGCAGCGACCCGCCGCCGCCGCCGGCGCGGCGGCTGCGCGTGCGGGGCTGGCGCAACGCCGCGCTGGTGCTGCTGGTGGTCGCGACCGTGCTGCTCCAGGGCGTCTGGCATCCCGGTGAATTGGTGCTGCTCGGCCAGCCCATCGGCCTGGAGCGGCTGCTCGGCATGCTGGTGTTCGGCGGGATCACCGCCGCCTCGCTGGTGATCACCCCGCACGCGGTGCGCCAGCGTAACCTGTTTACCTGGGCGCCGATGATGGAGGTGGCCGTGCTGTTCGCCGCCATCTTCGTCACCATCGGGCCGGTGCTGGCCATGCTGGCGGCCGGTCCCGCCGGGCCGCTGGCGCCGCTGCTGGCGCTGACCTCGGATGCGGCGGGGCGGCCGTCGCCGCTCGCCTATTTCTGGCTGGCCGGCATGCTCTCGGCCATGCTCGACAACGCGCCGACCTATCTGGTGTTCTTCCAACTCGCGGGCAGCGACCCCGCAACGCTGACCGGGGAGCTGTCGCCGGTGCTGCGGGCATTGTCGGCCGGGGCGGTGTTTTTCGGCGCGCTGACCTATGTCGGCAATGCGCCGAACATGATGGTGCGCGCCATCGCGGCCCATCGCGGCGTGCGCATGCCGGGGTTCTTCGGCTACCTGGCATGGTCGTGCGCGCTGCTGCTGCTGCCGTTCGCGCTGCTGACCCTGCTCTACCTCCTCCCGTGACGGAGACGCCGCCATGACCTACCTGGTTGCCGATGACATTCCCGCCGAACCCGCCGGTGCGCGCTTCCGCGCCCTGCTGGAGCGGCCGGAGATTCTGCAAATCCCCGGCACCCATAACGGCATGGCCGCGCTGCAGGCGCGCGATGCCGGGTTTGCGGCGCTGTACTTGTCAGGTGCGGCGATGAGCGCGTCGATGGGTCTGCCCGATCTGGGCGTGATCACGGTGGACGACGTTTGTTTCTTTGTTCGCCAGGTGGCCCGCGCCTCTGCCCTGCCGGTGCTGGTGGACGGCGACACCGGCTACGGCGAGGCGCTGAACGTGATGCACATGGTGCGCAGCTTCGAAGATGCCGGTGCCGGCGCGGTGCATATCGAGGACCAGCTGCTGCCGAAGAAATGCGGCCACCTGAACGACAAGAAACTGGCGGATGCAGGCGACATGGCCGCCAAAGTGGCGGCTGCCCGCCGCGCGCGCCGGCATTTGTTCATCATCGCCCGCACCGATGCCGCCGCCAGCGAGGGCATCGACGGGGCGGTGGCGCGCGCGCAGCTTTATCTCGAGTCCGGCGCCGACGCGATTTTCCCCGAGGCGCTGACCACGCGCGAGATGTTCGTGGAATTCGCCCGCCGCATGCCGGGCGCGAAGCTGCTGGCGAACATGACCGAGTTCGGCCGCACGCCATTCTTCACCGCTGCCGAGTTCCAGGAGATGGGGTATCGGATGGTGATCTGGCCGGTGAGTTCGCTGCGCGTCGCGGCCAAGGCACAGGAGGAGCTGTTCGCCTCCATCCGCGCGCATGGCGGCACGCATCAGCTGGTGGACCGGATGCAGACGCGGGCGGAGCTTTACGCGACGATCCGGTACCATGATTACGAGGCCCTGGATGCATCGATCGTAACGACGGTGATCCCGACGGCGATGCCGCAGAACGAGGGGTAAAGGCAGGCGGGGAGCCCTGACGGGCTGGTGCAGACGCTTACCCGCCGGATCGCAAAAACGGGCGGCCGTCGCGATTATACCAGAATGGCGTTGTGGCTCGACAGCGTACCGATATCTGGGACCGCGGCGCTCAACGCCTTCAGCACCGCAACAGCGCTGCCAGCGCCATGCCCAAGCGGATCGAACAGCAGCACCGCATCCGCCCCCTGGTCGGCAATGGTAAAGTAGGACCCCAGCTTCGGCAGCACATCCTGGATATTCAACTGC
>CAIXDS010000021.1 GCA_903918195.1 uncultured Acetobacteraceae bacterium | reverse complement strand
GGGCCGCTGCTTCTCCTCACCCCCCTCGCACAAAAACTGTCCAAGTGATGGGGTCCAGGGGCCTCTCGGCCCTTGGCGGGGTCCAGGGGCAGAGCCCCTGGCCTTCCTTTTGGACACCACCCCATGAACGCCCCCCTGTCCGCCGCCGGCGTGCGGTATGTCGCCAAGAACATGCGGCTGGATTTGCGGCTGATTGCCGAGATGGTGGCGCCGGGTTCGCGCGTGCTCGACATTGGCTGTGGCGACGGCACCTTGATCGATCATTTGTATCGCACCCGTGGCTGCGATGCCCGCGGCATCGAGATCGACATGGCCGAGGTGACGCGGGCGGTCGCGCACGGGCTGCCAGTGATGCACGGCGATGCCGACACCGACCTGGCGCAGTATCCCGATGCGGCGTTCGACTATGTGATCCTCTCGCGCACCCTGCAGGCGGTCGAGCGCCCGCGCGAAGTGTTGCGGCAGATGCTGCGGATCGGCGAGCGGGCGATCGTCAGCTTCCCGAATTTCGGCCACTGGGCGCTGCGCTGGCAGCTGTTCTGGGGCGGGCGCATGCCGATGACCTCGGTGTGGAGCCGGCCCTGGCACGAGACGCCGAACATCCATCCCTGCACCATCCGCGACTTTTTCGTGCTGTGCGGCGAGGAAGGCTACCAGGTGGAGCAATGGCTGGCGGTGGACGATGCCGGCCAGCGTTCGCCGTGGCGGCGCTTCCTGGGGATGGCCAACCTGTTCGGCGAACAGGCGCTGTTTCTCCTGCGAAAGGTCTGAGCGCCGGGCGCCGTTTCGGGCGCCGGTGTTCGACTAGGAATTTTATCTTGCGACGCCGAGGATCGTGGTGTAGATAATTCCTATCGGCAGTCGAATTCCGTGCGCTGTCATCCCCTTTTTCCGGTCTTGCGTCGCACCACCGATCGGTGGTGCGAACCATGTACCGTGTTCTGGGGACA
The DNA here is from genome assembly GCA_903918195.1 of uncultured Acetobacteraceae bacterium. Taxonomy (GTDB): domain Bacteria; phylum Pseudomonadota; class Alphaproteobacteria; order Acetobacterales; family Acetobacteraceae; genus Rhodovastum. The sequence goes on along the minus strand of CAIXDS010000021.1, from coordinate 22,289 downwards.
CCCGAGGCGGGGCACGATGGAGCTTCGGCTGCCTGCAAACCCCTGGGAGCGATCTGCATGGCTGACCCCCTCGCCTGGATGAACAACCTGACCGGCAGCGGCAGCGACTCGCCGGTACGAACGGACCCGCCGCGACCATCCACGCCCACGGGCCCGCTTGCCGCGCAGGTCGCGACGGCAAACGTTCCCGTCACGGTGTTCGCCGCCGGCTCCATCACCCACGTCGCCGATATCATCAACCCGGCGACGGCGTCCGAGCCGCTCTACCTCGATATCGTCGCCCCGGCCGTGATCGGCTCGGCCACCTCGATTCCGCTGCTCCCCGGGCAGGCCTACCGGGTGTCCACCCCGATCACGACCGCGGTGAGTGTTGTCGCGGCGACCGCCGGACACAGCTTTGTCGCCGTGACGTACTGACGGGTATCGGCGACCGTTGCCGGCACGGGCAGCTTCGCCGGAACGGTCAGAACTGCCTGAGCAATCGCTCGATGTAGTCGAGTTCGGGCTGTGGCCGGCTCTTCTCGGCCTCGCGCCGGCGCAGTTCCTCCTGGATGGCGTGCGAGCGTGCCTGTTCCATCTGGTCGGGCACCCGCACGCCACCCTCGTCCCGGCCGTGGCCGGTGCCGTCCTCGCGCAGCCGGCGGCCGAGCGGGTCGCGGCGGTCGTCGTGGCCCCAGCCGCCGCCGGATTGCGGTCCGCGCCCATCGCCCCGCCTGTCCTGGCCGTCGCCGGGCTGGGTGCCGTCCCGCTCGCCGGCCAGCTGGCCGTCCTCGTTCTCGTCGCCGTCCTCGCCATCGCCCTGGTCCTGCTGGCGGCCGAACTGCTGGGCGAGTTGCTGGCTCATTGACCGCCCGCCCTTTTGCAGCGCCTCGATCGCCTTCTGGATGGCGGCCGACGCGGCGGAATCGTCGCCGGTCTGCAACGCCTGCACGGCCTGACGCATCGCGATGTCGGCGTCGTTCAGGCTTTCCGGCACCTTGCCGGTCAGGTCGCCGTATTGCTGCATCAGCACGCCCAGCACCCGGCGCAGCGCCTGCTGGATGCGCGTGTCGCCCTGGCGCTGCTGCTCCGCGGCCACTGCAGCCGGGTCCTGCGGCGCGGGTGCCTGGGCATGATCCTGCGCCCGGGCCGGCGTGGCCGCCAGCGTGGCAATCAGACCAAGCCGGAGGACGCGCCTCATGGCCGCCGCAACCCGGGGCCAAAGGGGGCTGCCGTGTCGGCGTTGCCGCGGCTCTCGGCATGGTCCAGCAGCGTGCCAAGCCGCTGCACCAGATCCTGCAACGCGTTCATCTGCTGCTGGCCGCGCTGGCGCTGCTCGGCGCGTTGGCGCTCGCGCTCGGTCATGCGGCCGCGATCCGGCCGCGCGTTCTTCAGCTCGTCCAGCATCTTCTCCAGTTCGGCGAATTTGTCGCGGGCGGCATCCATCTGCCCGGCGCGCGCGGCCTCGCGCATCTGCTCGGCCAGGCGCTGCATGTCGCCGGTGTCGCGCCGGTGGGCATCGGGGTCGAACAGCTGGTCATCGGGGTTGCGCCGCGCCTGCTCGGTCAGCGCCTGCAGGTGGTTCTCCAGCGCCTCCTGAACCTCCTTCATGCGGCGATCGAGCTCGGCCGGGTCGATTTTCTCGCCGCGCTGCTGCGCGTCCAGCGCTTCGCGCACCGCCTGGCGCGCCTGCTCCAGCGTCCGGGCGGTGCGGTCGGTGGCGCCCTCCTCCAGATGGATCGCCAGCTCCCACAGCCGCGCCTGCGCCTCGTCCACCACCGCCGCGCCGGTGCCGCGATCCAGCAGGGCGGCGATGCCGCGCAGGTTGAGGAAGCCGCCAGTGTCGTTGTCCCACACCCCGGGCAGGGCCGAGAGCCGGTCGATCTCCTGCATCGGCGTCAGCCGGTCATCGGGCTTCAGCGTCAGTTGCCTGCGGATTTCCATCAGCGCACGGGCCACCGGGTTCTGGAACAGCCGCTCCGGCAGGACGAAGCTTTCCTCTGCGCTGGTACCGGTGAGCCCCGGCGCGTCGCGCGCCACCAATTGGCCGGTGACCGCGAGCCCGGCCCAGGGATGCGCGGTCAGATCCTGCACCCGCGCCCCCCTGGCCGATTTCGGGCTGCCGCCGGGCAGCGGGATCGGCACCACCAGCGCCGGCGCGTCCGGCCGGTCGCGCAGGCGAAGTTCCGCAGTCAGGCTGGTCACGCCGTAGTCGTGGCTGACCTGCCACGGCAGCCGGGTCGGCGGCATGCGCCCGCCGCCACGCGCGGGGCCGGGCGGCGACGGCCACACAACCACCGGCGCAGCGTCGGCGACCACGGTGAGGTTCCAGCCGGCGATGTCGCGCCCGCCGCGGCGCACCGCCAGCCGCCCGCCGGCAGTCAGCTCGGCATCGGCCTGGAAACTGTTGGCGTCCAGCGCCTGGAACGCGCGGGGAACGCCGGCCAGCGTCAGGCTCGGCTCGCCATTGCCGCCGGTGACGTTCACCGTCAGGTGCGACCCGGCCGGCACGCTGACCGGCCCGCCCTGGTTGTTCAGGAACACCGGCGCCAGCCCGGTATAGGCGGGCGGGGTGATCCAGGCCTGCAGCTCGGTGGCGGGGGGGGACGGCGGCGGCGCCCAGGCCGGCTGCAGGGCGCGCAACAGGCGGGACGGCGCCTCGTTGCCGGCAATCACCAGGCAGGCGGCCAGCGCCACCACCAGCAGGCCGCGCAGGGCGCGCTGGTCGCGCACCGCGAGCCCCGCCCGGGGCAAGCCGACCCGCAACCGGCCGAGCTGCGCCACCGTCTGCGCCACATGCGCCGCCCACAGCGCTTCCGCCCCGGCCAACGACGGCCGGTCCTGCAGCACCGCGAGCGGCCGGTGGGGCAGCCCCGAATCCTGCTCCAGCCGCCGGTCCGCTTCGGTCCGGTTCGGCCACGCCACCTGCCACAGGCCATGCACCAGCAGCCCGGCACTCGCCAGCCCGGTCGCGATCAGCAGCAGCAAGTGCAACAGCGGCGGCAGGGCAGCGGGCAGACCGAGCAGGGCGGCGCACAGGAACGCCCCGAGCACCCCCAGCGGCGGCCACAGCGCCGGCCAGACCCGCTCGACCAGCAGCGCCGCGCGGGCCAGGGCACGGCGCCGGCGCAGGCCGGGCAGCCGCACCGCGGGGGACGCCGGCCGGGGATTCATGCCGCCCCAGTCATGCGATAAAGTCTCATGCGATAAAGTCCGGAACGCGCTCCCCGGCCCAGAGATCGGCATGCGGCTGGCGGTCGCGGATCACGGCCCAGCGATCGCCGTCCACCATGGCGATCGGCGCCAGCGGCCGGGCGTTGTAGGTGGAGCTCATCACCGCGCCATAGGCGCCGGCGTCCAGCAGCGCCACCCGCGCGCCGGGCGCCAGCAAGGGCAGCAATCGGGCGCGGGCGAAGGTGTCGGAGCTTTCGCAGACCGGTCCCACCACATCGACCGGCGCGATGGCGCCCACCGCGTCGCGGGCGGCGAGCGGCACCACCCCGTGCCAGGCGTCGTACAGCGCCGGGCGCATCAGCTCGTTCATGGCGGCGTCCAGCACCACGAAGCGCCCGCCTTTCACCAGCACCACCTCGGCCAGCAGCACGCCAGCGGGGCCGACCAGCCAGCGGCCGGGCTCGACCATCAGCTCCAGATCGAGCCCGCCGAAAGCGGCGCGGATGGCGCCGGCCAGCGCCGCCGGCGAGGCGCCCGGCCCGTCGCGATAGCCGATGCCCAGACCGCCGCCGCAATCCACCCGGCGCACGGCCAGCCCGGCCGCCCGCAGCGTGCGCACCAGTTCGGCTGCCCGGGCGAAGGCGGCGCGGTAGGGGGCGGTTGAGAGAATCTGGCTGCCGATGTGCAACGCCAGCCCGACCGGCTCGACCCCGGGCAGGCTGGCCGCCCGGGCATAGACCGCAGCCGCTTCGTGATAGGCGATGCCGAACTTGTCCTTGGCCGTGCCGGTGGTGATCTTGGCGTGCGTGCCGGCATCCACGTCCGGGTTGATGCGCAACGCCACCCGCACCCTGCGCCCCATCGCGGCGGCGAGCGCGGACACGATCTCCAGCTCCTCGGCGCTCTCGATGTTGAGCTGATAGATGTCCTCGGCGATGGCCAGCCGGATTTCGCGCGCGGTCTTGCCGACGCCGGAAAACACGATGTCGCCGGCCGGAATGCCGGCTTGCCGGGCGCGCCGCAATTCGCCTTCGCTGACCACGTCGGCGCCGGCGCCGCCCGCTGCCATCAGCCGCAGCACGGCCAGATGGTCGTTCGCCTTCACCGCGAAATGCACTTGCGCAAGGCCCGCCAGCGCCGCCTGCAACTCGGCCAGCCGGGCCCGGATGGTGCCGGCGGAATACACCCAGGCGGGCGTGCCGAGTTCGTCGGCGATGCGCGCCAGCGGCACCTGTTCCAGCACCAGCCCGTCCAGGGCATGCAGGGACAAAAAAGGCCGCGCGGCGATCAGCGCGGCAACCGTGGGTTCGTCTTCATCGTCGGCGGGTGCGGGAACGGCCATATTGACAATTTAGGGTCGGATGGGGCCGGGTGCCAGCTTCTTGCCAGGGACCACAAGCGGGCCGTCTTGCGCAACCGCCGCGGGCGGGGTTACCTCGCGGCCCACGAACTGGCCCGGAGTGCCTCGCCCATGCCCGTCAAGGACGTCAAAAAGGTGGTGCTCGCCTATTCGGGCGGGCTGGACACCAGCGTGATCCTGAAATGGTTGCAGACCGCTTACGGCTGCGAAGTGGTCACCTTCACCGCCGATCTCGGCCAGGGCGAGGAGCTGGAGCCGGCGCGCCGCAAGGCCGAGATGTTCGGGGTGAAGGAAATCTTCATCGACGATCTGCGCGAGACCTTCGTCCGCGATTTCGTCTTTCCGATGTTCCGGGCCAACGCGCTGTACGAGGGCCAGTACCTGCTGGGCACCTCGATCGCCCGCCCGCTGATCGCCCAGCGGCAGATCGAGATCGCCGAGCTGGTCGGCGCCGATGCGGTCTGCCACGGTGCCACCGGCAAGGGCAACGACCAGGTGCGCTTCGAGCTGAGCTATTACGCCCTCAAGCCCGATATCAAGATCATCGCGCCGTGGCGGGAATGGGAGCTGACCAGCCGCACCAGGCTGATCGAGTTCGCCGAGCAGCACCAGATTCCGATTGCCAAGGACAAGCGCGGCGAGGCGCCGTTCTCGGTCGATGCCAACCTGCTGCATTCCTCCAGCGAAGGCAAAATCCTCGAGGACCCGGCGGTGGAAGCCGACGAGATCGTCTACCAGCGCACCATCCGCCCGGAGGACGCGCCGGATCAGGCCACCGTGATTGCCGTCGATTTCGCCCATGGCGACCCGGTGGCGATCGACGGTGAGGCGCTGTCACCGGCGGCTCTGCTGACCCGGCTGAACGCGCTCGGAAAAGCCAACGGCATCGGCCGGCTCGATCTGGTGGAAAACCGCTTCGTCGGCATGAAAAGCCGCGGCGTGTATGAAACCCCGGGCGGCACCATCCTGCTGGCGGCGCATCGCAGCATCGAGAGCATCACGCTCGACCGCGAGGCGGCGCACCTGAAGGACAGCCTGATGCCGCGCTACGCCGAGCTGATCTACAACGGCTTCTGGTTCAGCCCGGAACGCCGCATGCTGCAGGCGCTGATCGACGAGAGCCAGAAATCGGTCACCGGCCGGGTGCGGCTGAAGCTGTACAAGGGCAACGTGACCTGCATTGGCCGGGAGAGCCCGAACAGCCTGTATTCGCTGCAGCACGTGACCTTCGAGGACGACCAGGGCGCCTACGACCAGGTTGACGCTCAGGGCTTCATTAAGCTGAACGCGCTCCGCCTTCGCCTGGGGGCGATTGCCGGACGTAAGGGGGGGAGTCTGTAACCATGACGATTTCGATGTACCAGGCCTCGGTGCCGCTGTTGCGCACGCTGCTCGGTGGGCTGTCGGGCGTGCTGGACAAGGGCGCGGCGTTCTGCGCGGCAAAGCAGGTCGATCCGTCGGTGCTGATCAACGACCGGCTGGCGCCGGACATGTTCCCGCTCAGCCGGCAGGTGCAGATCGCCGCCGACATGGCGAAGGGCGGGGTGGCGCGGCTGGCCGGCGTCGAGGTGCCGAGCTGGGAAGACAGCGAAACGACGTTCGACGAGCTGAAGGCGCGGCTGGCGAAGACGCTGGCCTTCATCGACGGGTTCACGCCGGCGCAGATCGATGGCAGCGAGGAGCGCGAGATCGTACTGACGCTGCGCAGCGGCGAGATGCGGTTTACCGGTCAGCGCTACCTGATCGGGTTCGTTATTCCGAACGTCGCGTTCCACTGTGCGACGGCCTACAACATTCTGCGCCATAACGGCGTGGATGTGGGCAAGCGGGATTTTCTCGGCGCGTTCTGAACGCGCGCCGCCACCCAGGAGGGGCGATGACCGCAACCTCGGCCTTCCTGCTCGCCTTTCCGGCGTTCTTCTCTATCGTCAATCCACCCGGCGCCGCCTTCATCTTCAACGAGGTTACCCGCGACTTCACCCCGGCCGAACGGACGCGGCTGACGAACCGGGTGGCGCTGTATTCCCTGCTGGTGATGCTGGTGGCGCTGTGGGGCGGCGCCTATGTGCTGAATTTCTTCGGCATCTCGCTGGGCGCGCTGCGCATCGCCGGCGGCGCGGTGGTCACGCTGAGCGCCTGGGACCTGCTGAACACGCCCGAACGGCAGGAGGCACGCAAGACCGAGCAGGCCGGCGCGCGCGTCGGCCGGGTGGAGGACGTGGCGTTCTTTCCCCTCACCATGCCGTTCACCACCGGCCCCGGCACCATTTCGGTCGCCATCGCGCTGAGCGCCGAACGGCCGGCGAGCGGGCACGACTTGCTGTGGTTTTTCCTGGGTGTTTCCGGCGCAGCGGCGGCGATCGCGCTGTGCGTGTGGGTGGCCTACCGCTCGGCCGGACGGATCAGCCTGCTGGTGGGTGAAACCGGGCGGCGCACCATCTCCCGGATGTCGGCGTTCCTGCTGCTGTGCATCGGGGTGCAGATCGGCGTGAACGGGGTGGCCGACGTGGTGGCGACGCTGCGCGAGTAGCCGGGAAACGCCTGCCTCCCTGGCGTTCGGGTCACCTACGCCGAGGCGGTGCTGCCCATGCGGGATGGCCTGCCGAAGCTGAAAGATTTTCCGGCCGCGTTTGGCGGCTCCGGTGAGGCCATCGCGGAGTGATGGCTGATTGGTTCGGCCACGGCTGTCCGTAAGGCTGCGAGTATCCGGTTTCGACCCATTGCCGGCGTCCGGCGGAGAGAGAGAGAGAGAGAGAGAGAGAGAGAGAGAGAGAGAGAGAGAGAGAGAGAGAGAGAATCAACTCGGCACGATACGCTACGCGTTCGCACCCCATCCCGCCCCGTGCTTCGCTTGCGCGGATTGACGCACTCGCTATGCGAGCGCATTGATTCAGCCATGACCAACCAAGGGCGCCACGATGAGGCTGTATCTTCACGACAACGAACAAAAATCCTTGCACCGCACAATCACGGATGCAGTGAAATCGTTTGAAGACCGCAAGAAAAACAGCAGCGAGTTGCGCATCATAACGTGTTATGTCGATCTAGATGCTGTAAAAATGCTGATAATTTCTCTAAATAAAATCATAAAATTACAAACTGTGTCAATTATATTTGAATATATGGAGCTATTCAAGCAAAACAGAAGACCGAATGATCTGGCAAAAGAGCTTCACGATATAACGAACTTCTGTTCATCAAAAAAAATAAATTTCCAGAGCTATCCAGTTCGCCCAAAGACCTTGATGCACGCTAAAGGCTATGCTATAGTTCAAAATAGTCTTTCATGGCAGAGCAGTGTCTCTTTCATTTCTTCTGGAAATGCAACCTCTCGCGGTCTTGGACTCGGCGCTTCAAATCTTGAACTGTCGGCATCCACAACGACAAATGTGGGATTACGCGCATTCTGCGCCATCTTTGATAAAATAGTTGGCGATTTTCACAAACCAATTGATCAAGCTATAGCCGAAGCGGACGAATATGCTTTTAGATATGCTATGTCATCTTCAGGAGTATTTTTACATAAATGGACTATTTCTTCGAGTTCAATCATTGGCATTCGATATCAATTAACCCCTCTAGGGCAGCAATCAATCTTTGAAATTCAAGCGGAATTTAGGGAAGAAATAGAAAAAGACAACGCAATCACACGCCAGCCCTTGCGCCGCTATGGCAAACTTCAAGACGTAGTGCGTCGCTCTCTTCCAAAGCAGTTTGCCAAAGACTATACAATAGATACATTGCTTGGGCGTTGGTGTCCGTACTGTTTTTGGGACATTGTAGAAAGTAAAGCATTAGGTGATGTCGAGTTCACAAAATTTTGTGAAAACATACAGGACATCGTTGCCGAAGAGAGCCTCGCGAAAATCGTTCTTTTGGAAGGGGAATTTGAAGACCTCCTCACAAGTAGGGGTTACGTTTCGGTGGATCACGAGCGTATCCCAAGATGGCGGAAGAGGGTGAGCGAATTCGCCAACGATCAAAATAAACTGCGTCGATTTTATTACGATATGGAAAAATTTGAATTGCCGTATGAATTTTTGAATCAGAAAGAGGTAGATTATTTGTACGATTCTTTCGTCAGTTCTATTTCAATTAGACACAACTCTTCGCCTGTTTTAGGACTAGTGAACTTCGCGATGAAACACAAGGACCCAAAGGGTTTAGATATATTTGAAGAAGATGCTGAGAGATTGCTTAATTGCCTAAATTCTAAAAAATGATCAAGCAGGCTGTAGGGCGGGAAAGCGCAGCGTATCCCGCCTCTTGAGTGCCGCTGCCGGTCGCTCTCCGCCAACGATAAACCAGCCGCGAATTACGACGGCGGGATGCGCTGCGCTTTCCCGCCCTACAGCCCTGACGGATGGTCCGGAAACCACACAAACCGGTCACCCAAAAGGGGCCATCAGCAACACCCCAACACCCCTAACGTCATGGGGTGCAGGGGCCTCTCGGCCCTTGCCGGGGTCCAGGGGCAGAGCCCCTGGCCTTTCTTCTTTCAACGCCCGCCGCCCCCCGCCCAAGCGAACACCATATCGGGCTCAGGCACCGCGTCATCGCCGAGGACGACGCCGTTGAAGCCATGGCCTTCGTAGAAGTTCCGCGCGGTCAGGTTGCACTGGAAGCAGTACAGCGCCAGTCCGTCCGGGTAGCGGTCCTTGGCCAGTTGCAGCAGGGCGCCGCCGATGCCCTGGCGCCATTGGCCGGGCCGCACATATAACTGGTCCACCCAGGATTCGCGCAGGGCGAGGAAGCCGAGCACGTGGCCGTCCTGCTCGGCGACGTGGACGCAGCCGGAGGGGATCAGCGTTTCGGCAATCCAGTGGCGTTTCTCCGCCGGGGTGTGTTCCCAACGGACATTCGGCAGCGTGAACAGACGGGCATCATGGTCGATATCGGCGACCTGGCCGGCATCGGCGGCCCTGGCGGGGCGCAGGATCACGGGCTCTCCCCCCGGTCATCCAGCAGCGCGAGACCTGGAAAAAAGAATACATGGGGACGGCGGGTGGAAAAGAAACGGGGGGCTTGCGCCCCCCGTGCCGTCAGGCGCATGCGGGCGGCGGGTCAGCCCACCCGGTTCTCCACCAGATCGGTCACCACCGCCGGATCGGCGAGGGTGGAGGTGTCGCCCAGCGCGTCGGTTTCGTTGGCGGCGATCTTGCGCAGGATGCGGCGCATGATCTTGCCGCTGCGGGTCTTCGGCAGGCCGGGCGCCCACTGGATGGCGTCGGGGGCGGCGATGGCGCCGATCTCCTTGCGCACCCAGGCCACCAGTTCCTTGCGCAGCGCCTCGGTCGGCTCCTCGCCGGTTTTCAGCGTCACGTAGGCGTAGATGCCCTGGCCCTTGATGTCGTGCGGGAAGCCCACCACGGCGGCCTCGGCCACCTTGGGGTGGGCCACCAGGGCGCTTTCCACCTCGGCGGTGCCCATGCGGTGGCCGGAGACGTTGATCACGTCATCGACGCGGCCGGTGATCCAGAAATAGCCGTCCTCGTCGCGGCGGGCGCCGTCGCCGGTGAAATAGTAGCCCTTGAAGGTGGAGAAATAGGTCTGCACGAAGCGCTCGTGGTCGCCGAACAGGGTGCGCATCATGCCGGGCCAGGGCTGCTTCAGGCACAGATTGCCCTCGGCGGCGCCGCTGAGTTCACGGCCCTCGCCGTCCACGATCACCGGCACCACGGAGGGCAGCGGCAGGGTGGCCGAGCCGGGCTTCAGGGGCGTCGCGCCGGGCAGCGGGCTGATCAGGATGCCGCCGGTTTCGGTCTGCCACCAGGTATCGACGATCGGGCAGCGATGGTCGCCGACCACGCGGTGGTACCACAGCCAGGCCTCGGGGTTGATCGGCTCGCCGACGCTGCCGAGCAGGCGCAGGCTGGCGCGCGAGGTTTTTTTCACCGGGCCTTCGCCTTCGCGCATCAGGGCACGGATGGCGGTGGGGGCGGTGTAGAAGGTGTTGACCTGGTGCTTGTCCACCACCTGCCAGAACCGGCCGGCATCCGGGTAGGTCGGCACGCCTTCGAACATCAGCGTGGTGGCGCCGTTGGCCAGAGGGCCATAGACGATGTAGGTATGGCCGGTCACCCAGCCCACATCGGCGGTGCACCAGTAAATCTCGCCCGGCTGGTAGTCGAACACCAGTTCATGGGTGAAGCTGGCCCAGACCATGTAGCCGCCGGTGGTGTGCAGCACGCCCTTCGGCTTGCCGGTGCTGCCGGAGGTGTACAGGATGAACAGCGGGTCCTCGGCGTTCACCTCGGTGGGCGGGCAGTCGGGCGAGGCGGCGGCGGTCAGCGTCTCATACGACCGGTCGAGCGCGTCGTTCCACGGCACCGCGCCGCCGGTCACCTTCACCACCAGCACGTGCTGGATGCTGGGGCACTGCACCACCGCGGCATCGGCATTGAGCTTGAGCGGCACCTTCCGGCCACCGCGGCGGCCCTCGTCGGCGGTGATCAGCACCTTGGCCGAGGCATCCTGGATGCGCTGGGCGAGGCTGTCGGGCGAGAAGCCGCCGAACACCACGGTGTGGACGGCGCCGATGCGGGCGCAGGCCAGCATGGCAACCGCCGCTTCCACCACCATGGGCAGGTAGATGCAAACCCGGTCGCCCTTCTCCACGCCCAGGTCCTTGAGAACGTTGCCGAGGCGGCAGACGCGCTCGTGCAGGTCGCGGTAGGTGACGTGCGCCTGCTGGGTGGGGTCGTCGCTCTCCCAGATGATAGCCACCTGGTCGCCGCGGGTGGCGAGGTGGCGATCGAGGCAGGAGACCGAGGCGTTCAGCGTGCCGTCCTCGAACCAGGTGACGCGCACGTCATCGGTGAAGCCGCCGGACAGGATTTTGGTGGGTTCCTTGATCCAGGCGATGCGCTTGCTCTGGCCGCCCCAGAACGCGTCGGGATCGGCGGCGGCGGCCGCATAGAGTTCCTTATATTGGTCGGCGGTGACGTGCGCCTTGGCGGCAATCTCGTGCTTCACCGGAAACAGGCTGTCGTTCATTCTGACGTTTCCCCGTCGTGGACGCATGATGAAAACGGCGCCGCCAACGCGAGGCGGTACCGCCTGAGCCTAAAGGCCGGCATCCTGTGGCACGAGGATAAGTCCGTCCTTGATCTGGATCATAACCGGTTCCAGCCCGGCGCCAAGGCAGGGACCGCGGACGCACACGCCGTCCTCGATGCCGAACTCCGCCCCATGGGTGGCGCAGACGATGCGCGCGCCATCGGCGGTGAGGAACCGGTCGGGCATCCAGTCCAGCGGCGTGCCGATATGCGGGCAGCAATTGACATAGACGAACACGTTGCCCCCGCGGCGCACGGCGAACAGGCCGGTGAAGCCGCCACGCGCCGGGCCGAAGCCGCGCGAGCCGCCTTCCGGGATGTCGTCCACCCGGCAGAGCGGGCGAAGGTTGGCGTCGGGAAGCGGGGTCATGGGGCCGGCTCCGGCGGCAGCCAGTCGCCGGTGATCTGCTCGACGCTGTAGCCGCCGGCCTGCAGCCGTGCGGTAACGCCTTCGGCGGGTTCGCCGGCGTCCCGCAGCAATCCAGTGACGAGGCGCGCGGTGCGCGGCATCTGCTCGGCCACGATGCCGGGCAGGCGCGGCCGCAGGCCGGGCTCGTCGGCCAGCCAGCTCTCGATTTCGGTGCGCGCCCGCCGGACCGAGCCGAGCCAGCCCCGCCGCGGGTCCTGCGCCGGCGAGCATTCCAGTTTCAGCAGGTGCTCGATGACGGTGCCGACATGGCTTGCCAGCGCGCGCCGGTACGACTTGCCCAAATCCTCGACCTCCTCGGCCAGATGGTCCCAGTCGAGGGCCAGGTTGTTGCGCTGCGCCGCCGCCGCGCGCAGCAGGCGGGCCTGCTGCTCGGTCCAGCCGACAAAATCGGTCTCGTAGAGGTCTGCGTCCAAATTCACCCCCTGCAGCCTGCCAACCGACATATATGCGTCCAGTGCGCCGCCGACACCGGCAGCACCGACAGCCGCGACTGGCGGATCAGCGCCAGCCCCTCCAGCGCCGGGTCGGCCTTCATGGCGGCCAGCGTCACCGGCGTTGGCAGTTTTTCCACCGCGCGCATGTCCACGCACACCCAGTCGCCGCTGGTGGCGGTCGGATCGGGATAGGCTTCGCGCGCGACTTCGACCACGCCGACGATCTCCTTGCCGACGTTGGAATGATAGAAAAACGCCCGATCGCCGGTCCGCATGGCCTTCAGATTGTTCTTCGCCGCGTGATTGCGCACCCCGGTCCAGGGCTCGACGCCGTTCGCCGCCTGCTGGTCCCAGCTGAATGCGTCGGGCTCGGACTTGACCAGCCAGAACTGCCGCGGTTGGGCGGCCATCACCCCAGTTTCTCGCCGTCCTTGAAGGCCGGGCGGAACGGCCGGATGATGGTGCTCTCGAACAGGCCGGCCTTGTCATAAGGGTCGCTGGCGGCAAACCCCTCGGCTTCGGCGCGGTCGCCCACGTCGATCACCAGCAGCGAGCCGCAGGGCCGCCCGTCGAGGTCGAGCAGCGCGCCGGCATGCGCCAGCTTGGACTGGTAGGTTTCCAGGAAGGCGAGGTGGGCGGCCCGGGTGGCGAGGCGCAGGTCCAGGCTGCCCGGGCGGTCGGTGCAGATCAGGGCGAACAGCATCGGCTTTCCTTTGTCGGGGATGAGTGACATTACGTTAAGGCCCTCTCCCTTCAAACCGCCATCCCCTTCAACCCGCCAACCCGGACCGGTATTGTCCGCCGAAAGGACACCCTACGTGGACGCCAGCACGCCGCCGCCGACCGCCCGCAACCTGCACCGCTTCGCCAATCCCGGACGGTTCCTGCGCATCTCCGGCCGGGTGCTGCCCGTCGTGGGGGTGCTCGGCCTCGGCCTGACGCTCACCGGCTTCGTCTGGGGGCTGTTCTTCGCCCCGGCCGACTGGCAGCAGGGCGACGCGGTGCGGATCATGTATGTGCATGTGCCATCCGCCTGGCTGGCCTCGTTCGGTTACATGTCGCTGGCCATCTGTTCCGTTCTGTCGCTGGTCTGGCGCCATCCGCTGGCCGATCTGGCGGCGGCCGAGATCGGCCCGGTGGGCGCCGCCTTCACCGCGTTGTGCCTGGCCACCGGCAGCATCTGGGGCAAGCCAATGTGGGGCGCCTGGTGGGTGTGGGACGCGCGGCTGACCTCGGTCCTGGTGCTGTTTTTCCTCTATCTGGGCCATGTCGCCCTGGTGCGCGCCTTCGATGACCCGCAACGCGGCTACCGCGCCGGCGCCATCCTGGCGCTGATCGGCGTGGTGAACCTGCCGATCATCAAGTTCTCCGTCGATTGGTGGAACACGCTGCACCAGCCCGCGACCATCAAGTTCACCGGTGCGCCGACGATGTATGTCGGCATGCTGTGGCCGCTGCTGCTGTGCGCGCTCGGCTTCTCCTTCGGTTTCGTGGCGATCGTCCTCGCCCGCACTCGCGCCGCGGTGATGGAACGGCGCATCCGCGGCCTGCTGATGGCCCGCGCCCAGGAGGCCGACGCACGATGACCCATTTGACCTACATCATTGCCGCCTACGCCCTGGCGGTGCTGGTTGGCACCGTGTTCTCCGTCGATGCCTGGGCGCGCATGAGCCGGGCGCGGCGGCGGCTGGCCGCCATTGATCCCAGAGCAAACCGGTAATGACCCGCAAGCGCCGCCGCCTTTTATTGCTCCTTGTCTGTGGCCTCGGCCTCGGCACCGCCGCGGCGCTGGTGCTGACGGCGTTCAGCGACAACATGGTGTTCTTCCTCGCCCCGTCGGACGTGGCCAGCAAGGCACCGCATAACGGCCGCATCTTCCGGCTCGGCGGCCTGGTGGAGGCCGGCAGCGTCCAGCACCTGCGCGAACAGGAAAAACCGGTGGTGCATTTCCGCATCACCGACGGCGCTGCGGCCGTCGCGGTCAGCTATGCCGGCATCCTGCCTGACCTGTTCCGCGAAGGGCAGGGCGTGGTGACGCTCGGCGCGCTGCAGCCGGATGGCAGCTTCCGCGCCTCCGAGGTGCTGGCCAAGCACGACGAAACCTACATGCCTAAGGAAGTGGCCGACGCGCTGAAAAAATCCGGCCACTGGGACCCCAAGGCCGGCGCGCCCCCGCCCGCTTCGACCTGGAACACGCTGGCGCCGAAGCCCGGCAACGGCGGCTGAGTCACGGCCGTTTCAGCGCGGCGCCGCCGGGGGATCGGCTGGCGTCTCGGCCTTCGGCATTGGCAGCACGTCCGCGGTGGTCCAGCCCGGCTCGACACTGAGCGCTGGCGTTGCGCACAGGTTGATGCCCCGGCGCTCCTCGGCGGCACGGTTCTCGAACACCACCCGCAGGTCAACGTTGCAGTCGCCGCGCCAGGTCACTGCCCGGCCGTCGCCGGCCGAGATGCTGCCCTCGGCGAGGCGGTCGTCGCCCCACTGGTTGGCCGCGGCCGGTGAGATGAACACCTGCTGGATCGGTCGCGGCGCGTGGTTCACCAGCGTAACCGTATGCTCGGGGCCGATTTCGGGCGGTGCGACGGCGGCGCTGCCGTCGAAGGCGATCTGGCGGGTGCGGCACAGGTTGACGCCGCGGTTCTCCTCGCGGCTGGCGTCGTCATAGACCACCTTGGCGTCGAAGATGCATTCCCGGGTTCGTCCGAGGCGCAGCCGGAGCGAGCCGCCGGCCTCCAGCGTTTGCTCGCCCAGACGGTCCTCGCCCCACTGGTCGGCCGACTCCGCCGAAACGTAAAGCTCGTTGATCGCCCGGTCGGTGCTGTTGAGCACGGTCAGTTCGCGCTCGCCGAGCGGTCCCAGCACGGGGCGCGGCGGCACATCGGCACGGGCGGAAGCCGCCATCAGCGCCAGCGCACAGACGGCCGACCGCCATCCCGTCCACGCCCAGATACCAGCCCGGCGCATGTGCGCTCCCGATTCCTGACCGGGTCAGGCTTTGGACCCGGGAGGCGGCACCGGCAAGGTGGTGGTTGCAGAGTGTGGCGTTTTGGCCAGAGACTGTGGCGCGAAATCCTCAGCCACCAGCTGCCAGGGCTAGTCCAGCCACTTCGCGGTCAGCCGGGCGTACTCGCCGGACTCGATCGTGATGTGCAGCCACTGGTCGATCCATGCCTTCAGCACCGGGTCGCGCGGCAGCAGATAGGCCAGCTCGCCGAAATCAAATGGCCGCTCCGGGTGGATGGCGCACAGCTCGTGATGCAGCTTCTGCTGCAGCCGCGTCTCCACCGAATCGGTAATCATGATGTCGCCGCGCCCGACCACCAGCTCATCGAAGATGGTGGCATTGCTCGGGAACACCACGATCTCGGCCGCCTTGAGGGTGGCGCGGTCGAACCGCTCATTGGTGCCGCCCGGATTGGTCAGCACCTTCACCCCCGGCCGGTCGATCTCGGCCAGCGAGGCGAAGCGGCTGCGCTCGGTGCAGCGGGCGATCGCCGCCTTGCCGGTGCGCACCAGCGGGGCGGAGAAGAACGCCGTCTTCTGCCGCTCCAGTGTCACCGAAATGCCACCCATCGCCAGGTCGAACTTGTCGGCCGCCAGGTCGGCCAGCAGCCCGGCCCAGCTGGTTTGCACCAGCTCCACCTTGGTGCCGAGCGCCCGGCCCAGGTTCTCGGCCATATCGACATCCAGCCCCTCATACCGCCCGGTCGCCTTGTCGAGCGCCGCGAACGGCCGGTAGTCGCCGGCCAGCCCCACCCGAACGGTGCCGCGGGCGAGGATGGCGTCGAGTTTTGACGTCTGCGCGAGGGCGGCCGGTGGGACCGTCAGCAGCAGCAGCGGCAGGATAAGCAGGAGGGGCCGAAGCCAGGTCCGCATGGGGCGCTCCGTTGTGACGACGCCGCATTCAACCCGGCGCGCGGGTTTGCGGCAACCGGCGGATATGCCAGATTGGGCAACCATGACCGACACCAGCGACCCCGCCCCGCCCGCACCGAAACCGCCGAAGGCGCCGCCCAAGCCGGAAATGCCGAAGGAAATCGGCGGGGCGCCCGGCCCCGAGCCGACCCGCTACGGCGACTGGCAGCACAAAGGCCGCGTCACCGATTTCTGAGCCCGGGCGATCAGCTTGATCGGTGCGCTGGCCCGCCATTGGCGGGCGTGGTCGGGGCGAGAGGATTCGAACCTCCGGCCCTAGCGTCCCAAACGCTATGCTCTACCAGGCTGAGCTACGCCCCGCGACCGAGCAGGAAGCTATGGAAGTGGCGCGATTTAGGCAAGCGGCGAGCGTGCGGTCGAGCGCAATTCTAATGGCCTGTCGGAGTTAAGAACATAAAGTGAACAATTTGGAGATTAGTTATGCGTTCGCGTGCCGCAGCGTAAGAAAAGGCGATAATTTCGGCCTGCACTGAACGATAATTTCCAAAATTGCTCAACTCCGACAGTCTGCTAGAGAGCCACCGACGGCTAACCTATTGATCACGCGTTCGTCACGAACGGAATGGAGGGACCGTCGTGCGAAATTCCGGAGACTGGAAATGGCCCCGCGCAAATTTCCGGAGCCTCGAAATTACCGCGACGCTGACTGCTAGAAAACAGCGCACCATTGCATTCGCAGCAATTTTTTGGAAACCCGCGCTCAAGAGCCTTTATAGTTATTCAATCTGCCCCGATTGAGGAAGTCGCCGCGTATGAGACAATCTGATTTGATCGGGACGCGAAGAACGCGCGGATCGCGTCGCGGCGCTTCAGGAGTAACTCGCCGGTTGACGCCCTACGGATCGAAAATGCCGTCGCCTTCGTTGTGCCTCTAAACCAGGCGATGTTTTCTCCATTTCCGCCCGAAGGGTGTGGGATGGGTGGAAGCAGCCGGTCGGCGGCAAGCAGGCCGTTGGACACTATATGCTTCAGCGCCGCTGCAGGGACGTCCCATAGCGGCAGCCACCATGCATTCTGGAGAGTACGTGCTTCTGCTGCGAGCGTGTCTTCGATTGTCAACTTCAGTCTACGGTTTGATAAAATTGCCGGCTGGCCATTGTAATTGTTTCCGTCCACGAACACCGGGTTCCGAAGTGCGGAGGTGAAATGGACCCTATGCGCTGCAATCCCGAACAGATCAGCGCTTGTCTGGATCCCGAACCACCCCGGTGCTCCAGCGGAGTCCAGCATGCCGCAAAGGTTCTCCCGCATCCTTCCTGAGAAGCTAGCAGCAATCTTGGCGGCGCGAGCGGCCTCCGGAAGGTCGGCGCCCCGGCGCAGCGCCTCCCGTGCCGCTGACAGACCAATTTCGGCCTGTGTCGTGCCCGGAGTGATACCGACGATGACGAGTTCTGCCCCGCGCTCAATGTGTTCGAACGGCGCATAGATGGTTTCGACCAGCTTTCCCGATCGTAGGCGGTCCTCTGATAGCAGCAATCTCCGGCGCATCACAGGGGAGTCGAGGAAAGTGGCTGCTGGATGTGAGGTGATCGCGTCCGCGAAGCTGGCCAACTGGGGCAACATAGCGGTTGACAATGTCACATCATTTCGTTCGTTGCATGCGACTCGTAACATTCCGGCTGCGACTGGCACGATGGCTGACGGCAGCCCACCGAGTCGAATGCCGCACGGATCGTAGGCCAACTCGTAGTGGATACCTCGACCTTTACGAGGGCGTGTCCCACGAACTCGCGAACCTGCTGGAGATTGCTGTGCCGTCCGCGTCCGGCCTCGTAGTGCTCTCGCTTGCCGAGAGCAGAGAACTTTCCCGCCTCGTGCTCAGGCAGCAGCCAAATTCTTGGGATCTTGTTGTTGGTCTGGATGACTACAGGTCGGCCGTTTGGGAATCGGAGACGCGCAAGCTTCTTCGTCGCCGAGAAGCCGCTCAGGACGTCATAATCCACCAGGCCAGCCTCGCGGGCGATGGCCATCAGCATGGTCGCGGCGGAGGTTGTGGTCATGTCGGTGTCCTTGGTTTCGGGGCGACACCCAATAGATGCACGCCGAACCTGACCGCAACGATTTTGTTTAGGCAAGATTGACCTGCGACCAACCCCGAGCCTCAGTTCACCGAATTCCGCTCGCCCACACGAACTACACGTCCAGGTTCGCCACCTTCAGCGCATTGCCCACGATGAATTCCCGCCGCGGTTCGACCACGTCGCCCATCAGGGTAGAAAACACCTGGCCGGCATCCTCGGCATCGCCCACCCGCACCTGCAGCAGCGTGCGCACCATCGGGTCGAGCGTCGTTTTCCACAGCTGATCCGGGTTCATCTCCCCCAGTCCTTTGAAGCGCTGGATGGTCAGGCCCCGCCGTCCCTGCGCCAGGATGCGGTCGAACGCGCTCGCCGGGCCGACGGCCGAGGCCTCCTCGCGGTCAAGCTTCAGCAGCGCCGGCGCGCTGAAGCGTTGCTGCAGCGCCTCCGCCCGCTCGGCCAGCCAGCGCGCCTCGGCGCTGCGCAGCACCGCCGTGTCCAGCACGTGCCGTTCGGCGACGCCGCGCACCGTGCGCGTCAGTTTCAGCCCCTGTGCGTCGGCAACCGCGACCCAGCTGCGCTCGCTCGGCAGCGAGATCGCGTTCAGCCGTTGCACCACCGTCTGGGCCGCGGCGGTGGCCCGATCGACATCCGGTGTCAGCGCGCCGGCAATCGCCACCTGCTCCAGCAGCGCCACCGGAATGATCCCGGACAGCCGGCGCAGCCGGGCGCTCGCCTCGCGCAGCCAGGTGGTTTCCTCCTGCAGTTCCGGCCCCTGCAGCACCCGCCCGTCGGCATAGCTCAGCCGCGCCTCGCCGAGCACCTTGTCGAGCAGGAAGCGCTCCAGCGCCGCATCGTCCTTCAAATAGCGTTCGTCGTTGCCCCGCTTGGCGCGGTACAGCGGCGGCTGGGCGATGTACAGATGGCCGCGCTCGAACAATTGCGGCATCTGGCGGAAGAAGAAGGTCAGCAGCAGCGTGCGGATGTGCGAGCCGTCCACGTCGGCATCGGTCATGATGACGATGCGGTGGTAGCGCAGTTTGGTCACGTCGAAGCCGCCCTGGTCGGGCTCGCCCCGGCCGATGCCGGCCCCGAGCGCGGTGATCAGGGTGCCGATTTCGGCGCTGCCCAGCATGCGGTCGAAACGGGCCCGCTCGACGTTCAGGATCTTGCCCTTGAGCGGCAGGATCGCCTGGAATTTCCGGTCCCGCCCCTGCTTGGCCGAGCCGCCGGCGGAGTCACCCTCGACGATGAACATCTCGCATTTCGACGGGTCGCGCTCCTGGCAGTCGGCCAGCTTGCCGGGCAGGGTGGAAATGTCGAGCACGCCTTTGCGGCGGGTGAGTTCGCGCGCTTTGCGGGCGGCCTCGCGCGCCGCGGCGGCGTCCATCACCTTCTGGATGATGCCCTTCGCTTCCTTCGGATGCGTCTCGAACCAGTGCGCCACCGCGTCGGCGACCACCGCCTGCACCGCCGGCTGCACTTCCGAGCTGACCAGCTTTTCCTTCGTCTGCGAGGAGAATTTCGGGTCCGGCACCTTCACCGACAGCACCGCCGTCATGCCCTCGCGCATGTCGTCGCCGACCAGCGACAGGCTGTCCTTCTTGCCCATCCCCTCGGCGTATTTGCTCACCACCCGGGTCAGCGCCTGGCGGAAGCCGGCCAGATGCGTGCCGCCGTCGCGCTGCGGGATGTTGTTGGTGAAACACAGCATGGTCTCGTGGAAGCTGTCGTTCCAGGACAGCGCGAACTCGACCCGGATGCCGGTGCCGTTCGCCTCCGCGGCGGCGTGGATCGGCGGGGCGAACACCGACGTCTTGGCCCGGTCGAGCCACTCGACGAAGGCGATCAGGCCGCCCTGGTAGAAGAATTTCACCTCATTGGCCGGCGCGTGCCGCTCGTCGCGCGCCACGATGGACAGCCCGGAGTTGAGGAAGGCCAGCTCGCGCAGCCGGCGCTCCAGCACCGCGAAATCGAAATCGACATGGGTGAAGGTGCCGGTGCTCGGCTTGAAGATCACCTCGGTGCCGCAGGGGCGGGTCTGCTCCCCCACACGCACCAGCGGCGCCTCGGCGTCGCCGTGGCGGAAGCGGATGAAATGCTCGGCGCCGTCGCGCCAGATGCGCACTTCCATCCATTCCGACAGCGCGTTGACCACCGCGGCGCCCACGCCGTGCAGGCCGCCCGAGACCTTGTAGGAATTCTGGTTGAACTTGCCGCCCGCATGCAGCCGCGTCAGCACCACCTCGGTGGCGGATATGCCCTCCTCGGCGTGGATATCGACCGGAATGCCGCGGCCGTCGTCGCGCACGGTGACGCTGCCGTCGCCGTTCAGCACCATCTCGACGTGTTTGGCGAAACCGGCCTGCGCCTCGTCCACCGCGTTGTCGATGATCTCGAACACCATGTGGTGCAGGCCCGAGCCGTCATCGGTGTCGCCGATATACATCCCGGGCCGCTTGCGTACCGCATCCAGGCCGCGCAGGACCGAGATGGAGGAGGCATCGTAAGCGTCGGACTCGGGGATCGGCGCGGCGTTTTCGGACATGCCGACTTGGTGCTCCGGGAGGTGGTAGGATTCTTGCTATTCATATAGCAAAGCCCCCAATTTGGCCACCCGCATCAGCCGGCACCGGGCGGGAAATCCGGGTCGCGCGCCAGCGCGTCGCCGCCGGTCCGCAGCGCCTCCGCCACGCCCCGCAGCGGCAGAAAGGTCTCGCGGTCGGTGCCGGTCAGCAGCACCTGCGCCGGCAGCGCGCGCAGGGCCTCGAACAGCGCCTGCCGGTGGTCGGGGTCGAGGTGCACCGCCGGCTCGTCCAGCAGCAGCAGCGGCGCGACGCCACGCGCCTCGGCCAGCAGCGCCGCATGGCCCAGCACCACGCCGATCAGCAGCGCCTTCTGCTGCCCGGTGCTCGCCAGCGCCGCTTGCAGCCCGCTCGCCGCATCCGCCAGCCCCATATCGGCGCGATGCGCCCCCAGCGACGCCGCGCCAGCCCGGGCATCGCCCGCCCGCCCGGCCGCCAGCGCCGCCCGCAGCCAATCCTCCACCGCCAGCGCCGGCTCCCCCTCCAGCCGCCCGGCGATCGGGCAGGACAGCGACAATCGCGCCGCCGGGAACGCCCCGGCCGCGCCTTCCTGCGCCGCCGCGTTCAGCCGCTCCACCAGCGCCGCCCGCGCCGCCGTGGCGGCCACCGCGTGGCGTGCCATCGCGTCCTCCAGCCCGGCCAGCCAGGCCGCATCCGCGCCGCCCTCGGCCAGCAGCCGGTTGCGCTGCGCCATGGCGGTGTCGTGCGCCGCCACCTCGCGCGCATGCCCGGGCTCCAGCGCATAGACCAGCCGGTCCAGAAACCGCCGCCGCCCCGACGCTCCCTCCTGGAACAGCCGGTCCATCTGCGGGGTAAGCCACACCGCCGACACCCGCGCGGCAATCTCCGCCTGGCTGCGCGGCGCCGCGCCGTCGAGGCGGAAAACCCGCCGGTCCGCCGGTCCGTCCGGCGGCGTGCCGGTGCCGATATCCAACTCGCCCTGCGGGGTGGCGAACCGCCCCGCCACCGCCCAGTCGGACCCGCCCCGCCGCGCCAGATCGGCCAGTCGCGCCCCGCGCAGCCCACGCCCCGGCACCAGCAGCGAAACCGCCTCCAGCAAATTGGTCTTGCCGCTGCCGTTCGGGCCATAAAACACGGCCACACGACCCACCGGCCGCCAGGTCAACACCGCATAGTTGCGAAACCCGGTCAGCGTCAGCCGCACCAGTGCCACGCCTGGGCGCATGTGTCCCCCGATGGCGATGTGGGTTTAAGGAAGGCCAGGGCTCTGCCCTGGACCCGCCAAGGGCCGAGAGGCCCCTGGACCCCATCACTCTAAGGGTTTTGGGAAGAGGGGGGTGAGGAGGGGCCGCGG
>CAIXDS010000020.1 GCA_903918195.1 uncultured Acetobacteraceae bacterium | reverse complement strand
GTCCAAGTCCAGGTCGGCGGGCAGCCGACGCAGAACTTCCTCAAACTGGTCCGCCGGAAGAGATGCTGTGCTCTGCATCCGCCCCCAGAATCGTACCCCGTCGCGTCGGGTCAAGCGGTAATTTAACGCCTATGGGGCAGAGCCCCTGGCCTTCCTTGCGATCAGCCCAGCCGCACCCCAGCCCGCGCCTCCAGCGCGTCGAACACGCCGTCCACCGCCATGCGCGGCAGCCGGCCAAGCAGACCGCGGCGGCGCGGACGGAACACCTGCGGCTCGGCCCGTTCGCCACCGATATCGCGCACCACCGCTTCGAGATCGCCGAAGCGATCGATCAGGCCGAGCGCCAGCGCGCGGTCACCGAGACAGAAACTGCCGTCGAACACCTCTGCCTCGTCCCCCTTTAGCCGGTCGCCGCGTTGCGTGCGCACCCAGTCCTTGAAGCGAACATGCAGGTCGGCCATCAGCGCCCGGGCAAAGGCGACGTCCTCCTTGCGCTCGGGGCTGAACGGGTCGAACCGCGCCTTGTTGGCGCCGGCGGTGTACAGCCGGCGCTGCACCCCCAGCCGGTCCAGCACCCGATCGAAGCCGAAGCCGCCGCCGCGCACGCCGATCGAGCCGACCACGCTCATCGGGTGGGCGACGATCTCGTCGCCGGCGCAGGCCACCCAGTAGCCGCCGGAAGCCGCGGTCTCGGCGATCACCGCGATCACTTTGCCGCCATTCTCCCCGGCGCGGCGGCGGATGCGCGCGGCGATCAGGTCGGACTGAACCGGCGAGCCGCCCGGGCTGTCGATGTCCAGCACCACCGTGCCGCCCTTGCCGGCGGCGCGGAAGGCGGCATCGATCAGCTTGCCGTACGCCTCGATATTGAGCGGCCCGAGTTGGGCCGCCAGGACCCCGTGCAGCCGCAGCACCGGCACCCGCCGGCGACGCCAGAACAACAGTCTCATGCGTCCTCTCACTGAAACAAGCCGCTTCAGACGACCAGCTTGATGTCCACCATCAGCTCGTTGCCCAGATGCTCAAGCGCGGTGCGAATCTGCCCGGCCGCGTCGCCCGAGGGGGCGCGAACCCGCGCTTCGGCACGGAACAGCGACTCGCCCGAGAACGAGCCGCTGAGCACGTTGGTGGTCAGCTCCTCGATGTTCGCCCCGCAATTCCACAGCGCCTGGGTGAAGTCGCGCACGATGCCGGGACGATCGTGGCCCACCACCTCCAGGTGCAGGGTGGCGTGCGGCGGCAGCTTCTCCTCCGCCCCGGTCCGCACCGTCACCCGCAGCCCCTGGCCCTGCAGCTGGTCGAGTGCCGCGGTCAGCGCGTCGATCTCGGCCGGCGGGACGCTCACCAGGGCGATGCCGGCGAACTGGCCGGCCAGCCGCGCCATCCGGCTTTCCAGCCAGCTGCCGCCACGTTCGGCCACCAGCTCCGCCAGGATGCGGACCAGTCCGGGGCGGTCCGGCCCGATCAGGGTCAGGATGAGGGAGGACTGCGTCACCACATTTTTCCTTCCGTTGCCGCCCCACCGTGGCGGGCGCACCCCGACAACACAATGCGGGCCGGCCGCATCTCAGCCCGCCGCCGGGTGCGGGCGGCGGCGCAACAGCAGCATGCCGCGCATGGTCATCACCACCTCGGCGCGCTGGTTCAGCACCTCGGTGAACAACCGGACGACGCCGCGGTCCGGCCGGCTGCGCGACCCCACGGCCTCCTGCACGGTCAGCCGCACCCGCAGCCGGTCGCCCGGCCGCACCGGCAGCGGCCAGCGCAGCTCATCCACCCCAGGCGAGCCCAGGCTGGCGTTGGCCGGGATGAAATGCGCCACCAGCAGGCGCATCATCACCGCAGCCGTCTGCCAGCCGCTGGCGATCAGCCCGCCATATGCGCTTGCCTTCGCCGCCTCGGGGTCGGTGTGGAAGATCTGCGGGTCGTAGCGTTCAGCGAAGCCGATGATCTCCGCCTGGGTGAGCTCGTCATCGCCGAACTCGGCCACGTCGCCGGGATGGAAATCGTCGAACCAGCGCTCCCGCGCGCTCTCCGCAGCCTGCATGCGCCACATCTCCCTTGATCTGCCGAGCCTCAAGCGGCCCGAATGGTCCCACGCGCCGGCTTCCGGCCGCAACCTGCCGCCCGATTGATGCAAGTCAAAGCGGCCGACGCCGCACTGGCGGACAGTTGATCCGTTCGCCGGCCCCGGGACGGACACCCAACGGAGGAACAATGTCCGCATCCGGATTCCCGAAAGCTGGCGTCGTGCTGAGCCTGGATGGGCTGCAGGCGCTGATCGATGCGCTGGCCGCCCGCGGCTATCAGGTGCTCGGCCCCGTCGAACATGACGGCGCCATCGGCACCGGCCACATCGCCGGCATCGCCGATCTTCCCGCCGGCCGCACCGACCGCCAGGAAGCCGGCAGCTACCGGCTGGACGACCGCGACGACGGCGCCCTGTTCGGCTACGCGGTCGGGCCGGGCTCCTGGAAGCGCCATCTGCACCGGCCGATCGAGACGCTGTTCAAGGTCCGCCGGGTCGGCGATGAGCTGTCCTTCGAGCCGCCGCGCGAGCCGCCGGCGCGCACCGCCCTGCTCGGCGTGCGGTCCTGCGAGCTGGCCGCCATCGCCATCCAGGACCGCGTGTTCCAGGGCGGGCGCTATGTGAACACCGAATACGCCGCCCGCCGCGCCAATATTTTTCTGGTCGCGGTAAACTGCGGCGACCCGGCTTCCACCTGCTTCTGCTCCTCGCTCAACACCGGGCCGCGCGCCCGCCGCGGTTACGACATCGCGCTGACCGAGCTGGTGGACGGACGGCACGAATTCCTCGCCGAGCCCGGCAGCGATTCCGGTGCCGCCCTGCTCGCCTACCTGCCCAACCGGCCGGCCACCGAGGCCGACTGGCAGGCGGCCGATGCCGTCGCCGCGCATGCCGCCGCGCAGATCCATCGCCGGCTGCCCGCCGAAGGGCTGAAAGAGGCGCTGCAGCAGCATCCCGAGCACCCGCATTGGGAGGAGGTGGCCGCCCGCTGCCTGGCCTGCGCCAACTGCACCAATGTCTGCCCGACCTGCTTCTGCACCACCATCGACGACCACAGCGACCTCGACGGACATGGGGCCGCGCGGGTGCGCCGCTGGGATTCCTGTTTCAACGGCGATTTCTCCTATGTGCATGGCGGCGCGGTGCGCACGCAGACACGGTCACGCTACCGCCAGTGGCTGACCCACAAGCTGGCAAACTGGTGGGACCAGTTCGGCACCTCCGGCTGCGTCGGCTGCGGCCGCTGCATCGCCTGGTGCCCGGCCGGCATCGACCTGACCGTCGAAGCCACCAGCATCGTTGACAGCATCAGCGCGGAGGCAAAAGCCCATGGAGTCGCTTGAAGGCATCGTGCTGGCCCAGCCGTTCTTTGCCGGGCTGGACCCGGCGATCGGCGCGCTGATCGCCGGCTGCGCCCGCAATCACCGCTTCGACCCCGATGCCTACCTGTTCCATGAAGGCGAGGAAGCCAGCGAGTTCTTCCTGCTGCGCGAGGGCGACGTGGCGCTGGAAATCCAGGCCGCCGGCCGCCCGACCCTGGTGCTCGGCACCGTGCATGCCGGCGACATCGTCGGCGCCTCCTGGCTGATCCCGCCCTATCGCTGGAACAGCGATGCGCGCGCCCGCACCCCGGTCCGCGCCCTCGGCATCGATGCCGCATGCCTGCGCGGCAAATGCGAGGACGACCCGCGAACGGGCTACGCAATGATGAAACGCTTCGCGCCGCTGCTGGTGCGCCGCCTGCAGGCCGCGCATCTGCAACTGCTCGATGTCTATGGCCGGTCGGACCCGGCGTGAGGGCAGCGAGATGACCGTGAATCCCTACCTGCCCCTGCCCTATCGCGTCATTGCGGTGCGCCAGGACACGCCGGACACCGCGACGGTTGAGCTGCGGCCGGTCGGCGCCGCCATTCCCGAGCCGGCGCCCGGCCAGTTCACCATGCTGTACATGCTGGGCGTCGGCGAGGCGCCGATCAGCGTCAGCGGCGCCCCGATCGAAGGCGCCCCGCTGGCGCAGACGTTGCGCGGCGTCGGCGCGGTCAGCAAGGCCATCATCCGGCTGCAGCCGGGCGAGGAACTCGGCGTCCGCGGCCCGTACGGCACCATCTGGCCGGTCGCCGAAGCGGATGGCCACGATGTTCTGTTCATCGCCGGCGGGCTGGGCCTGGCGCCGCTGCGTCCGGCGGTGCGGCACGTGCTGGCCAACCGCGAACGCTATGGCCGGGTCTCGCTGCTGTACGGCACGCGCAGCCCGCAGGACATTCTGTATCGCGATGAACTGGCGATGTGGCGGCGCATGCTCGACGTGCAGATCGAGGTCACGGTGGACCGCGCCCACCGCTCCTGGCACGGCGCGGTCGGCGTGGTGACCGAGCTGATTCCGCGCGCCGGCGTCGATCCGTCCCGCACCATCGCCATGGTGTGCGGGCCGGAGATCATGATGCGGTTTTCCGTCCAGGCGCTGCAGGCCGCCGGGATGCCCTGCGAGCACATCTACGTCTCGATGGAACGCAGCATGAAATGCGGCGTCGGCCTGTGCGGGCGCTGCCAGTTCGGCCCGGATTTCGTCTGCAAGCAGGGTGCGGTGATGCGCTACGACCGCATCGCCCACATCTTCACCGTGCGGGAGATCTGACGATGGCCCGGCCACGTCTTGCGGTGGTGAAATTCGCCTCCTGCGACGGCTGTCAGCTTTCCTTGCTCGATTGCGAGGACGAGTTGCTGGCGGTCGCCGGCGCGGTGGAAATCGCCAACTTCCCCGAAGCCTCCCGTGCCATGCAGCCCGGCCCGTACGATGTCACCCTGGTCGAGGGCAGCATCACCACCGAGCACGACGCCGCCCGCCTGCGCGCGCTGCGCGACGAGACGCTGATCCTGGTCAGCATCGGCGCCTGCGCCACCTCGGGCGGCATCCAGGCGCTGCGCAACTTCGCCGATGTCGGCGAGATGGTGCGCGCGGTGTATGCCAGGCCCGATTTCATCAACACGCTCGCCACCTCCACCCCGGTGGCGGCGCATGTGAAGGTGGATTACGAGCTGCGCGGCTGCCCGATCGACAAGGGCCAGTTGCTCGAGCTGGTCTCGGCGCTGCTGGCCGGCCGCCGGCCGGGGCTGCCGTCACACAGCGTTTGTGTGGAGTGCAAGCTGGCGGGGCAGGTCTGCGTCATGGTGGCACACGGCACGCCCTGCCTGGGGCCGGTGACACATGCCGGCTGCGGCTCGCTGTGTCCGGGCTACCATCGCGGCTGCTATGGCTGCTTCGGTCCGGCGGAAACCACCAACACGACCTCGCTGGCCGCGCAATGGCAGGCGCTGGGCGCCTCACAGCGCGACATCCACCGTGCCTTCCGCACCTTCAACGCGGCATCCGAACCGTTCCGCAAGGAGGCCGACGCCCATGGCTGACATCAAGCGCATCCGGGTCGAGATGCTCGCCCGCGTCGAGGGCGAGGGCGCGCTGGAGGTCGATATCGCCGGCGGCACGGTGCAGTCGGTGCGGCTGTCCATCTTCGAGCCGCCGCGGCTGTTCGAGGCCTTCCTGCGCGGCCGGGCCGCCACCGAGGTGCCCGACATCGCCGCGCGCATCTGCGGCATCTGCCCGGTCGCCTACCAGATGAGCGCCAGCCACGCCATCGAGACGGCCTTCGGTATGCAGCCCACCCCGGAGATCCGCGCGCTGCGCCGGCTGCTCTATTGCGGCGAATATATCGAGAGCCATGCGCTGCACATGGTCATGCTGCACGCGCCGGACTTCCTCGGCTTCGAGGACGGCATCGCCATGGCCGCCGTGCATGGCGACCTGGTCAAGCGGGCGCTGGCGGCGAAGAAGGCCGGCAACCGGCTGATGACGGTGGTGGGCGGCCGGGAAATTCATCCCATCAACGTCCGCCTCGGCGGGTTCTACCGGGTGCCCTCGCGCGCCGAACTCACCGCCCTGCAGCCGGACCTCGCCCGCGCCCGCGACGATGCGGTGGCGATCCTGCGCTGGGCCGTCGGCTTCGATTTCCCCGATGTCGAGCGCGACTGGGAACTGGTGGCGCTGCGCCACCCGACCGAATACCCGCTGAACGAAGGGCGCATTGCCTCCACCAGCGGCATCGACATCGCCTTCGACGAATTCGAGACGGTGTTCGAGGAACGCCACATCGCCCATTCCAACGCCCTGCACGCGGTGGTGCGGGAACGCGGCGGCTACCTCACCGGCCCGCTGGCCCGCTACGCCCTGAACTTCGACCGGCTACCCGCGCATATCCAGGCGCTGGCGCGCGAGGCCGGGCTGGGTCCGGTGTGCCGCAACCCCTATCGCAGCATCCTGGTACGCGCGATCGAGACGGTGTATGTCTGCGAGGAGGCGATGCGCCTGATCGCCGCCTATACGCCGCCGAAGGAAGCCGCGGTGAAGCTGACCCCGCGCGCCGGCACCGGCGCCTGGGCCACCGAAGCGCCGCGCGGCCTGCTGTGGCACCGCTATGAACTCGACGAGGACGGCACCGTCCGCACCGCCCGCATCGTGCCGCCCACCGCGCAGAACCAGCCCGCCATGGAGGCCGACCTGCTGGACGTCGCCTCCCGCCACGTCGATTACCCCGATGCGGCGCTGCAACTGGCCTGCGAAGCGGCGGTGCGCAACCATGACCCGTGCATCTCCTGCGCCACCCATTTTCTCAAGCTGACCGTGAACCGGGAGTGATCGGGCGCAGGTAATCAGGCGCCGATGACCGGGCTGGTCATCGGCTTCGGCAACCCCGACCGCGGCGATGACGCGGCCGGGCCGCTGGTGGCGCGCCTGCTGGCCGGCCGCATCCCCGCGCGCGTGCTGGAACGCCATGGCGACGCGCTGGCGCTGCTGGACGAGTGGCAGGGCACGCCCTTGCTGGTGCTGGTGGATGCCGCCGCGCCGATGGACACGCCCGGCCGCATTCACCGTCTCGACATCACCACCAGCGATCTGCCGCGCGACCTCGCCTTCGGTTCCACCCACGCCTTCGGCCTGCCGGAGGCCGTCGCGTTGTCGCGCCGGCTCGGCACCCTGCCGCCGCGCGCGGTGGTGCACGCCATCGAGGGCCTGTGTTTCGACGGCGGCGCGCCGGTCTCGCCGGCGGTCGCCGCCGCGATCGAAGCCGTCGCCGCCCGCATTGCCGCGGAGCTGCTGGCCTGACCGAGGCTGCTCCGCGCAGGGCAGTCGGGCGAAGGAAGGCCAGGGCTCTGCCCTGGACCCGCCAAGGGCCGAGAGGCCCCTGGACCCCATCACTGAAGGGTTTTGGGAAGAGGGGGGTGAGGAGAGGCCGATGCCTCTCCTCACCCC
>CAIXDS010000019.1 GCA_903918195.1 uncultured Acetobacteraceae bacterium | reverse complement strand
GGTGCGGCTGGCCGGCTACGAGCCGCGCCTCGGCGAGGGGTTCCCGCTGCAAGGCGAACTCGATGCCAAGCTCGCCCAACTCGCCGACATCGAGATGGACCTCGCCGCCACGGAGGGCGTGGCCAGCGAGAAGCGGCCGGCACCGGCGCAAGAGGCGGCCTGAGGCGCCGTCAACTGTGCCGCGGCGCTCCGTTCATCCGTTGCGGGCCGCGTGTGGCCCGCAACGGATTGCGCCCGACCGTCGGGCAATGTCCCGCGGTCTTGCCGCAAGGAATGCGACGCTCAAAATCCGCTCTGCTCCAAATCGACGATGCGGACGATCATGCTGTGTCTGGGATCGAAAGGCAGAGTTTCAAAGCCGAAGTGTGCGTAGAACGCGCGTACGTCATCGTCGAGCGGATGCGTCAACACGCCAAAGCAGCCGATCTCCTTCGAGAAGCGAACCGCCGTGGTCAGGGCGAACAGCATGAGCGACCGCGCATAACCCTTGCCGTGATGCCGCCGGTCGACAGCCAGCTGACCGAGCAGCAGCGCCGGAATCGGATCAGGCCTGTTGCGTTGCGCCGATTTCGGCAGATACGCGCGCTCGATCTGCGCGGCGCTCAGCGCCACAAAACCCGCCACCTCGCCGGTCGTCGTCTCGCAGATGACGCTGGTCCGCGACACGCTGGCTTCCTGATTTTGCCAGGCATGACGCCTGAACCACTGGTTCAGGGACTCCCGTCCGCAGTCGAAGGCATTCCTGTCGTCGGTGACGGCAAGCGGCCGGGGCGGCGTCAGTCCTGCCATGCGGGACGGCTGCTCGCAAGTTTGCGCAGTGCGGGAACGTCCTTCGCCGGGGTTTTAACCCAGGCTTCGAACTTCTCCCAATCCTCCGCCGGAATGGTCACGACGCGATGCTCAAGCACGTCCATCTCCGCCGCCTCAATGGCTTTACGCCGGACGAAGTCGCTCAGGCTGGTACGCGCCTGCTCGGCCGCGAACTCCAGAAGATCCCGCTCGCTCGGGCTGACCCGCACGCTCAGCACAGGCGACATATTTGCCATCAGGTGATCCCCAGTCTCTGTATGACAATGGCATACAGAGACTGGGAATTCAAGCCCGCCTTGGGCTGGCGCCCGACCGCGCCTGTCTGGCCGCGCCATTGCGAGGGCAGCCGACGGGAAGCAGGCACGGGACTGAGGGAGAGCAAAGACGGGACCGGCAAGAGGGGAATGACCCGAAGGCAGGGGCGGAAACGGCTGCCGCATCGCCGCCCGCCGCCGCAAGGGACCGGCCTTCGGCCTCGCGCTGCGCGCGCCCTTGCCCCGGCGGACCGGGATGCGCCGTTCGGGATGGGTCTTCCCGAACAACAGGGAGGATGAAACCCGAACCCCAAGGAACCCGCCATGACCGACGATTTCATCGAATTCTGCTTTGTCACTCCGCTGGCGCCTGACGCCGACAACGGGGGCACCGGCGCGCAGTTCGGCTTCCT
The DNA here is from genome assembly GCA_903918195.1 of uncultured Acetobacteraceae bacterium. Taxonomy (GTDB): domain Bacteria; phylum Pseudomonadota; class Alphaproteobacteria; order Acetobacterales; family Acetobacteraceae; genus Rhodovastum. The sequence goes on along the minus strand of CAIXDS010000019.1, from coordinate 1,377 downwards.
GTTCGAGCATGGCTGGAACCCGCCGGAACACCTGCTGCGGGGGCCAACAACATGACCGGCCGCATCGACGCGAAGATCACCTTCAACGTCACCATTCATGACCAGCGTGCCCTGCGCCGCGCCGCCTGGAAGCGGGCCAAGGAAGACCGGACGACGGCGAGAGACCATGCCGAGTTTCGCCGGCGTGTGGGCGGCGTCGAGGCTGATCTGCTGACCCTGCTCGACGATCGGATGTCACCGCCCGGCGCTTCGATCGAAGAATCCTGCGTGGAGTTGTTCAGGTTGGAGGCTGCGCTGTGACCGAACTGGGAGCACTGAAGCTCGCGCGTGACATGCCGGCGGTCATTCACACCCTGCTGCATTACACGGCTGACGACGCCAGCGTCAGCTATGCCTATCGCAAACGCGATGACGCGCTCACTGCCGCCCGCAACGCCGCCGAGGCGCACGCGGCCGATCTGCGGCGCACCGACGGCGCTTTCCTCGGCAGCACGGACGCCGACGACAGCTACGAAATCGTCGTCGAGGACTTCCGGTCCTGGGCCATCGTGTCCCTGCGGTATCGACCCACGGGAGAACCCGGCAGCCCCTGGCGTTGGATCATCCAGCAGCACGATGTCGTCGAAGCGCTTTGCCAGGAGGAGACGGCTGACCCGGCGCTGCCGGAACTCGCAGTGAGTCAAACATGATCCACCAGTTTTTTGCACAACGCCGGCGCGGCGGACCGAACCCGCTCGGCGTCGGCGTCATTGCGGTCGGTTCCATCTTCTACATCCAAAACAATGGCTGGTGGCGCGACCGCTATCGTGGCGCGCCGGTCTGTCGCAATCCGTGGATAGTCGAAGCCTATCTGAACGGCACCATCAGCGCCGCGCGCCGCAACCGCGACACCGGCCTGTGGGAAGACGTTTATGCCGCAGGACGTTCCGACATGGCGCTCGTCCGCTCGCTGCGCGACGGCCGCCGCCGCCAGATCGCCGTGCGCATGCTCATTCTGCACGAGGAGCACGGGCTATCGATCGGGCCGTGCGGCTACCCGGATTTGCCCGACATGCGCCTGTGGCGGTTATCCGGTCCCGGAGCACATTCCCCGAACCGCGCGCTTCGTCATCTTCCTTTGACCACTTCCGCACCTCCAGACGCCCTGCCCTGCCCGTCTAACCTGATTGCAACAGCAGGAAAGCCGGAAAAGGGAAATGAAACGCGCCAGAAAACGATGGAGGAAGGACTGGGAACAAAACGGCTGCCGCATCGCCGTCCGCCGCCGCAAGGGACCGGCCTTCGGCCTCGCGCTGCGCGCGCCCTTGCCCCGCCGGATCGGGATGCGCCGCGCGGAATGGGTCTTCCCGAAAAACAGGGAGGATGAAACCCGAACCC
>CAIXDS010000018.1 GCA_903918195.1 uncultured Acetobacteraceae bacterium | reverse complement strand
CGCCTGCTGGCCGCCCGCGCCGCGCCCGACGCGCTGGACCCGCTCGCCGAGAGCCACCTGATCATGGCGCTCGGGCCGGTGCTGGAAAGTTTCGTGTCCGAGTTGTTCGACCTTGGCGAGGCGCTGGATGCGCTGGTGGCGCGCACCCGTCAGCTCGACCCGGTGCATGCCTGCAAGCGGCTGTTCGTGCAGCGCCAGGCGGTGAAGAAATACCCCGACCCGTCCGGCCTCGACGGCGCCGCCCTGCGCGCGGCGCTGGAGGCTGAGATGACCATGCCGCTCACGGAGGTCAGCTTCGCCACCCATGTCGAGGCGTGGCAACGCAACGATCGCACGCCGCTGATCGACACCGCCATGCAGTATGCCGCCTGGGCGACGCTGACGCCCGCGGGCCGCGCCGCCCACGCCGGCGGCACGCTGTTCCGGCTGCCGCAGAAGCCCGACCCGCAACGTCTGGTGCCGGTGGAAACCATCGAGCGCGACGGCGTCACCATGCAGCGCCTGCCCGGGCACGAATGGCGCCATCGCGAGGGGTTCGCCCTGACCGACCTGGGCATGAACGACCAGCAATCGCTCGACCAGATGAATTACTGCATCTGGTGCCATTCGCAGGGCAAGGATTCCTGCAGCCGCGGGCTGAAGGACCGCAAAACCGGCGCGTACCAGAAATCGCCGTTCGGGGTCACCCTGGCGGGCTGCCCGCTGGAAGTGAAGATCAGCGAGATGCATTCCCTGCGGGCGCAGGGTTTTGTCCTCGGGGCTTTCGCGACGATTGCCATCGACAATCCGATGCTGGCGGCCACCGGCCACCGCATCTGCAACGATTGCATGAAGGCCTGCATTTATCAGAAGCAGGAACCGGTCGATATTCCGCAGGCGGAAACCTCGATCCTCAAGGACGTGCTCGGGCTGCCCTGGGGGTTCGAAATCTATTCGCTCCTCACAAGGTGGAATCCGCTGGATATCCGCCGCCCGCTGCCTCTGCCGGAGTCCGGGCGGAAAGTGCTGATCGTCGGCCTCGGCCCGGCCGGCTTCACCCTGGCGCACCATCTGATGAACGATGGCCACACCGTGGTCGCCATCGACGGGCTCAAGCTGGAGCCGCTCGGCTTCGACCCGCGCCGGCCGGTGCGCGACGTGGAGACGCTGTACGAGAACCTCGATGACCGCGTCATGGCGGGCTTCGGCGGGGTGGCCGAGTACGGCATCACCGTGCGGTGGAACAAGAACTACCTCAAGCTGATCCGCATCCTGCTGGCACGGCGCGCCGAATTTGCCGCGTTCGGCGGCGTGCGCTTCGGCGGCGGCGCCACGCTGTCGGTCGATGATGCCTGGGCGATGGGCTTCGACCATGTGGCGCTGTGCATGGGCGCCGGCCGCCCGACCATCATCGACATGCCGAACGGGCTCGCCCGCGGCGTGCGCCAGGCCAGCGACTTCCTGATGGGTCTGCAGCTCACCGGGGCGGCCAAGCTGTCGTCCATCGCCAACCTGCAGATCCGCCTGCCGGTGGTGGTGATCGGCGGCGGCCTGACCGCCATCGACACCGCGACCGAAAGCCTCGCCTACTATGTGCGGCAGGTGGAGAAGTTTTCGCTGCGCTACCGCACCCTGGTCGCCGAGCGCGGCGAGCCGGCGGTGCGCGCCGCCTGGAGCGAGGAAGAAGCCGGCATTGCCGCCGAGTTCCTCACCCATGCCGAGGCGATCCGCACCGAGCGCGCCGCCGCCGCCGCCGAGGGCCGCGCGCCGCGTCTGGCCGAATTGCTGGAATCCTGGGGTGGTGCGACCGTCGCCTATCGCCGCAAGCTGACCGAAAGCCCGTCCTACACGCTCAACCACGAGGAAGTGGCGAAGGCGATGGAGGAGGCGGTGCGGTTCGCCGAGGGCCTCGCCCCGGTCGGCGTCGAGGTGGATCGCTTCGGCCACGCCGACGGGCTGCGCTGCGCCCGCGCCGACGGCAGCGAAATTGTGCTGCCGGCGCGCGCCGTGCTGGTGGCCGCCGGCACCCAGCCCAACACCGTGCTGGCGCGCGAGCCGAGTGCGATGAAGGAGGGCCGCATCCGGCTGGACGGCAAATACTTCCAGGCGGTGGATATCGAGGGCAATCCGGTCACGCCGGTGCGCTCGCTGGCCAAGCCGGATGACAGCCACATCCTGATGCACCGCACCGGCGAAGGCCGCTTCATCAGCTTCTTCGGCGATTTGCACCCGAGCTTCTTCGGCAACGTCGTCAAGGCCATGGGCAGCGCCAAGCGCGGCTATCCGCTGGTCAGCCGGGTGCTGGCCCAGCTTTCACCCTCGCCGGTGTCCGGGCGGGACCTGATTGCCCGCTGCCGCGATGAACTCACCGCGTCCGTGCACGCGGTGAACCGGTTGACGCCGAACATCGTCGAAGTGGTGCTGCGCGCCCCGGCCGCGTCGCGCGCCTTCCATCCCGGCCAGTTCTACCGGCTGCAGAACTACGAGATGAACGCCCCGCGCCTGACCGAAGCCGGGCTGGGCACGACGCTGCTGTCGATGGAGGGGCTGGCGATGACCGGCGCCTGGACCGACAAGGCGCGCGGGCTGCTCTCGGTGATTGCGCTGGAGATGGGCGGCAGTTCCGATTTGTGCGCCCATCTGCAGCCGGGCGAGCGGGTGGTGCTGATGGGGCCGACCGGCACGCCCACCGACATCCATCCCAACACCACCGTTGCCCTGATCGGCGGCGGCCTCGGCAACGCCGTGCTGTTCTCGATCGGGGCGGCGCTGCGGGCGGCGGGCACCAAGGTGATCTACTTCGCCGGCTACAAGGCGCTGCGCGACCGCTACAAGCTGGAGGAAATCGAGCGCGCCGCCGACGTGATCGTGTGGTGCTGCGACGAGGCGCCCGGCTTCACGCCGACCCGCTCCCAGGACCGCAGCTTCGTCGGCAATATCGTGCAGGCGATCGCGGCCTACGGCGCCGGCCGGTTGGACGGTCAGCCGATTCCGCTGAACGAGGCCGAGCACCTGCTGGTCATCGGCTCGGACCGGATGATGCAGGCGGTGGGCGTGGCCCGGCGCGGCGTGCTGGCGCCCTATCTGCGGCCGGGACACACCGCCATCGGCAGCATCAACTCGCCGATGCAATGCATGATGAAGGAAGTCTGCGCCCAGTGCCTGCAGCCGCAGATCGACCCGGAAACCGGCGAACGGACTGTGATCTTCTCGTGCTTCAACCAGGACCAGCCGCTCGATCGGGTGGATTTCCCGGCGCTCAACGAGCGGTTGCGGCAGAACTCGCTGCAGGAGAAGCTGACCAGGCTGTGGATCGATCGGACACTGCGTAAGCTCGAGGCTCGGACGGCGGTGGCGGCGGAGTAGGCAAGGAAGGCCAGGGGCTCTGCCCCTTGTATCTCTGATCGTGCCCGAACGCGTAAGCTTACGCGTTCGGGCACGGAAGGGAGCCCGCCTTGCCCTGGGGTGGCAGAGCCCGTGGTCCAGCGCGGTGCCCCTTCCGTGACGAAGTCCGTGGACCCGAACAGTCG
>CAIXDS010000017.1 GCA_903918195.1 uncultured Acetobacteraceae bacterium | reverse complement strand
CCGGTCCGGCGAGGCGTTCTATGTCCGGGATGCGGACACACAGGCCCTGTGGTGCCCGACCGCCCTGCCGCGGCGTGACCCGGCGGCCACCTACGTGGTGCGCCACGGGCGCGGCTACTCCCGATTCGACTGCGTGGCGCAGGGTATCTCCAGCAGCCTGATGCAAACCGTGCCGACCGACGATCCGGTGAAGCTGTCGCGGCTGCACCTGCACAACGTCTCCGGCCGCGCCCGGACGCTGATCGTGTCCGCCTATGTTGAGTGGGTGCTCGGCGCCTCCCGGACTGCCACGGCGGCCTTCGTCACGACGGAGATGGATGCGCAGACCGGCGCCATGTTCGCGCGCAATCCCTGGGGCGCCGGCACCACGGGGCGCGTTGCCTTCGCCGACCTGGGCGGCAGGCAGACGGGTTGGACCGGGGATCGGCGCGAGTTCATCGGCCGCCATCGCACCCTGGCCTGCCCGCTGGGTGCTGCCGGCGCTACACCGCTGTCCGGGTGCGTCGGCGCCGGGCTGGACCCATGCGGCGCACTGCAGGCGACCATTCATCTGGCGCCCGACGCCCATGCCGAGGTCGTTTTCCTGCTCGGGGAGGCCGCGAATGAGGACGAGGCGCGCGCCCTGGTCGCCAGGTATCGCGCGACAGACCTCGAGCCCATCCTCACCGGGGTTCGTCGGCTGTGGGACGACGTGCTGGGCGCGGTAGCGGTGCGGACACCTGACCGGACCATGGACATCATGCTGAACGGCTGGCTCCTGTACCAGGTGTTGGCCTGTCGGGTATGGGCGCGCGCCGGCTTCTATCAGGCCAGCGGCGCCTATGGGTTCCGCGACCAGTTGCAGGACGGCATGGCGCTGACAGCGTCCCGCCCGGACTTGGTGCGCGAGCACCTGCTGCGGGCAGCGGGGCGGCAGTTCGTGGAAGGCGACGTCCAGCACTGGTGGCTGCCGGAAACCGGCATGGGCGTGCGCACGAGGATTTCCGACGACTGCGCCTGGCTGGCCACCGCCGTCGCGCACTACGTCGAGGCAACCGGCGAGCTGGCGGTGCTGGATGAACAAGCCGGCTTCCTGCAGGCGCCCGCGCTGACGGCGGCGGAGCATGACCGGTTCTTCGCGCCGGCCGCTGCGAGCGAAGGCGGGAGCTTGTTCGAGCATTGCGCCCGGGCGCTCGACCACAGCCTTGCCACCGGCAGCCATGGCCTGCCGCTGATGGGCACGGGTGACTGGAATGACGGCATGAGCCGTATCGGCGAGGCCGGGCGGGGCGAAAGCGTTTGGCTCGGCTGGTTCCTGCACGCGGCGCTCCTGGCCTTCGCGCCATTGGCCGAGGCGCGGGGCGACGCCCGTGCCGTAGCCTGGCGTGCCCATGCCGCAGCACTGGAGCCGGCGCTCGAGGCGGCCTGGGACGGCGAATGGTATCTGCGCGCCTATTACGACGACGGCGCCCCGCTCGGGTCCCACGCCGATGCCGAGTGCCGAATCGATTCCATCGCCCAGTCCTGGGCGGTCCTGTCGGGCGTGGCACCGCGGCACCGAGCGGCGGCGGCGATGGCCTCGCTTGAGCGGGAGCTGGTGCGGCCGGATGCCGGGCTGGTGCTGGTTCTGGCCCCGCCGTTCGACCGGACGCCGCACGATCCCGGCTATATCAAGGGCTATCCGCCGGGCCTGCGGGAGAATGGTGGGCAGTACACCCATGCTGCCACCTGGGCGGTGCTGGCCACAGTGGCGCTGGGAGACGGGGACCGGGCAGCGAAGCTGTTCGGCCTGCTCAATCCAGTCCGCCGGGCGCTGACGCAGGCCGATGCCGACCGGTCGAAGGTGGAGCCCTATGCGGCGGTGGCCGACGTGTATTCCGTGCCGCCACATGTCGGGCGCGGCGGCTGGTCCTGGTACACCGGGTCCGCTGGATGGATGCAGCGGGTGGGGGTGGAAGGAATCCTCGGCATCCGCATCCGCAGCGCCACGCTGCACATCGACCCCTGCATCCCGCGGGACTGGCCGGGCTTCGAGGCCACCATCGTCTGGCGCTCCGCCCGTTACCGCATCGTCGTAGGAAACCCCGGCCGGATCTGCAAGGGCGTGGCGACGGTCCGCCTGGACGGCGCGGACGCGGCGGCCGGCCCGGTCGGACTGCTGGACGACGGCGGCACGCACCTGGTCGAGGTGACGCTTGGCATGAAGGACAGGGCATGAGAGTCAGCCCGCTCGCCGGCAAGTTGCTCCCTCCGGGGCTTCTGGTGGACGTGCCGCGTCTGGTCACGGCCTACTTCACACAAGCGCCCGACCCGATGGACCCGGCGCAGCGAGTGGTCTTCGGCACATCGGGCCATCGCGGGTCCTCCTTCGACGGCACTTTCAATGAGGGGCATATCCTGGCGATCAGCCAGGCGGTTTGCCGGCGCCGTCGTGCGGCCGGGGTGGACGGACCGCTGTTCATCGGTATCGACACGCACGCCCTCTCCCGCCCCGCTTTGGCCACCGCGCTGGAGGTGTTCGCCGCTAACGGAGTGGACTCATTTATCGACGAACACGATGGCTTCACGCCGACGCCGGTCATCTCGCATGCCATCCTGACCTACAACCGCGGCCGCACAGCGGGGCTGGCCGATGGGCTTGTCATCACGCCGTCGCACAATCCGCCGGAGGATGGCGGCTTCAAGTACAACACCCCCGACGGCGGGCCGGCCGACCTCGACGTAACGGGCGACATCGAGCGGGCCGCCAACGCGCTGCTGACGGCGGGCCTTGATGGAGTCAAACGCATCCCGCTCGGCCACGCGCTGAAATCGGCACAGGTCCACCGCCACGACTACATCGGCCCTTACGTCAAGGACCTTGCCCATGTCGTCGACATGGACATCATCCGCTCGTCCGGCGTGCGGATCGGCATCGACCCGCTCGGCGGCGCGGGTGTCGGCTATTGGCAGCCGATCATCGAGCGTTACGGCATTGCCGCCACCGTCGTCAGTGATCTGGTGGACCCCACGTTCCGGTTCATGACCGCCGACTGGGACGGCCGGATCCGGATGGACTGTTCCTCCCGCTACGCCATGGCACGCCTGATCGCCATGCGCGCCGGGTTCGACCTCGCCTTCGCCAATGACACGGACGCGGATCGACACGGCATTGTGGCCGGGTCGGACGGGCTGATGAACCCCAACCACGTCCTGGCGGCCGCCATTGACTACCTCTACGCGCACCGCCCCGCATGGGGGCCGGCCGCCGCAGTCGGCAAGACGATCGTCAGCAGCGGCACCATCGACCGCGTTGCCGCCCGGCTCGGCCGCGCGCTCGTCGAAATGCCTGTCGGATTCAAGTGGTTCACAACAGGTCTGCTGGCCGGCACGCTGGGCTTCGCAGGCGAGGAAAGCGGCGGGGCGAGCTTCCTGCGGCGGGACGGGTCGGCCTGGACAACGGACAAGGACGGCCTGATCGTCGGCCTGCTGGCGGCGGAGATCATGGCGCGGACCGGGGCGAACCCGGCGGTCGCCTATGGCCGCATCGTGCACGACCTGGGCCAATCCTGGTACGAGCGCATCGACGCGCCCGCGACGGGGGCGGAGCGGATGCAACTGAAGGCGCTCACGCCCGAAGGGATCGGAATCGCGGAGTTGGCGGGAGAGAAGGTGCGGGCGACGATGACCGCGGCCCCGGGCAACGGCGCTCCGATCGGCGGGGTGAAGGTGGTGGCCGACAATGGCTGGTTTGCCGCGCGGCCGTCGGGCACGGAGGACATCTACAAGGTCTACGCCGAAAGCTTCCGCAGCGAGGCGCACTTGCGCGAGGTCCAGCAGGTGGCCCGGGACGCCCTGGCGCAGGTATTCCGCCAGCCTGCGCCGGCCGGACCTGCGGCCTGATGCCGGGCGCCATCCTGGCGCTCAACGCCGGGTCGAGCAGCATCAAGTTCGGGCTGTACGAGGTCCGCGAAGGGTCGGGGCTCGGCCTCAAGTCGAAGGGGGGGATCGAAGGCATCGGTGGCGACCCACACTTCACCGCGACGGACGCGGCTGGCCTGATTCTTGAGGACAAGCATTGGCGGGGGAAGGATGCGGAGTACGACGCCATGCTGGCCGCCTTGCTGGCCTGGGCTGAGGGCCACGTGCAACCGGATGCCCTCGCCGCGGTGGGGCACCGCGTGGTGCATGGCGGATGCCGTTTCACCGACCCGGTCCGGCTGACGGCAGAAATCCTCCGGCAACTGGACGCGCTGACGCCTTTGGCGCTGCTGCACCAGCCGCACAGCCTGGCGCCGATCCGCGCGCTGATGACGCTGCGGCCCGGTCTGCCCCAGGTCGCGTGTTTCGACACGGCCTTCCACCGTACCATGCCCGCGGTGGCCACCCGCTTCGCGTTACCGCGCGAGTACGAGGTCGAAGGCGTTCGGCGCTATGGCTTTCATGGCCTGTCTTACGAGTACATCGCCCGCACCCTGCGGCAGACGGTCCCGAGGCTGGCGGCGGGGCGGGTTGTCGTCGCGCACCTGGGCAACGGCGCCAGCCTGTGCGCCATGCGGGACGGTCGCAGCCAGGATACCACGATGGGCTTCACCGCGCTGGACGGCCTGGTGATGGGGACGCGCTGCGGCACCCTGGACGCCGGGGTCGTGCTGTACATGCTGCAGCAGAAGGGGCTTCCGGCGAACGAGGTGGAGCACGTGCTGTACGAACGCTCCGGCCTCCTTGGCGTGTCCGGCATTTCGAGCGACATGCGAACGCTGCTCGCCAATTCCGACCCTCGCGCACGCGCGGCGGTCGAGTTGTTCGCGTTCCGCGTCGGGCAGGAGACGGCCGCGATGGCGGCCTCGCTGGGGGGGCTGGACGGCTTCGTCTTCACGGGCGGGATCGGCGAGCACGCGGTGGATGCCCGCGCCATGGTGTGCGAGCGGCTGCATTGGCTGGGCGTGGCGCTGGACGCCGTCGCCAACACGGGCGGTGTGGGCCGGATCAGCGGTCCAGGTAGCCGCGTCGAGGTCCACGTGATCCCGACGGACGAGGAGGTCACGATCGCACAGCATACGCTCGACACGCTGTGCGAAAACTGTTCATTCTGATACGCTAATGCGTAGTTCCCGAGGCTGCTTTCCGGCACGCCGCGGTGCGATGGCGGCGGCGCTGAGGCGCCGATTGCGGCCCATGCCAGGACCCGGATCGACCCCGCCCAATTGGATTCCGACGGCGCGAAGGGGTTCTCCAACTCCTGGTGCGAGCTGCTCGCCGCGATCGCCGCTAGCAGCAAGGCCACAGCCTGACACAACGGAGAACGCCGATGCCCGTCCTTACCGGCTCGCCCGTGTGGCAGGCCATCATCGCCCATCATGCCCGCATCAAGGACGTGCATCTGCGCGCCCTGTTCGCCGACGACCCCGGACGAGCAACGCGCTTCTCCGCCGAGGGTGCCGGCCTGTTCCTCGACTATTCGAAGAACCGCATCACCGACGAGACGCTGCAGCTCCTGCTGGCGCTGGCCGAGGAGCGCGGAGTCGCCAGGCGGCGCGACGCGATGTTCGCCGGCGAGAAGATCAACGCGACAGAACGCCGCGCCGTGCTGCATGTCGCGTTGCGCGCGCCCCGCAGCGCCCGTATCGAGGTCGACGGTGCCGATGTCGTGCCGGACGTGCACAAGGTGCTCGACGCGATGGCCGATTTCGCCACGCGCCTGCGCAGCGGCACTCTCACCGGTCATACCGGCAAACGCATTCGCAATGTGATCAACATCGGCATCGGCGGGTCCTATCTGGGGCCGGAGATGGCCTATCGGGCGCTGCGTCCTTTCAGCGACCGATCGATGACGATTCGCTTCGTTGCTAACGTGGACGGCGCGGATTTGAGCGAGGCCACCGTTGATCTGGACGCCGCCGAGACGCTGTTCATCGTCTCGTCCAAGACCTTCACGACGCTGGAGACGATAACCAACGCAGCCGCGGCCCGGACGTGGCTGGTGCAGAACCTCGGCCAAGCTGCAACGGTTGCGAAACACTTCGCCGCTGTCTCCACCAACATTGAGGCAGCGACCGAGTTCGGGATAGATACCGACCGAATCTTCGGCTTCTGGGACTGGGTGGGCGGCCGTTACTCCATGGACAGTGCGATCGGCCTGTCCACGATGGTGGCGGTCGGGCCTGAGAATTTCCAAGCCATGCTAACACTACTTTGGCACTTGAAAAATAGGTCTGCGTTTCCAGCTTACAGGCATGCAGATAGGAACCTCTTTTGCGCTGCCGCGTGACATTGATCGCGACCTCGACGGCTGGCTTGCGCCTTTCCTCGATGTGACGGGCCGCAGCACGCGGCGCCAGATGGCGCCGCTGTATGTGCGTGGCCTGTTGGGGCCGGACGGGCCGAAGAGCATCCAGCCGATGGCCGGGCGGCTCGGGCTGCCCGGGCACGACCAGTTGCACCACTTCGTCACCAGCCCGGCCTGGGATGACGGGCCACTGTGGCGGGTGCTCGCCGAGCAGGCCGACCGGCAGGTTGGTGGCGCGGATGCCGTGCTGGTGGTCGATGACACGGGCAACCCCAAGAAGGGCACGGCTTCGGTCGGCGTGGCGCCGCAATACTGCGGCGAGTTGGGCAAGACGGCGAACTGCCAGGTGCTGGTCTCGCTGACGCTGGCGCGCGGCGAAGTGCCGGTACCGGTCGGGCTACGGCTGTTTCTGCCCACCTGCTGGACCGACGATGTGGACCGCTGTGCGGCGGCGGGCGTGCCGCAAGCGGCGCGGGCGGCGCAGACCAAGCCCGAGATCGCGCTGGCCGAGATCAACCGGGTGCTCGCGGCCGGGCTGCACTTCCGCTGCGTGCTGGCCGATGCCGGGTTCGGCAGCAGCCCGAACTTTCGGCAGGGACTGGACGAGCGCGGGCTGTCCTGGGCCGTCGGCATCGCCTGCACCCAACTGGTCTACCCGACCACGGTCAAGTTGCGCCCGGCGTTCACGCCGACCGGACGCCCGGCCAGGCACCCGGTGGCGAACCAGCCACCGCAGACGGCGGCCGCGATGCTGCAGACGCAGCGCTGGCGACGCATCAGCTGGCGAAACGGCACCAAAGGCCCGCTCAGCGCTCGCTTCGCCGCCGTGCGGGTGCGCGTGGCGGACGGGCCGACCAACGTGGAGGACACGCGCCTGCCGGGCGACGATGAGGTCTGGCTGATCGGCGAATGGCGCGACAGCGGTGAGAAGAAGTACTACCTCAGCAACCTGCCGAAGCAGACCTCGCTGCGGCGGTTGGCCGCCACCGTCAAGGCGCGCTGGTCCTGTGAGCAGGTGCATCAGCAACTCAAACAGGACCTCGGCCTCGGCGACTTCGAGGGTCGGTCCTGGACCGGCCTGCATCGGCACGCGCTGATGGCCTGCATCGCTTTCGCCTATTTGCAACACCGGCGCCTCAGGGCTGCGGGTCGGGGAAAAAAAGGTGGACCCCAACGGGCCGCCGCCACAGCCTTCGCTGCCTGAAATCCGCCGCGCCATCATCGCCAAGCTGTTCGCTCCGCCAGCGATTCCTCATCGTTGTCCGCACTGCAACCGAAGGATTTCCCAACACGCTTCCAAAGTGCCAAAGTAGTGCTAACCGGCTTCCATGCCATGGATGAGCATTTTCGCACCGCCCCGGCCGCCAGCAACCTGCCGATGCTGCTGGGACTGCTGACGGTCTGGTACAATAACTTCTTCGGCGCCCAGACGATCGGCATCATGCCCTACGCGGCGAACCTGGCGCGCTTCCCCGCCTATCTTCAACAGCTTCAGATGGAGAGCAACGGCAAGCATGTAGACCTGGACGGCCATGTCGTCGACTACCAAACTGGCCCGATCATCTGGGGCGAGCCCGGCACGGACGGCCAACACTCGTTCTACCAACTGCTCCACCAGGGGACGAAGCTGGTCCCCTGCGACATGATCGGATTCTGCCGGCCGCTCAGCATGCTCGCCGACCAACACGACCTGCTGATGGCCAACCTGTTCGCCCAGGCCGAAGCGCTCGGCTTCGGCAAGACAGAAAACGAGCTGATTGCGGAGGGGTCGCCCGGCTCCCAGACGCCGTTCCGCGCTACCGAGGGCAACCGGCCGACCAACATGATTCTTGCCTACCAACTCGATCCCGCGACACTCGGCAGGCTGGTCGCACTTTACGAGCACAGTGTGTTCACGCAGGGCGCGATCTGGGGTATCGACAGTTTCGACCAGTGGGGCGTCGAGCTAGGCAAGGTCCTGGCCAGCCGCATCGTCCCCGAGCTGGATCACCATACCGAGCCGAAGCTGAGCCACGACGCTTCTACTAACGCGCTGATCGAGCGCTACCGGCGATTGCGCGCATGACGGAGGACACGACCCGCTTCAAGCAAGAGGCCGGCGAGTATGCGGCTTCGTTGGTCGAGTCCGGCATGGTGGTCGGCCTTGGCACCGGATCGACGGCAATTTTTGCGACGCGCCGGGTCGCGGCCCGGCTCCGCGCCGGCGCACTGCGGGATGTCGTCGGGATCGCTACCTCCCGCGCCACCGACGCCGCCGCGCGCGAGCTCGGGATTCCGATGCTGACCGATGACATCCCGCGCGAGATCGACCTGACCATCGATGGCGCCGACGAGGTCGACCCGGCGCTGGACCTGATCAAAGGCGGCGGCGGCGCATTGCTACGTGAGAAGATCGTGGCCCAGGCCAGCCGCCGGGAAGTCATCGTCGTGGATGCGTGCAAGCTGTCGCCCCGGCTCGGCACGCACAGGCCGCTGCCGGTGGAGGTGCTCGAGTTCGGCTGGCGCTCGCAAGCCCGCTTCCTGGAAAGTCTCGGCGGCGCCGTGACGCCGCGGACGGGCGACGGCGGCCTCTACCGCACCGACCAGGGCAACATCATCCTCGACAGCCAGTTCGGGCCGATCACCGACCCCGCCGACCTTGCCGGCACGCTTGACGCACGCGCCGGACTCGTCGGGCACGGGCTGTTCATCGGTATCGCCTCCGACTTGATAGTGGCGGGTGCCACCGGGGTGCGTCATCTCCAGCGCGGCGTGGAAGCAGCAACGGTCGGCTAGCGCACGGGGCCTTGCCGTCGAGGGTCGTCCTGGACTGGCTGTCGGCCGACGAGCACGAGATGCATCTTGCCGCGGGGCCGCTCCACGGTTCTCCAGGCCAGGCCAGGCGCGGTTCGGGCGGTCGTGACCGCGGCGCTGCCTGCGTAGTTTCCGACCCTGCCGGACGAGGCGTGAGCCTGGGTAGCATCACCTTGCTGCTGATGGATCCTGTGTTTGACGGGCATCGCCGACAAATCGTCGACGTCAGAGAGCGAGACAGGCAAGGACCAAGAGGTTGGACACGACGATTGCAGCGCTTGGCGTCGATCACCCGGCCGCCGCCGGGTCGACGGCGACGGTGAACCAGTTCATTGCGACCGCGGGCGAAGTGCGTTTGATTGACGCCTATTGGCGCGCGACCAACTACCTGTCGGTCGGCCAGATCTATCTCTACGATAACCCACTACTGCGGGAACCGCTGACGCTGGCGCACGTTAAACCGTTGGTGGTAGGGCACTGGGGCACAACGCCGGGCCAGAACTTCATTTATGTACACCTGAACCGCATCATAAAGCGATGCAATCTTGATATGTTCTACATCGCCGGTCCCGGGCATGGTGGTCCGGCGCTGGTGGCCAACACCTACCTGGAAGGTAGCTACACTGAGATCTACCCGAACATCAGCCAGGATGAGGCCGGGCTGAAGAAGCTGTTCACGCAGTTCTCGTTTCCGGGCGGCATCTCCAGCCACGTGGCGCCCACCACGCCGGGCTCGATCCACGAAGGCGGCGAACTCGGCTATTCGCTCAGCCATGCGTTCGGCGCCGCGTTCGACAACCCCGGCCTGATCGTCGCCTGCGTCATCGGCGACGGCGAGGCGGAAACCGGGCCGCTGGCCACCGCTTGGCAGTCCAACAAGTTGCTGAACCCGGTCACCGACGGCGCCGTCCTGCCCATCCTGCACCTCAACGGCTTCAAGATCAGCAACCCCACTGTCCTGGCCCGAATCGAACATGACGAACTCGACCAGTTCATCCGCGGGTGCGGCTGGGTGCCCTACTTCGTCGAGGGTGAGGACCCGGAAACGATGCACCGGCTGATGGCCGCCACGCTCGACCAAGTGGTGGACGACATCGGCACCATCCAACAGAATGCGCGTTCAGGCCGGGATTCCAGCCGCCCGCGCTGGCCGATGATCGTGCTGCGGTCGCCGAAGGGTTGGACCGGGCCGAAGCTGGTGGATGGGCTCAAAGTCGAGGGTACGTTCCGGGCGCATCAGGTGCCACTGCTCGTGGATGCCGCGCACCCCGAGCACGTCGCCCAGCTCGAGAGCTGGATGCGGAGCTACAAGCCCGAGGAATTGTTCGACGAGACGGGGCGGCTGATCGCAGAACTGGCCGAACTGGCGCCTAAGGGCGACCGCCGAATGGGCGCCAATCCGCATACCAACGGCGGCGTGCTGCTTCGCGACCTGGTCATGCCCGACTTCCAGACCTACGCGGTCGACGTCCAGTCGCCGGGCGCTGTCACGGCGCAGGACACCATGGTGCTCGGAACGTTCCTGCGGGACGTGTCCGCCTTGAATGCGGAGCCGCGCAACTTTCGCATCTTCGGACCGGACGAAACCCTGTCCAACCTGTTGGGCGCCGTGTTTGAGGTGACCCCCCGCCAGTGGGATGCCCGCACGGTGGACGACGACGAGTTCCTTGCACCTGTCGGCGGCGTGCTCGACTCGATGCTGAGCGAGCATCAGTGCGAAGGTTGGCTGGAAGGTTACCTGCTGACAGGGCGGCACGGGTTGTTCAACAGCTATGAGGCTTTCATCCGCATCGTCGATTCCATGTTCAGCCAGCACGCCAAGTGGTTGAAGGTGACGTCCGAGTTGCCGTGGCGCCGCAAGATTTCCTCGCTCAACTACCTGCTCGCCTCGCATGTCTGGCAGCAGGACCATAACGGCTTCACCCACCAGGACCCCGGCTTTCTGGACCACGTCATCAACAAAAAGGCCGACATCGTCCGGGTGTATCTGCCGCCGGATGCCAACTGCCTGCTGTCGGTGTTCGACCACTGCCTTCGCAGCCGCCACTACGTCAATGTGGTCGTGGCCGGCAAGCATGCCCTGCCGCAATGGCTGACCATGGAGGCGGCCGTCATTCATTGCACTCAGGGCCTCGGCATCTGGCAATGGGCCAGCAACGACCAGGACGACGATCCTGACGTCGTGATGGCCTGCTGCGGCGACACGCCGACGCTGGAGATCCTGGCCGCTGTTTCGATCCTGCGCAAACACCTGGTAGCGCTGAAGATACGCGTGATCAACGTCGTCGACCTCATGCGGCTGCAGCCCTGCTCCGAACACCCGCACGGGCTGAGCGAAACGGACTACGACCAGCTCTTCACGACGGACAAGCCCATCGTGTTCGGCTTCCACGGCTATCCCTGGCTGGTTCATCGGCTGACCTACCGCCGGAGCAACCATAACCTGCACGTCCGCGGTTACAAGGAGGAAGGGACAATCACGACGGCGTTCGACATGCGCGTTCAGAACGAGCTGGACCGGTTCCACCTGGTTCAGGACGTGGTCGACCGCGTGCCGGGCCTTGGAAGCAAGGGCATCTATTTGAAACAGTTGATGCGCGACAAGCTGATTGAGCACAAGCACTACATCGACAAGCACGGGAAAGACCTGGCCGAGATTCGCGACTGGACATGGGGAGCGGCCCCGTGATCCCGGAGGAGACCCTCGCGGCCACCGCGCAAGCCCTTGTCGCCTGCGGCAAGGGCTTGCTCGCGATGGATGAGAGCACACCGACCTGTAACGAACGATTCGCCGCGACAGGAATACCGCAGACCGAGTCAGCGAGGCGCGCCTGGCGGGAATTACTCGTCACGGCGCCGGGCCTCGGCACGTCCGTCAGCGGCGCCATCCTGTTTGACGAAACGATCCGGCAGAGCGATCGGCACGGCAACCGGTTCGTCGACCTGCTCACTGCGGTCGGCGTGATCCCCGGGATCAAGGTCGACCTGGGGGCCAAGGAGCTGGCGCTGCATCCCGGCGAGAAGGTCACCGAGGGTCTGGATGGGTTGCGCGGCAGGCTGCACGAATACGGGCTGATGGGTGCCCGGTTCGCCAAGTGGCGCGCGGTCATCGGCATCGGCGACAACCTGCCCGGCCCGGCTTGCATCGACGCGAACGCGCAGGCACTGGCGCGCTACGCCGCGCTGTGCCAGGAGGTCGGCCTGGTCCCGATCGTCGAGCCCGAGGTGCTGATGGAGGGGCGCCATACGATGCAGCGGTGCAGCGAGGTGACGCACGCCGTGCTGCGCGCCGTATTTGACGCCCTGGACGTGCAGGGGGTTGTACTCGAGGCCATGGTTCTAAAGGCGAACATGGTCCTGCCGGGCCTGGACTGTCCGGAGCAGGCGCCGGCCGATGTGGTGGCGCGGGCCACACTTGCCGGTCTGCGGCGAACGGTGCCGGCGGCCGTCGTCGGCATCGCGTTCCTGTCGGGCGGGCAGTCCGCCGAGTTGGCGTCCGCGCGGCTGAACGCCATGAATGTGGAACACGAAACCTCAGCCGGTCGATCGCCCTGGCCGTTGGTGTTCTCGTTCGGCCGCGCACTCCAGCAGCCTGCTTTGCAGATCTGGCGCGGCCAGGAGGAAAACGTCTTGGCGGCTCAGCACGCCCTGATCCACCGGGCGAACTGCAACGGCGCTGCGGTTCGGGGCTCGTACACGCCATCGATGGAACACGAATCTGCTTTGCGGCTGGCGTCATAATCCGTATGGACCAGGCGCCACTCCGACTCTACCTCATCCGCCACGGTGGAACTGAGTGGTCGCTCTCCGGGCGCCACACGGGCCGCACCGACTTGGCGCTGACCACACGCGGCCAGGACCAGGCCCGTGCCCTCGAACGGGTGCTGCGGGCCATTCAGTTTGATCACGTTCTTACCGGCCCGGCACGCCGAGCCCAGGACACATGCGCGCTGGCCGGCCTCGGCGGATCCGCCGAGATCGAGCCCGACCTGGCGGAATGGGACTATGGCGAATACGAGGGCCGCACGTCCCGCGACATCCGGCAGGAGCGGCCCGATTGGAACGTCTTCCGGGATGGCTGTCCCGGCGGCGAGTCGGTCGATGCGGTTTCCCAGCGGGCCGACCGGCTGATCACGCGTGGCGCGGCATTGCGTGGCAACGTCGCGCTGTTCTCTAGTGGCCAGTTCGGTTGCAGCCTGGCTGCGCGCTGGATCGGCTTACCCATCATCCAGGCGCGCCATCTGATGTTGGATACCGCGTCTATCAGCGTTCTCGCCTACAACCCCGACCACCCCGACTTGCGGGTCATCACGCATTGGAACCAAACCTGGGACTGATCCGCTTCGTTAAGGTTGAGTCCGCGCCGCGATCAGGTGTCGACGACTGCGACGACCGGCGCGTGGGCTATATACCCTGACCGGCCGTGCGAGCATCACCGTTCTGCCTATGCCCCTTGCCGTGCTTGTCGAACAGCTCAAGGAACGGCTTGATGATGTCGATGGGCATCGGGAACACGACCGCCGAGTTCTGCTCGGCGCCGCTCTCGGTGAGGGTCTGCAGATAGCGAAACTGCATCGCCGCAGGGACGCTCGAAAGGATCTCGGCCGCATGGACCAATGTCTGCGACGCCTTGAACTCGGCTTCCGCGTGGATGATTTTTGCCTGCCGGTCGCGTTCCGCTTCCGCCCGCTTGGGGATCGCGCGCGCCATGTTCTCCGTCAGTTCGCCTGGCGCTTGCGCGAGCGGAAGACTCGCGGCTCCGTCGGGTGCAGCCTGCGCACGGCCAGCCACATGGGCCGGGGGCTCCTGTGCTCGCGAAAGAGATGACTGTGCGTGGGAATGAGGTCAAAAAGATCCAATCGTGGGGCGTTGTCGTCGCCATCCGCGGGAGTGTCGTGGATATACGGTTCGATGGATCGTTGCCGCCCATCTATTCGGTGCTTCGCACCGGGGCCGAAAAGCAGATCGTCATCGAAGTACTGGCGCAGCGTGATGCACATCATGTGCGCGGCATCGCACTGACGCCCACTCACGGGCTCGCGCGGGGTATGGCCGTAGAGGACACCGGGGGGCCTTTGAAGGCACCTGTGGGAAAATCGATTCTCTCGCGGATGTTCGATGTCTTTGGCAACGTGATCGACCGCGGGCCGCCCTTGTCGGATGTCGCCTGGCGTTCCGTACACCGCGCGCCGCCGCCGCTGGCGCGACGGTCCACCAAGTCCGAAATCTTCGAGACGGGGATCAAGGTCATTGATGTTTTGATGCCCCTGGAACGCGGCGGGAAGGCGGGCCTGTTCGGCGGAGCGGGCGTGGGCAAGACCGTGCTGCTCACCGAGATGATCCACAATGTGGTCGGGCAACATGAAGGCGTCAGTATCTTTTGCGGCATTGGTGAACGATGCCGCGAAGGCGGCGAACTCTATCACGACATGAAAGCGGCCGGCGTGCTGGAGAACATGGTGATGGTGTTCGGCCAGATGAACGAACCTCCCGGCGCCCGGTTCCGCGTTGGCCACGCCGCGCTGACAATGGCCGAGTATTTCCGCGACGATCAACACCGTGATGTGCTTCTGCTGATCGACAATATTTTCCGCTTCATCCAGGCCGGCATGGAGGTGTCGGGACTTCTGGGCCAGATGCCGTCACGGCTGGGCTACCAGCCGACGATGGGCACTGAATTGTCGAGCTTGGAGGAGCGTATTGCCAACACAGATGCTGGTGCCATCACATCAATCCAGGCTGTGTATGTGCCTGCCGACGATTTCACTGACCCAGCCGCAGTCCACACATTCTCGCATCTCTCCGCCTCGATCGTGCTGTCGCGCCAGCGCGCGAGCGAAGGCCTCTACCCCGCAATCGACCCGCTCCAATCCAGTTCCAAAATGGCGACGCCTGGCATCGTGGGCGTCCGGCACTACGCCCTGGCGCAGGAGATCCGGCGAACGCTGGCGCAATACGCTGACCTCAAGGACATCATCGCGATGCTCGGTCTGGAGCAGCTTTCGCCCGAGGACCGCAACGTGGTGGCCCGTGCCCGGCGCCTGGAGCGGTTCCTGACGCAGCCATTCTT
>CAIXDS010000016.1 GCA_903918195.1 uncultured Acetobacteraceae bacterium | reverse complement strand
TCGGCAGCCTGGTCGCGCAGGAGTTCGAAGGCGTTGCGGCGCTCCAGCAGGCTCAGCCCTTCCGCGATCAGCCGCTCCAGCTCGACCGACTTCACCTCGGAGCCGTCCTGTTCCTGCTGCGCCCGGCGCTGGCGGTCCTCGTTGTCGTCAAGGTCGCGCTGCACGCGGTCGGATTTGCGGTGGAAGACATTGACCACCGACCACAGCAGGTCGGGCAGGTCGGGCTCCAGTCGGGTGTCGGCCAACACGCCGCCCAGCACATCGAACACGTCGGACAGGGCGCGCCCGAGATCGTCGCCGTCGGGCAGGGGCCGCGGGTCGGGTTCATCCTGGTGCGGACGCCAGCCCTGCATTTGTAATTCGGCGAGGATGCGGGCGGTCGGGGATGATTGATGCGGGGGTTCGAATTCGGCGGCGCTGCGGGGATGAGAGATGATCATGGTGTGGATGCCCTCGTTCGAAGGACCGCTCGATTGCGGCCTTCGCGGGGATCGCAGAAGCCGGGACCGGGGCAGGGGGGCACCGCCCGCATTCCGTTTCCCTTCGGGATAAGGAGAACATGCGGGCGGGAAACGGCAGCCCGGCCCCTATTTTGCTTCGCGATGCAAAGGCGCCGCCCTCAAGTTCGCTTCGCGATAAAACTTGGGCGGCGCCGGCGGAAAATAGGGGCCGGGCTGCCGTTGCCCCCCTGACCCGGTTCTGGCTTGATCACCGCATCAGAAGGACGCCGAGCAGCCCTTCCCGGACGATGGGCAACCCCAGGGTCATCCTCCCGCGGCGCCGGGCGCAGGCGCGCCCGCGGGTCACCCGCTTCCGGCCGCCACCGACGGGATAAAGGCAGCGGCGTCCTCTGGAACCAGTTGCCCGGCCAGCCTGGCTCGCAGCGCGGCGACACCGAGGCGGCACAGATCGGCGTTGAAGTCGTTGGTGGCGGGGACCAGCACATGCGGCTGGACCCCGGCCGCGATCGCGCGTTCGGTCAGGCGTTGCACCGCCGCACGGCCGGCCGCGTCATTGTCGCGGGCGATGTAGAGGCGGCGGAGGCTGGCCGGAAAGGAAAGGGCGCCGAGGTGATTGGACGACAGCGCGGCGATCACCGGCAGCGTGGGCAGGGCCTGCTGGAGTGCCAGCATCGTCTCGATGCCCTCGCCGGCGGCGAGCACCTCGCGGGCCAGGCCGAACCGCACGCCATGGCCGAGCAGGTGGCCCATGGCCCGGCGCGGCGTCGGCAGCGGCGCCTTGCTGCTGCCGTCGCGGGCCAGCCAGGTGCGCTGCACCCCGGTGACCGTACCGGCCTCATCGGTGACGGCACCGATCAGCGCCGGCCAGTTCTGGCGCGTCGCCGACGGTTCGGGCCGATACCAGCAGGCGGGGTGATAGCGCAGGGCGGGCAGAGCGCCGGTCGCAGCGATGCCACGGGCGCGCAGATAAGCCTCGGCCAAGGTGCCGGCGATCGGCTGGGCGCTGGCCCATAGCCGGGCGGCGGCCTCGGGCGAGCCGGCGGGCGCAGGCGGCTGGGACGGGGCCTGATGCGCCGGCAGACGCAGGAAGGTGCGGGCCTCGTCCAGTGTCTCGCGCAGGGTGGTGCAGCCGCGGGCGATGCGGATCAGGTCCAGGAGATCGCCGTGCTCAGAGGTTGCGGCGTCGGTCCACTGCCCGGCAGATTCGCCGGTCAGGCCGACATAGAGGCTGCGGCCGGGCGTGTTGCGGGCATCGCCGACCAGCCAGTAGCGGCCATGGCGACGGCCATTGGAGAGATAGAAGCGGCACACGGCCTCGGCCTCCTGGGCGAGACGGGCGGACAGCGCCGCGGCGGGGGTAGTCATGAGCAGAACTCCGGGTCGGGGCTGACGGCAGTGGGGCAGGGCAGGGGAGGGGATCCGGGGCAGCGTTGCCGCCACCCCGGGTTCCGCACTGTCAGGCGGCGACCGTTTCCCCGGTGGTAACGGCGGCCTCCTCCTCCGGCGCCGCCGGTTCGGGCGCCGGGACGGCCGCCGGCGCGGTGCTCCCCGGCGTGCGCAGCACCTCGGGCAGCCACCCCGTGCCGGCAAGCAGTTGCGCCGCGGCCTCGGCCATCTCGGCCTTCTTGAGGGCGGCGAGCGGCGCGGCGGCGGCCGGACCCCGGGCCTCACCCACGGCTTCGAGGATGCGCGCCTTGGTCACCCGGCCGAGATAGGTCTCGACCGTCGGGGTCCAGCCGGCAGCGGCCATGTCGAGGCCGGTCGCCTCGGCCAGCCGGTCGGCATGCGCCAGCCCCCGCGGCCGGCGGTCGTAGGGGTTCAGCACTGCGTTGACGGTGAGGCCGGCGCAGTGGGCGAACAGGGCGCTGCGGCTGTCATGATCCAGCGCCTGCAACGCCGCCCACAGATGCTCCGCCGTCTGGGGCAACTGCTGCGCCCAGCCGGCGTGGCGGGCGTCGAGGACACGCGCCGCGCTGGTGTCGTTCAGCCCCGGCGCCTGCGCCGCGAAGCCGGCAGAGCGGACGCTGATCTCGAGGCAGGTGTCGCCCGCCGTCCTGTAGAACAGCGGCAGGCACATCGCATGGAGCACCGCGATGTGGGCGGTGTCCCAGTCATCGGCCAGAGCGTTGCGCAGGGCGATGGTGCGATGGGCGGTCAGTTCGGTCAGCAGCCGGTCGGGCAGGGGCTTCAGGCCCTCGTCCTCCTCGGGCAGATCGGCGACCTCGGCGCTGACCGAGGGGCCGACATGGCTCGCCGCCGCCGCCGCTCGAGTCAAACCCGACGCCGCCGGCGCGGCCGTGCCGGGCGCCGCGTCCGTTTCCGTTGCCGGTTCCGCCCCGGCCTCGTCCTCTTCGGCCGGCACCGGCGGCTCATCCTCGGGCCGGACATAGCCGCGATCGACCTGAAGCTGCCCATTGGGCGCGACGCTGACAAAGGCCCCGGCGATCGCCGTCTCCTCCGCCGTGAAGCGCGGCGTCGGCGTCTCGAACGCGGCCAGCGCCTCCTCCAGTTCGGCGAACTTGGCGTCGGCCTCGTCGGGCAGTTCCTCCACCCCGTCATACTCGGTGGACAGCGCGTCATATTCGACGTGCAGGGCGTCGAGCGCCGCGGTTTCGGCCTCGGTCAGGACGGTGTTGCCGGGGATGAAGCGCAGCCCGGCGCGGTAGCCATAGGGCAGGGTCTCGACCGCCTCGACCCATTTCCAACCCTCGGCACGGACCGTTGCGGCCTCCTGGGCGAGCTTGTCGGCCACCAGCCGGTCGAGCAACGCCGGGTCCTGCAGCCAGCTGCCGCCGTCCTGTTCGAACAGGTCGCGCAGCACCACGCCGCCGGCGGCCTCATACGCCTCGGTCCCGACGAACACGGCGCGCTTGTTGCTGGCATGCACCGCGCCCTCGGTGAGCAGCCGCTTGATCTGGGCCGGCGAAGGCGGGGTCCAGCTCCGCGACACCGACTCCCACACCTGCTCCTGCCGGGCATGATCGTCCGAGATCGCGAAGCCCATCAGTTGGTCCAGCGTCATCGCGCCCTCGGCGTAAACGTCGAGCAGACGCGGCGACACCGCGGCCAGCTTGAGGCGCTGGCGCACCACGGCGGGGGTGACGGCGAACGCGGCAGCGATCTCCTCCTCGCCGCGGCCCTTCTCGCGCAACGTCTGGAAGGCGCGGAACTGGTCGAGCGGGTGGAGCGCCTCGCGGTCGGTGTTCTCGACGAGGCTATCCTCCTCGGCGAGGCCATCGGTGCGGACGATGCAGGGGACCGGCGCGGTCTTGTTCATCCGCTTCTGCGCCACCAGCAGTTCCAGCGCGCGGAAGCGCCGGCCGCCGACCGGCACCTCGAACAGCCCGGTCTCCTGCCCATCCGAGTCGAGCACCGGCCGCACGGTCAGGCTCTGCAGCAGCGAGTGCCGGACTATGCTCTCGGCCAGCGCCTCGATCGAAACGCCCGCCTTGACCCGGCGCACATTGGCTTGGCTAAGGCTCAGCTTGTTGAAGGGAATGTCCTGCGACCGGCTCAGGACGATCTTGGGGGAAGTAGCCATCTTGGGTTCTCCGCGACGGGCCGCCGGGAGCAACTCTCCCAACCCTTAACCCGTCACAAAACTCCCTTCAGCCCTTTCACTCTCGGTCCGCCCCCCGGAAGTTCCGTTTGGCGCATGCGCGTCTCGCCCGGCGCCCACTCTTCAGCCGTTGCGCGGTCCCTCAGGTCGCGGCGCAGCGTGTCGGAACAGCCCAACAGGAACTCGTCCCACTGCGCTGGCGATTTGACGTTGATGATCGTGTTCTGCGGCACATTGAACAGCACGGCGATTTTTTGCGCCCGCACCAGACGCAGCACATTCAGAACCGTGCCGGCGCTGCTGCCATCCCAGATCATGAAGCCGAAATCGGCCGCAAGCGCCATCGCCCGATCCTTGGCCGCATAGAACCCGAAGCCTGTCGCGCCTTGTGGCGGCGTGACCGGGTGGACCGGCCAGTGCCCCAGGTTGTTGCGGGGATAACGACCCGAACAGAACACCGTCACGTCGCCGTAGCTCGAGTCCAGGAAGTGCTTCTGGGCGGCCGCATCGGCTCCGCTGGCATCGCCGATGATGACCCGATGGCCATTGGTAATAATGTTGGTAAGACGAATCTTGACCGCTGCGGGCAGGTTGGAACTGTGACGTGACCCGCCGACGAAAACAGTGCTGCGCGTGAGGGAAGAAGCCATCTCGGGGTCTCCGCGACGGGCTGCTGGGATCGACTGTCCCAACCCTTAACCCGTCACGAAATCCCGCTGAGCCCTTTCAGAGCCTGTTTGACCAGAATCATCCGTCGTGCCTTGATCTGTCACAGGCGGTTTTGGAGGGGAGTGGTCGTCAATCTTCCCGTGGTTGGCCTGACGGAAAACCGTCAGGATTTGTGAAGTGCCTTGCCTTTTGAGC
>CAIXDS010000015.1 GCA_903918195.1 uncultured Acetobacteraceae bacterium | reverse complement strand
CGGAAGGGGCGCGGGCGGCAACGGTGTCGGGGATGTCGGCAACGGCATCCATCGGACGCTCACGGCTGTTGAAGGGTCAGACAGTGGCGACGGGCCGGGGGGGCGTCAAGGGTAAACTGAACGGTTCAGTTCAATCGTGTTGACCCGGGCCGCTGGCGGCGGCACACTGTGCACATGGACGGTGCCCTTCCCCCCTCGCATGAATGCTCGCCGAAACGCCGCCAGATCGCCCAGGCCGCCGAGGCGCTGTTCCTGGCGCATGGCTACGGGGCGGTCAGCATGGACTCGGTGGCGCGCCAGGCCGGCGTGTCCAAGGCGACGCTGTATGCGCATTTCGCCTCGAAAGACGTGCTGTTCGCCGGCATCGTCTGCGACAAGGGCGAGGACAACCCGCTCGACGATTCGCTGTTCCCGGACCGGGTGACCGACCTGCGCGCCGCCCTGCTGGCGATCGGCCAGCGGCTGCTGCGCTTTCTGCTGCGCGAGCGCACGCTGTCGATCGTGCGCATCGCCATTGCCGAAAGCGTCCGCTTTCCCGAGCTGGGCCACGCCTTCTACACCAACGGGCCGCAGCGATCCTGCGACCGCTTCGCCGCCTGGCTGGAGCTGCTGTCCGCCCAGGGGCAGGTGCACGCGCCCGATCCGCTGGCCGCCACCCACCAGTTCCTGGCGCTGCTGCGCTCGGATGCGTTTCTGCGCGCCAGCCTGGGCGTGCCGCCGGCGCCGGGCGAGGCGGAGATCGACGCCACCGTGACCAGCGCGGTCGAGACCTGGCTGCGGGCGTTCGCGCGGTGAGACCGGCCGGGGCACCGCCCCGGCGCTCCCCCATCGGCGATCCCGACAAGACCCCGTTAACTGTTTTGGGCCGATAAGCTCCGCGTGGTTCTGCGGACCTGAATTCGGCGCCGCCCAGGCAGTTGGCGCTCGTCCTCGCCACAGGATGTCGCGCAACCCAGGGGGTGGAAACCGGGAATGTCGTCGCCGAACCGTCGGTTCACTGTTTCGCGGAAGCATCCGAACGGCGTGCTGTTCGCCGGCCGGCAAAAGGTGGCCATGCGGCGGCCGCAGGCGGGGCGGTCCCTGGCCGAGACCGCGGCGGCGTTCATCGCCGTCTTCGAGAACGGCACCGCCGGCATCGTCGAGACGGAGGTTGCCTCGGCCCGCTTTGTGCGGGTCAACCGGCGCTACTGCGAGATCACCGGCCGCAGCGAAGCCGAGTTGCTCGGCGGCCTGGGCCCGCGTGACGTGCTGCATCCGGCGGACTACCCGGCGATCGAGCGGTCGCGCGCCGCCGCCTCAACCAATGCCAGCTGGGACACCGACCTGCGCTACCTTCGCCCGGACGGCACGGTGGTCTGGGCACGCGCCAGCATCGTCGTATCCGCGCGCGACCGGCAGGGCGCTCCGGTGCGGGTCATCATCCTGGTGCACGACATCACCGAGAGCCGGGTGGCGGCGGAGCGGCTGCGGGCCAGCGAGGCGCTGCTGCGGCTCAGCATGCAGGTCGGCCATATCGGCACGTTCGGCCGCGACCTCGCCACCGGCGCCATCCAGTGCGGGCCGGAAACCCGAATCCTGCACGGGCTGCCACCGGGGGACAACACGCCGGTGCCGTTCGAACAATGGTTCGCCGTGGTGCTGCCCGAGGACCGTGAGCGGGTGCGCCGGCAGATCAGCGATGCCCTCGCCGGGGGGCTGTCGGAGGTCGCCTTCCGCTACCGCTATCGCCATCCGAACGACGGCAAGGTGCGGCACATGGAGGCCAGGGCCCGTTACCAGTACGACGCCGAGGGGCGCTCGGTCAGCTCGGTGGGGGTGCTGATCGACGTCACCGCGGCGCGCGAGGCCGAGGAATTGCTGCATCTGAGCCTCCGGGCGGGCCGCGTCGGCTGGTTCCGGCACGATTACGTCACCAGGACGTACGAGTGCGGCCTGGAGACGCGGGCCATGCGCTTCCTGCCCCCGGGCGACGGGCCGATCAGCGAACAGGACTGGTTCGAGTCCGTGTTGCCGGAAGACCGCGAACTGCTGCAGGCGCAGGTGCTGCGGTCGCAGGCGCGGCACGACGGGGAAGCGTCGTTCGGCTACCGGGTGCGCAATCCGGTCACCGGCCGGCTGCATTACCATACCGTCCGGGGGCAGTTCGAATACGGCGCCGACGGCAGCTGCGTGAGCGCCCTCGGCGCCCTGATCGACGTGACCGAGCTGCGCGAGGCCGAGGCGATGCTGCGGCTGACCCTGGAGGTCGGGCGGGTCGGCACTTTCCGCCACGACTTCGTGGCGGAGAGCATCGAATGCTGTCCGGTGACCCGCGCCATTTACGGCATGCCGGCGAACCAGGCGGTGCTTTCGCTGCAAACCTGGTTCGGGTTCATCGTGGCAAAAGACCGCGAGCGTCTGCTGGCCGCAATCGCCGAGTGGAGTGCCCGCCAGCAGGCGGAGGTTTCCCATGGCTACCGGATCTTCAACCCGGTCGACGGCCGGGTGCGCCATATCGAGGCACGGGTGCGCTTCGAGTACGACGCCGACGGACGCTGCCTGCATGCGCTCGGCGTGCTCATCGACGTGACCGAGCAGCGCGAGGCGGAAACCAGGATCGCCCATCTCGCCCACCACGACGCCCTGACCGGCCTGCCCAACCGGCTGCTGTTCCGCGAGCGGCTGGACCGGGCACTGGCAGTGGCGCGGCGCGGCGCCGGCTTCGCCCTGTTGCTGGTCGATCTCGACTACTTCAAGGAAGTGAACGACACGCTCGGCCACCCGGTCGGCGATGCGCTGCTGCAGGCGGTCGCCGGGCGCATGCAGGCCGAGCTGCGCGAAACCGACACCCTGGCGCGGCTGGGCGGTGATGAATTCGCCGTGATCGCGGTGAACGTGGCGCAGCCACAGGGCGCCACCATCGTCGCCCGCCGGCTGGTCGAGGTGCTCGCCGCCCCATTCGATCTTGATGGCCAGCAGGTGGTCATCGGCGGCAGCATCGGCATCACCCTGGCGCCCGCCGATGGGCTGGACGCCGACGGGCTGCTCAAAGGGGCGGACATGGCGCTGTACTGCGCCAAGGCGGAGGGCCGCGGCGGCTGGTGCTTTTTCGAGCCGGAGATGGATGCGCGCATGCATCTGCGGCGTGCCCTGGAACTCGACCTGCGCCGGGCGCTGGCGATGAACGAGTTCGAGCTGTTCTACCAGCCGGTCGTCGAAATCCGCTCGCGCCGGGTGGTCGGGCTGGAGGCGCTGCTGCGCTGGCGTCATCCGGAGCGCGGACTGGTCCTGCCCGACGCATTCATCCCGCTGGCCGAGGAAATCGGCCTGATCGTGCCGATCGGCGAACTGGTGCTCACCCGCGCCTGCACCGACACCACCACCTGGCCGGGCAGCCCCAAAGTGGCGGTCAACCTGTCGCCGGTCCAGTTCACCAGCCGCGGCCTGGTCGACGCGGTGGCCACCGCGCTGGAGATGTCCGGTCTCGACCCGACCCGGCTGGAGCTGGAGGTGACCGAACGGGTGCTGCTGCGCGACACCCAGGCCACCGTGGCGACGCTGCACCGGCTGCGGGGCCTTGGCGTGCGGCTCGCCATGGACGATTTCGGCACCGGCTATTCCTCGCTGAGCTACCTGCAGCGCTTTCCGTTCGACAAGGTCAAGATCGACCGCAGCTTCACCAGCGGGCTGGAGCAGTTGCGCCAGAGCAATGCCATCGTCCACGCCATCGTCGATTTGTGCGCCGGCCTCGGCATGATCACCACCGCCGAGGGGGTGGAGACCGAGGCGCAGTTCGACATTCTGCAACGCGCCGGCTGCGATGAGGCGCAGGGCTACCTGTTCAGCCGGCCGCGTCCGGCCGGCGAGATCGCGGCGCTGCTGGGGGAACTGGCGTCCGACCGGTGCGCCAGCCTGCGCTGAGTGCGCGTGGGGCGTCTCGGCCAACGCGATTTTGGTGTTTTGGCGGATGGACCGGCACGCAAGCGACCGGGCACGGGGGGACGGCGCCCGGAACGGGGCGACGGGAAGCTATGGGTCCGCGGCCTGGATGGGGCCATATCAGCCGGAGCGCAGCCGGGGCGGTGGCACCCACCAGGGGCGGCGCGGGCGTTTGGGCGGCTTGTCGAGGGTGGGGCGGTTTGGAATCGGCTCCGGCCGGGGTGGCTCCTTAAGCGGCGGCGCGGGTTGCCTGGATGCGG
>CAIXDS010000014.1 GCA_903918195.1 uncultured Acetobacteraceae bacterium | reverse complement strand
GGCCTTCATGGCGGCGCTCGACGCGCCGCCGCGTGATCTGCCCCGCCTGCGTCGCTTGTTGGATGAGCCAGGGCCGTTTGATTCTTCTTCGGCCGGATGAGCCAGGGCTTTCGGATCGAAAAGCTCCGCCGGGACCATCCGGTTGAGGGCTTTACCTGCGGCCGGGAAGAGCTCGACCGCTTTTTGACCCGCTACGCCTTTGCCAATCAGCAGGCCAACGCCTCACAAAGCTATCTCGGCTTGCATGACGCCGACATCGTCGGCTTCTACAGTCTGGTTGTCGGCGAGGTCGCTTACGGCGACGCGCCGGAGCGGTTGACCAAGGGACTGGCGCGCCATCCCGTGCCGATCATGCTGCTGGCGCGGCTCGCGGTCAGCACTGCCTGGCAGGGCAGGGGGATCGGTGCGGGTTTGCTCAAAGACGCCATGCGCCGCACCCTTCAGGCGGCCGACATCGGTGGTATCCGCGCCTTCGCAGTGCATGCCAAGGACGAGCCGGCCCGTCGATTCTACGAGCACTTCGGATTCGCGTCTTCGCCGACCGACCCGCTGCATCTCTTCGTGCTGATCAAAGACTTGCGCCGGCACGCTGCGGACTGACGGTTGCCTTACCTCGTCCGAGTCGCACGCTGCCGGTGCTTCAGCAGCCTCTCGGCGACCAGGATTTGCCCTTTTCAACTCGAGTCCCACCCCCGCTGACCGTGGCAATCCAGGCCCGCCAACCCCCATTTTGAGGAAAACGCGCCTTTTCAATGGCCAACGCTGTCATGTTTCAGCAATCTGGTAGACAGGTGCTCTGCGCCGGCCTAGCGTGTTACTCGTAATGGATGCGAGGAGTCTGATGTCGTCGAGCGTGACCCGTGCCGAGATCGCAGCCAACGTTCGTGCCTACCGCGAACGTCAGGTTCTGGAAGGCAACAAGGAGCTCACGCTCTATTTGCCGGTCGAAGCCGTGGAGTATCTCGACGAGCTGAAGGCGCAGCTTGGCCTGCGCAATCGCAGTCAGGCGCTGGTCATTCTGATCGAACAGGGGAGAGAAGCCATCCGGCACATCACCTGAACATGCAAAAGCCCGCCTTGCAGGGCGGGCTTTTGTGAAACTCGTGACGGGCCTCAGGGCTACGTCGGGGAAGGATTGTAGCCCCTGACATAGCCCGGAGACGCCTCTTGATCAAGGCGGAAATTGCAGTTTCCGCCAACGGGAGAGGCTTGCCCGTCGCGATCCCAACCGAGAGAGAGGATCACGATGGCTATGGACAACGCCCGAGAGGCGTCAGGGGGGTGCGCGGGTCGCGCGCCCAGTGGATTGCGCCGGCTGTCGCCGGCGATGCTGCACACTGAGGAGGTGGCCGAGTCGTTTGCCGGCGCGTCGGCAGGGCAGGGGGCCGTGAAGCCCGGCCGGGTGCTGGCCGCGTTCAAGGCGGCGGCGCCGTTCCTCGGCATCAGCCCGCGGGTGGTGCATGCGGTCGATTGGCTGTTCGGTTTCACCCAGCCGCAGGACTGGGCGGAAGGGTGCCATCCGATCGTATGGCCATCGGCGTCGGTGGAGCGCGATGGGCTGTGCCTGGGCGAGACCCAGG
>CAIXDS010000013.1 GCA_903918195.1 uncultured Acetobacteraceae bacterium | reverse complement strand
GTCCTGGCGCCCCTTGATGGCGGCCTGGCTGTTGGGGCTGAGACCGTCCAGCGCCTCCTCGATGCGGTCGCGCCGATGCGAAAACCAGCGTTTCAGACGCTCCTCCTCCCGGTCGAGCAGCGGCTTGACCTCGGCCTGACGTTCCTGGCGCCGCTTGTGCAGATGGTCCAGGCTCTGCTCGACCGCCATCGCAACAAAACCCTTGAGAACCTGCTCGGACAGGGAGCCGCGTTTTCCGGTGTCGGCAAGATCGTCGAAGCCAGCGGCCTTCAGGGCGGCGCGCAAGGGACGGATGGCGGTGCGGCCGCCCTTGGACAGGGACACGGCGTGGGCATCGACGATCAGCGGCGTGCCTGCGCGGGAGCTGACCTGACCGATGAAGCAAAAGCACATCTCACCCAGGGGTAGATGCGGCGAGGCGATGAGTGGGGCTTCGCCGCGCGGCATCAGCATCATCAGCCGCTCGGTCAGCCAGCGGGAGACCGGGTGCAACTCGGTCAGCAGCAGCTCTTCGCTCCACTGGCCGCGCAGGTTGCGGGCGGCGCGGATGGCGACATCCACGCGGTCGGGATCGACGGTTAATCGGAAGCGACCGTCGTCCGGCCACGCTTCCTCGGGAATGGCGGTTGCCCCGAAGATCACGTCGCGCCCGGCCTCCCGAGCACCCAGCCGACGCTTGAGGTCGGCGGGCGGGGTGAAGATGATCTGCTGCCCGGTCTTCTCGATCGGGTGATAGCTCCGGTCACCTGCCTCCTGGGCGAGAAACGCATAGCCCTCCAGCAGGAACTCGGCCTCGTTGTAAAGGCGGATACGCGACGCATCGTCGGCGGTCGGCGGTGTCGGCGCGGGTGCCTCGGTTGGCGCCGGGTCATCCGCCGCACCAAACAGGTCCGCCAGGTCTTCCATGGCATCGAGCGAGGCCTGCCGCAGCAAGGATTCCATGGACCCGGCCTCGGATCCGTTGTCCGCTCCCGGGGCATCCCGGTCGAAGATCCGCGCGTCACCCGCCAGCAGACCGTGTTCGGCGACGAAGGTCTCTTCCTCCTCCGCGTCATATAGCTTCAGGACGCTTTCTCCGCTGCGGGTCGTGCGGTTGATCTCCTCCACCTTCTCAATCAGGCGTTGGAAAATGGCGCCGTCTCCCTGCAGCTCGCCTGCTTGGGTGCGTACCATCAGGTAGCGAACCTCCGGGGTGCGTGTCTGGCCGAAGCGGTCGATGCGGCCGTTGCGCTGGATCAGCGTGATGATCGACCATGGCAGGTCGTAGTGGATGATGTGCCAGCAGTGATGGTGGAGGTTCACGCCTTCCGAGGCGACGTCCGTGGCGATCAGCAGCCGCATGGGGGAATTTCCGGTGCCGAATGCCTCCACTGATTGCGTCAGCCAGATGTCGGACATGCCGCCATGAACCGCGGCTATCACCTGTTCCGGCTGCTTCTCCTGCTTGTTGGACCAGGGCAGACCGAACTCCTTCGCAAGAGCGAGAGCCAGCGTCGCCTGGGTAACCGTGCTTTCGGTGAACAGCAGCACGCGGGGACTGTCGGGACCGCCGTCCCAACCGATTCGGCGGAGCTGGTCGGTCAACAGGCGATAGCGGGTCGAACGGTCCGTGGGCAATTCGGCCAGCGTTGTCCACAGGCCATCGAGCGCGGCCACGTCGGCGTCGTCACCGTGCTTGCGGCGCATGGTCTCCAGGCTCTTGCCAACGGTCGACCGGCATGCCTCCGGACTCGAGAGGAAGCGCTTATAGAGACCCCATCGGAGGATGGCGTTGCGGTCGCCTTCGGCGGAATCGTGCCGCAGACGGGCGAGGCGGGCATAGGCCGTCTCCTCGCGGGCATCGGCATTGGCGGTCGTTTCGGCAAGCGGGATGACGCGGCGGGCGGCGAAGTCGGCGCCGGCCTCGGCTCGGATGTCCTCCTTGAACCGCATCAGAAAGAATGGGGCAATGTCGGACGCGGCGTACTGCCGATAGGCCGGGTCCGGAATGGCCGAGGGGTCAAGCAGCGCGATCAACCGCCCGAAAGTTTCCTTGCGACC
Source organism: uncultured Acetobacteraceae bacterium (assembly GCA_903918195.1). Lineage (GTDB taxonomy): Bacteria > Pseudomonadota > Alphaproteobacteria > Acetobacterales > Acetobacteraceae > Rhodovastum. Next base: position 3,443 of record CAIXDS010000013.1, on the reverse strand, counting down.
GTTGTGAGGCGTGGCCGTGGTCAGGATCATGCTGTCGGCACGGCGCGACAGCATGCGGGCAAGACGGTAGCTGTAGTTTCGGTCGGGGTTGGTGGCGCCGGCAACGTTGTGCGCCTCGTCGATCACCACCACGTCCCAGCGGGTGTTTTCGAGAAAATGGCGATAGCGGCCCACGTCCTTGAGCGTGTCCATGGAGATGATAATTCGATGGTAGACCTCAAACGGGTTCTTGGAAGCGGGGATGCGTAGGCGCAGTCTGGCCAAGCCCGTTGAGTCGAGCCGCACCAGCGGAATCGCGAAGCGGTTCCAAAGCTCCGCCTGGAACTGCGTCAGCATTGATTTCTTGGCGAGCACCAGGATGCGCGCCGCGCGGCCGCGGCGGATCAGTTCGGCCAGAATCATCCCAACTTGGATCGTCTTGCCGAGGCCAACCGCGTCGGCCAGGAGAAGCCGCGGCCGCATCTGCCGAAGTGCCTTCTCTACTGCCTTGATCTGAAATGGTAATGGCCGGAAAGCACCGATCCCGCCCACGTCGGGATGCTCTGCAGTGAGCGGCATCTGGCGAAGTTGCGCCTCCAGAAATAACTTGGCTTTCTGGAAACCGTGGCTGGTATCGCGGGTCAGGCGGGTGTCGCGCGGGTCAATGGGAACAATGTTGTCGAGGTCGGTGATGAACGCCGCCGCATGGCCACGCACCATCTCATCGACGCCGAGACAATAAGCGATCTGGGACCCGGTTGCGACGTTCAGGCTCTCTGCCTTGGTGACCAGCCACTCGGCATCACGACACAACACCCGCATTCCGGGTGTCAACAGGGGAGCAGGACGAGTGGACATATTGACTTCCGCTTGGCGAAGCAGCCCTCAGAGTGATGGGATCGGTCGCAGAAAACAAGCTCTGTAGCCTTGTTTTCTGCCGCTGTCTTCAAGGCAGTCGCATATCCTCCGTTTCGTCGTCGGCGATCTCCATCCCCTCGGGCCAAATGGAGCTGGCCAGAGGGGCAGTTTAAAATATGCCGCAGACCGGATGACGGTGTACCAAATGACGGCGCTTGCGATGCCCGATAACTTTTCCCGACAGGAACAGATGGGACTCCGTCTTCCGCAGCTGAACAGCGGCGTCGCCGACGCAGATCCGGCGGCTGATGACCGGGAGCGCGACGCATGCCAGCAACAGGTGCGCCATGTTCGTCGGGATATGCCCCTGAATGCAGGCTTGCGCGCGCGCCGGGAAAAGCGCGTGTCCTGGACACGGGTCGGAACGTGTCAATGACTTTGAGACGCCCAGGGGCTTAATTTAGGCTTGCAGATTCAGCCTTGAGCTTGGGTGGGTTGATCCAGACGGCGGTGGGCTTGTCGGGTGGGGCGGGCGGCTTGTTGACGAAGCGCTCGGGGTTGGCCTCAAAGGCGCTGTTGAGGGTGCGCTGGCGGGCGGCGTGGACCACATCGGCTTGGCCGTAGTGGACCTGGTCCGGGGTCATCAGTCCGAGACCGACATGGTGGTGCTCCTGGTTGTACCATGCGAAGAATTCCCGGCAGAATTGCCTGGCGTCTTCGATGCAGCCGAAGCGCTTGGGAAAGCGTGGCTGGTATTTCAGCGTTTTGAAATGGCTCTCGGAGAACGGGTTGTCGTTGGAGGTCTTCGGCCGGCTGTGCGATTTGGTGACGCCGAGGTCGGCCAGGAGCTGGGCGGTGGCTTTGGCCTTCATGGGGCCGCCACGGTCGGCGTGCAGGGTCAGCTGGCCGGGGGACACCAAGTGTTTGGCGACGGTGTCCTCGAAAAGATCCTTGAACAGGGAAGCGTTCTCCGTATCAACGACGCACCAGCCGACGACCCGACGGCTGAAGATGTCGATGATGACGTAGAGGTAGAAGTAGGTCCACTTCGCCGGCCCCATCAGCTTGGTGATGTCCCATGACCAGACCGTGTTGGGGGCTTCGGCCAGCAGCTCTGGTTTGGCATAGACGGGATGGCGCAGCTGGTTGCGCCGTTCGCGAACTTCTCCGTTGGCATCGAGGATCCGGTACATGGTCCGGATCGAGCAGTGGTAGACGCCTTCGTCGAGAAGGGTGGCGTAGACTTCGGCCGGCGCGAGATCGGCGAAACGAGGCTCGCGGAGAAGATCAAGCACACGCTGCCGTTCGGCGGCCGTCAGCGCCCGATGTGAGGCAGGCCGTGGCCGTGGTGTCGCCGGTGGCTGCGCCAGGGAGGCGCGCCGCCGGTAGACGCCGGCACGCGAAACGCCCAGGGCTGCACACGCTTCTGCCGTGGTCACGGGGGCAGGCGGGGGATGGACGACGGCTTCCATCATGGTCCGGCGTCGCTCTCGGTCGGCGCCAGCTTCATCCCCAGCAGGTCCGAGACTTTTTTTGGAGATCGATGATCGCCTCGGCCCGCTCCAGACGGAGCTTCAACCGGGCAATCTCCTGCTGCGCTTTTGCCAAATCCTCCGTCAGCGGGTTCGGGTCGCCAGGCTTCGGGCCGCGCCGGGCCGGGGTCAGGCCATTGAGGATGCCGGCGTCGCGTTGGCGGCGCCAGTCGGTCAAATGCGACGAGTAGAGACCTTCCCGACGCAGCAAAGCACCGATTGCGCCGGCACCGGTGGCCTGGTCGGCCTCCTGCAGGATGCGCAGCTTTTCCTGGGCCGTGAACGTGCGACGCCGTGGTCGCTCAGAAACCTCGGGATTGGCTGCAACTGGCGCCGGCACCACCGTCGGCCTGCGACCATCCAGCGTGCCGCCGCTACCACCAGCCATCGGTTGCGCGTTCGGGTTGGGCATGACCACGAGACGTTCTCCTGCACCCTCAAGGGTAAACTTTCGGGGCGACTTTGTCTCATCGTCATTGGCACAGAGGGGGTTGGATCAGGGTAGCATGCACCGGCGAGGCAATGGAGGCATCAGCTGCCGACATATCGGAAAAGCCCCATTCAGAACACGAGAAAAATGCTGCCGCTTGCAGGCGCGCCGCCGCAAGAGTTCGTCGCTACGCTCCCGGGCTTGCCGCCCCACGCGTAGGCGCGTGGGTTCCCGCCTACGCCCGCTCCTGCCCCGGCGCTCCCGAAGCAGCCGCCGGGATGGGTCTTCGACAAGAAGATCCAGAACAGGAGCGGCACATGGAAATGATCGGCAAGAGCCTGCGAATCGCAGCGGGAGCAACGCTTCTCTCCGCCACGATCTACCTCATCCTCGCCAGTCCCGGCTTCGTGTCGGACCGGGACAGCACGGTCCCGATCCATGAGCTGCAGGAGACCCGGCGATGAAGGCGCCGGAACGGGATAGCACCGAGGACCTGATCGGTCGCGCGTTGCGAACCGAGGGCGGTCATCTCTCTATTGGACGCGGTGGCTTTTCGTTGCACTTCGGTCGCGGCTGCACGCTCAGCGGCTACGATTGGGAATCGATAAAGGCCACCTGCATCGCTTGCGGATTGCCGGTAATCG
>CAIXDS010000012.1 GCA_903918195.1 uncultured Acetobacteraceae bacterium | reverse complement strand
GCCTGGCTCAACCGGTGTCGCAGCCTCGCCAAGGATTGGGAATGCCTGAACCGTAACGCCCTCGCATTCTTGCGCTGGGCTTCCGTCAGGCTGATGGTCCGAAAGCTCTGCCAGATCACGATATGATCTTGGACGGACTCTTAGAGAAGGTCAGGGCTTCGGCTGAAGACAAGGCCAGGGGCTCGGCCCCTGGCCTTGTCAGCTTCAGAACGACAGCGCGGTCGCCTGCACCACCAGCGGTAGCTGGCGCACGAGGGTCAGCACGTCCTCGCGCACCGGCTCATCCACACTCACCAGGCAGATCGCATCGCCGCCGGCCTCGGAACGGCCCAGGTGGAACGTCGCGATGTTGATGCCCGCCTCCGCCAGCGTGGCGCCGAAGCGGCCGATGAAGCCGGGCTTGTCCTGATTGGTCACGTACAGCATGTAACGGGCGAAATCGGCCTCGACCGGAATGCCCTTCAGGTCCACCAGCCGCGGCTTGCTGCCGGCGAACAGCGTGCCAGCGAGCGAGCGCACCTGCTTGTTGGTGGTGACGGAAATGCGCACCAGCGTCTGATACTCGCTCGGCCGGTCATGCACGGTCTCGGCCACTTCGATGCCGCGCTCGCGCGCCAGCAGCGGGGCGTTGACCATGTTGGCACCGGCCATCAGCGGCTCCAGCAATCCGGCCAGCGCCGCCGCCGTCAACGGTCGGTGGTTGAGCTTCGCGGCGGCACCCTCGTACTCGATCGCTACTGCCTTCAACTCGCCGTCCTGCGTGGCCGTGAGCTGGCCGGCGAAGGAGCCGAGCAGGCGGCACAGCTCCATGTAGGGCTTCAGCCGCGGCGCGTCCTCGGCACTCACCGAGGGCATGTTGAGCGCATTGGTCACCGCCCCGGTGAGCAGAAAATCGCTGATCTGTTCGGCGACCTGCAGCGCCACGTTCTCCTGCGCTTCCGCCGTGGAGGCACCGAGATGCGGGGTGCAGACCACGTTCTCAAGCCCGAACAGCGGGCTTTCCTTGGCGGGCTCGGTCTCGAACACATCGAGCGCCGCGCCGGCGACGTGACCGGATTGCAGCGCCTCGGCCAGCGCCGCCTCGTCCACCAAGCCGCCGCGGGCACAGTTGATGATGCGCACGCCCTTTTTCGTGCGCGCGATCGCCTCGCGCGAGAGGATGTTGCGGGTCTGATCGGTCAGTGGCGCGTGCAACGTGATGATGTCGGCCCGCGCCAGCAACTCGTCCAGTTCCACCTTGTCCACGCCAAGGTCGAGCGCGCGCTTTTCGGTGAGGTACGGGTCGAAGGCAATGACACGCATCTTCAGGCCGATGGCACGGTCGGCGACGATCGAGCCAATATTGCCGCAACCGATCAGGCCGAGCGTCTTGGCGAACAGCTCCACGCCCATGAAGCGGTTCTTTTCCCACTTGCCGGCCTTGGTGGAGGCGGAGGCTTCGGGAAGCTGCCGCGCCAGCGCGAACATCATGGCGATGGCGTGCTCGGCGGTGGTGATGGCGTTGCCGTTCGGCGTGTTCATCACGACCACGCCGCGGGCGGTGGCCGCCTTCACATCGACATTGTCGACGCCGATGCCGGCGCGGCCGACCACTTTCAGCCGCGTGGCCGCCTCCAGCACTTCCTTGGTCACTTTGGTGGCCGAGCGGATCGCCAGGCCGTCATACTCGCCAATGATGGCGCGCAGATCGGCTGGCGTCAGCCCGGTCTTCACGTCCACCTCGATCCCCCGCGCGCGGAAGATCTCGACGGCAGCGGCAGAAAGCTTGTCGGAGATGAGAACCTTGGGCATGGGCGTTACTCCGCCGCCTGGGTTGCGTAAGAGGCGGCGACCTCGGCGTAGGCCCAGTCGAGCCAGGGCAGCAGGGCGCGGATGTCGTCAGGTTCCACGGTGGCGCCGGCCCAGATGCGCAGGCCCGGCGGGGCGTCGCGGTAGCTGCCGATGTCGTACGCCACTTTCTCTTTCTCCAGCAGCGAGGCGAGCTTCTTCGCCGCCTCGGCCTGCCCGGCCGCGTCCAGGGCGATGAACCAGGGGGCGGTGATTTTCAGGCAGATGGAGGTGTTGGAACGGGTTTCCGGCGTTTCGGCGAGGAAATCCGCCCAGCCGGATTGCGCGGCCCAGGCGGCGATGGCGGCGAGGCTGGCCTCGCTGCGGGCGATCAGCGCGGGCAGGCCGCCGATCGACTCCGCCCAGCGCAGCCCGTCCACCGCGTCCTCAACCGCCAGCATGCTCGGCGTGTTGATGGTCTCGCCCTTGAAGATGCCCTCGGTCAGCTTGCCGCCGCTGGTGAGGCGGAAAATCTTCGGCAGCGGCCAGGCGGGCTTGTAGGTGAGCAGGCGCTCGACCGTGCGCGGCGAGATCGCCAGCATGCCGTGCGCCGCCTCGCCGCCCAGCACTTTCAGCCAGGACCAGGTGACGACAACGAGCTTGTCCCAGGGCAATTCCTGGGCGAACGCCGCGGAGGTCGCATCCGCGATCACCAGGCCCTCGCGGTCGGCCGGAATCCAATCGCCGTGCGAAAACCGCACGCCGGAGGTGGTGCCGTTCCAGGCCAGCACGACATCGTGGGAAAAATCGACCTGGGCGAGGTCGGGCAACTGCCCATACGGCGCCTTCAGCACGCGCGCGTCAGGCAGCTTGAGCTGCTTCACGACGTCGGTTGCCCAGGTTTCGGAAAAACTCTCGAAGGCCAGCACATCGACCGGCCGGGCACCGAGCAGCGACCACAGCGCCATCTCGACCGCGCCGGTGTCAGACGCCGGCACGATGCCCAGGCGCCAGTCGGCGGGGATGCCGAGGATGCGGCACGACCGCTCGATCACCTCGGCAAGACGCGCCTTGGGGTCCTTGGCCCGGTGGCTGCGTCCGAGCAGCGCACCTTCCAGCGCCGCGACCGACCAACCGGGTCGTTTCGCACAGGGACCGGATGAAAAATGGGTGTTTGCCGGACGCGTGCCCGGCTTGGTAGCGGCGATCGCCATGATCGCTCTCCCTTACAGAAGAGAAGCGCCCCGGTGGGGGGGCGTGACCCGAGGCGTTCCTAGCGAGATCGATGGTGCGGCGCAATGGGGGATGGGGTGAAGGAAGGCCAGGGCTCTGCCCTGGACCCGCCGTCGCGCGCAGCGCGCCTTCGGCACGACGGCCGAGAGGCCCCTGGACCCCATCACTTGAAGGGTTTTGGGAAGAGGGGGGGTGAGGAGGGGCCGCGGCATCTCCTCACCCCCCTCTTCCCAAAACCCTTAAAAACGAATGGGTTCTAAGGGCTCCGTCCTTAGCGGGGTCCAGGGGCAGAGCCCCTGGCCTTGCTTCACCCCATCCCCCCCTCCGCCGCGTCATCATCTGCCAGCTTCGCCCAGCGCTCATGGTCGCGCCAGATGCCAGCAATGCGCAGATAGCGGGGCGAGTAGCCTTCGAGGCGGAAGCCGAGGCGCTGCACCAGCGCACGCGAGCGCAGGTTGTCGGGCTGTATGTTCGACTCCACCCGGTGCAGGCCGAGATCGTTAAACGCGTGCGCAACAGCCAGTTCGACGGCGCGCGTCATCAGGCCGCGGCCACCGAAGCCGGCCATGGCGAAATAGCCGAGCGAAGCACTGCAGAACATGCCGTAAACGATGTCGTTGAGGTTCACGAGGCCGACGATGGCTCCCTCGGCCTCGGCGACCAGCGCCACTTTGCGGCCGGCGCGCGTCTCGGCGAACCACCGGTCGAAGCCGTCCCGGTCCGTGAACGGCTCCACCCAGGCGCCGTGCGCCTCGCGGCTGGCGAGGTTGCCGCGAATCAACGCGCCGGCGTCGCGCTGCGTCGCGCGGCGAACGGTCACAATGTCGGCCATGGCGGGATTCCGATCTCTGCGGCCGGTCCGAATGTCGGCAGGCGGGCGCGGCGGGGCAAGGGGCGGGATGGCGGCGGCGGGCGACACTCCGATGGTGTGGCCCTCTGCCCCGGCCTAGCCAGGCACCTCGAGCACCATGCCGTCATAGCCCGGTTCCACCGGCGCCGGCAGGCGGGCGCGCAGCCAGGCCCAGTCCATGTCGTAGCCCATATGGGTCAGTACTGCCCGTCGCGGCCGCACCCGGGCGATCCACTCCAGCACCCGGTCGAGCCACGCATGGGTGCGGTGGTGATCGCGCTGGAAGCAGCCGACCACCCACGTATCCACCCCCTCGAGGGTGGCAAAGGCCGCCTCGTCGAGCGTGACCGCGTCGGTCGAATAGGCGAATGGCCCGGCGCGCAGGCCGATCGAGCGGGAGAACCCGTGGTCCTGATCGAAAATTTGCACCTGCAGCGCCCCGACCGCCACCGTCTCGCCGGGTCCGATCGGGTGCCGCACCAGCACGGGCCGATAGAAGCCGGGCGGCTGCCAGGGCCGGAAGGCATAGGCGAACCGTCCCTCGATTTCGTCCAGCGTCGCCGGGGTGCCGAACGCCTCCAGCGGCCGGCCGGCGACCCGGTTGAGCAGGCGCACATCGTCGAGGCCAACGACGTGGTCGGCATGCGCGTGGGTGAACAGCACCGCGTCGACGCGGGCAATGCCGCAATCCAGCAGTTGCGCGCGCATGTCCGGCGAGGTGTCGACCAGCAGGGCCCCTCCCCCGCTGCTGTCGGGGGCCTGCAGCACGACGCTGCTGCGGGTGCGCCGGTTGCGCGGCTCCGCCGGGTCGCAGGCGCCCCAGTCGCCGTGGCCGTCCACCCCGCCGATATGCGGCACCCCGGCCGAGCCGCCGCTGCCCAGCAGGATGGCACGGACGGACGTCACGCGACGCTGCCGACCTGGGCCTTCGCAAACAGGCGCCGGAAATTCTCCGTGGTGTGGCCGGCCAGCGCTTCCGGGCTGAGCCCTTTCACCTCGGCGAGCACCTGGGCGGTGTACGCCACCCAGGCCGGCTCGTTGCGCTTGCCCCGGAACGGCACCGGGGCAAGATACGGCGAATCGGTTTCCACCAGCAGGCGATCCACCGGAATTTGTCCGGCTATATCTCTGATTTCGGCAGATTTCGGAAACGTTAAGATGCCGGAGAAACTGATGTAGCCGCCAAGCGCCAGCGCCGCCTCGGCCAGGCCGCGCCCGGAGCTGAAGCAGTGCAGGAGAAAGCCGAATTTTCCGCCGTTCTCCCATTCATCGCGCAGAATATGGATCATGTCGTCATCGGCGTCGCGGGCGTGGATGACGAGCGGCAGGCCGCTCAGCGCCGCCGCCCGCACATGGGCACGAAAGCACGCTTGCTGCACGTCGCGCGGCGCCTTGTCGTAGAAATAGTCGAGCCCCGCCTCGCCGATGCCGATGCAGCGCGGATGCGCCGCCAGCGCGGCAATGTCTTCCGATGCCGGAACCGGGTGCTCAGCGGCTTGGTGCGGATGGGTTCCCACCGTGCACCACACATTGGGATGCGCCTCGGCCAGCGCGAACATTTCCTGCGCGCGGCTCAGGCGGGTGCCGATGGTGACCATCTCCCCCACCCCCGCCGCGGCCGCGCGCGCCAGCACGGCGTCGATCTCGTCGGGGCGGTAGTAGTCCAGATGGCAATGCGAATCGATCAGCATCGGATTGTTATGTCACATCATCTGTATGGCGCGGAAACACGCCCCGCGGCGGCGGCAGAACCGTCCCGTCGGACAGCGGCGTGGCCAGGGCGGCAAGGTCGCGGGCGTCCTCGGGCACGCCGAGCTGGTCCAGCATTTTTGTCATGCTGCCCGGCATGAAGGGCTGCAGCACCGTGGCCACACTGCGGAGCATGTCGGCCAGCACGCGCAGCACGCTGGCCATCCGCTCGGAATCGGTCTTCTTCAGCGCCCAGGGCGCCTGGCGGTCGATATAACCATTGCCGGCCCGCACGACTTTCCACACCTCTTCCAGCGCCTCGTGGAAGGCCTGGCGGTCGATATACCCGCGCAGCAGCGCGGGCAGCGCGCCGGCGGCGGCGAGGATGGCGGCGTCCTCGTCGGTGGGCGCGCCGCGCGGCGGCAGCACGCCCGCACAGTTGCGCGCCACCAGACTCAGCGAGCGCTGCGACAGATTGCCCAAATCGTTGGCAAGTTCGACATTCATGCGCGAAATCAGCGCACGCCGGCTGAAATCCCCGTCGCTGCCGAACGGCACCTCGCGAAGCAGGAAAAAGCGCACCGGGTCAAGCCCGTAGGCGGCGACGAGATCGGCGGGCGCGATGACGTTGCCCAGCGACTTGCTCATCTTCTCGCCCTCGATGGTCCACCAGCCATGGGCAAAAACGCGCTTCGGCGGCGCGAGCCCGGCGGCCATCAGGAAGGCGGGCCAATAGACGGCGTGGAAGCGCAGGATGTCCTTGCCCACCATGTGCAGGTCGGCAGGCCAGAATCCGGCGCGCGGGGCGGCGGGGTCGGGCCAGCCGGTGGCGGTGACATAGTTGTTCAGCGCGTCCAGCCACACATACATCACATGCGCCGGATCGCCCGGCACCGGGATGCCCCAGCGGAAGCTGGTGCGGCTGACGGAAAGATCCTTCAGCCCGCCACGCACGAAGCTCAGTACCTCGTTGCGCCGGCTGACCGGGGCGATGAAATCGGGGTGGCTGTCGTAGAATTCCAGCAGCCGGTCCTGCCAGGCGGAGAGGCGGAAGAAATAGCTGGGTTCGACCACCCACTCCACCGGCGCGCCGGAGGGGGCAACCCGCGTGCCGTCCGGGCGGATGGTGAGTTCGGCCTCGTCGTAGAACGCCTCGTCGCGGACCGCGTACCAGCCCTCATAGCCGCCCAGGTAAATCTCTCCGGCGTCCTGCAGGCGGCGCCAGAGTTCGGTGGTGGCAATTTTGTGCCGCAGTTCGGTGGTGCGGATGAAATCGTCGTTGGAGACACCCATGGCGCGGGCCATGTCCTGAAAGGCGGTGCTGACCCGGTCGGTGAACGCCAGCGGATCGAGTCCCGCGGCCGACGCGGCTTTTTCGACCTTCTGGCCGTGCTCGTCGGTGCCGGTGAGGAAAAAAACGTCAAACCCGTCCAGCCGCTTCCAGCGGGCCAGCACGTCACAGGCGACCGTCGTGTAAGCGTGACCGATATGCGGCACGTCGTTGACGTAATAGATCGGGGTCGTGACGTAGAATTTGGGTTTCATGGGGCTCATGGTCGTTAAACGGGGGAGGCTGTGCCGGCCAGCAGGCCAAGCCCGGTCACGATGGCTTGTCGTTTGTCGAGGTGAAGCGCCTCGGTCTCGTCCTGCAGGCGGCACAGCCCCTGCCACACGTCCACCCAGGCATCAAGGGGCCGGGCGCCGATCAGCCTGATCTGGTCGGGATCGGCCCGGCCGCGCGCCATGTCGCGCACCGACGCCGCCACCGCGGTGCGCAGCAGGTCCATGAAAGTACCGAACGCCTCGTCGTCGCGCCCCAGCGCGTCGGCCACTTCGTGTGCCCGGCCGACGGTGAGCCTCGGCACGTTCTCCAGCACCTGCGACACCAGCTCGGCCAGCCCCACCCCGTTGCCCGCCGCGAGAGCAAGCGCCCGCCCGGGCGAGCCCTCGGCCATGGCGGCCAGGCGGTCGCGCTCGGCCGGCTCAATGCCGGGCTGGAAGCGGTCGAGCACCCCGGCCACCTCCGCCTCGGTCAGCGGCGACAGGCGCAGGCGGCGGCAACGGCTGCGCAGCGTCGGCAGCAGCCTTCCGGGGGCAGCGGACACCAGCAGCAGCACCGCGCGCGGCGGCGGCTCCTCCAGCACTTTCAGGATGGCGTTGGCGGCCTGGTGGTTGAGGTCCTCGGCGCCGTCCACAATCACCACGCGCCAGCCGCCCTCGGCCGGGGTAAGATGCAGGAAATCCGGGACGCCGCGGGCATCCGCGACCACGATTTCACCGCGCATTTTCTTCCGCTTCGGGTCCCATTCGCGCTCGACGGTCAGCAGGTCGGCATGGGTGCCGGCGGCGACGCGGCGGAACACCGGATGGGTTTCGGGCAGGAACAGGCCCTCGCCGGCGCCGCCGGCCAGCAGGCGGCGGGCGAAGCGGAAGGCGAGCGTGGCTTTGCCGATGCCGGGCGGGCCGGTGATCAGCCAGGCATGGTGCAACCGGCCGGCGCGCACCGCCTCGGCCAGGGCCGCTTCCGCGGCGGCGTGGCCGACCAGGATGGAATTGGCGCGCGGGTCGGGGGCGGTCATGCCTTGTCCTTGCGGGGCGATCGCCGGTGCATGGCGATCACCAAACTGCATACCGCAGGCCGGGCGGTTCCCGCCACTTGCACCGCATCACGGAGTGCGGCGATGGCAGATGGGCCACTCGTCCTTGCGGCGATTCCGCCGGATTTCAGACGCTGCCGCCAGATTGCAACTGGTCGCGAACTTCCATCAGCACGCGGCCGGCCCAGTTTTCCCCGCTGCCGTCGTAACCGGCGCCCCAGAACGGCTCGAATGGGGAATCCTCGATCAGCTCGGCCGTCCCGGTCGCCAGCAGGCGCTCGGCAAGGTCCGGATGCTGCGTGAACTTTGCCAGATCGGCGCGCCGCATGATGTCGCGTTTCACCGCCGCCCAGTCCGGCCGCGGCGTCTCGCCCGACGCCAGGAACCAGGACTTACGGGCGGCAGGGCGATCCGGGTCGGGATTGGCCGCCAGTTGCTTCGCCGCGCCCGGCGTTTCGGCCGCACGAATGGCCGCACGATAGGCGGGGCTGAAGGATTTCTGCGCCTGGTAGTAATGTTCGACAGTCGGCCACTCCTCGCCGTCGAGCGTGATCGGCGATGGATAGAAATGCGACAGGAAACCGAACTCCGCCCGGTCGCGGGCGAAATATCGGATGCTGCCGTCAGGCGGCGATACCGGCCGCGGCAAGCCGGCCTGCGCTTCCGCCGCGGCCGTTCCCTTTCGAAGGCTCGCGCGCACGCGCATCCAGATGTCCGCCATCAGAGCGCCCGGGATGGTTGTGCTGTCGCGACGCGTGCGATGCGTGAGGGGGCGATCCCCGGTGGCCAGCAGAGCCGCATGCGCCCCCGCATGCTGGATGAACTTGGCCAGGCAGGCTTGGTGCATCAGGGCGTGGTGGCCCGGCCCACCCACCGCGAAGGTCTCACCGCCATAGTCGAAGCACTGCCGCTCGGGCAGCGCCGCGGCGGCGCGCTTGGCAGGCTTGCCCCACAGGGCGGCCACGCGGGCGCGATCGTCGGCGGCGTCGAATTTCAGGCTTTGCCAGAATCCCTCGACGCTGGCGTAGGTCACGCCCCGCAGGATGAAAGAAGTATGCGCCAGGTTGCTGATCGGCTGCCAGCGTGGCTGGGCCTGATCGAAGACGATATTGATCGGCTCGCGACAGGCCTCCTCGCGAAGGCCGAGGTCGCGCAGCGCGCCGCCCTTGGACGATCCGCCTTCGAAGTAGAAGACATGGCCGGTTGCCGAGTCCCGCCAGGCCAGAAACGCGTCGCGCTCGGCCTCGGTTTCGGGCGTCAGGATCAGGTTTTCAGGTTTCAGGATCACGCGCATGGCTTCACCTCCCGGGCGCCAGTGCACCGCGCCTGGGGATACGCGCCCGGCGATCGGGAATCGCCGGGCGGCCTGTTAGACCGGACCGCAGGCGGTCTTGATGTAGCCCTCGTACTCGCCCCGCTGCACGGAATAACCGTCGGCACCGGGCGGAATGTCGGTCGCGTAGCGCAGCGCCGCGGCCGAGCCACCGACATCGATGAACACGAAGTCGGCGAAGGCCAGCGTGGTCGATATGAAGCTGAGCAGATAAACCTCCACCGCCACGCCGCCCGCCAGCAGCCCGGCGCTGTTCACGTTCGCCGGCCCGACCAGCGGCAGCACCACGTACGGACCCGCCGGCACCCCCGCCGCGCACATCGCCGCACCAAAATCGCCTTGTTGCCGGGGCAGGCCCAGCGGGGTCGCGACATCGAACAGGCCGGCGATGCCGACCGTCGAATTGAGCACGAACCGCCCGGCCGAGGTCAGGATCATGCTGGCATCGCGGCGCAGGGCGCCATTCAGCACATACTCGATCTCGGTGAGGTTGTTGTAGGCGTTGCCGAGCCCGGTCACGACCGGCGCCGGGGTGTACGGACCGACGGTGTCGACGGTCGGATCGATCACGTGATCGACGACCGCCTTGTTGAAGTCGTACATCACGCGGTTGAAAGACTGCAACGGATCGGATGGCGTCGCCACGATGGCCACCGCCGGCCCTTCGGCATGGCCGGCGGTGGCGGACACAAGCAGGACGGCCGCAAACGCCGCGGCACGGATCGGCTGGATCATGGGAACTCCCTGGCTTTAGCGGCCCGGCCACCGCGGGGATCGCAGCGTGCATGGCCGAACGCCGATGCAGGGAGCGACATCCGCACCACACATCACATCCTCTTATAAGGGGCGATAGCGGCGCGGTGGAAGCGGGCCGGTCGGGGTGGCGGATCGCCGCCGCGTCTGATTGATGCCGGATTGACGGCCAATTCATTCCGCCTCCGGAGACGCGGGGCCGTATACCGCCGGCAATGACCATCTCCCGCGTGCAGTGCTTCGCCTTCTCCGGCATCGAGGCGGTGCCGGTGGAGGTGCAGGTGCAGATCTCCTCGGGGCTGCCCGCCTTTCTGGTTGTCGGACTGCCGGACAAGGCGGTGGGGGAAGCGCGCGAGCGGGTGCGCGCGGCACTGACCGCCATGGGCCTGGCGCTGCCGCCCCGGCGGGTGCTGATCAACCTGGCACCGGCCGATCTGCTGAAGGAAGGCAGCCATTTCGACCTGCCCATCGCGCTGGCCGTGCTGGCGGCCATGGAGGTGCTGCCGCGCGAGGAAATGGCGGAATTCGCGGCGCTGGGCGAGCTTTCCTTGGATGGCTCGCTGAATCCGGTGGCCGGGGTGCTGCCGGCGGCGATCGGCGCCTCGGCGCGTGGGCTCGGACTGATCTGCCCGGCCGCCCAGGGCGGCGAGGCGGCCTGGGCGGGGCAGATCCAGGTGCTCGCCCCCACCGACCTGCTGGCGCTGATCAACCATTTCCGCGGCACCCAGGTGCTCACCCCGCCCGAGCCGGCCGGTTTTGCCGAGACCGGCCGGCTGCCCGACCTCGCCGAAGTGCGCGGCATGGAATCGGCGCGGCGGGCGCTGGAGATCGCCGCCGCCGGCGGCCACAACATTCTGCTGGTCGGCCCGCCCGGGGCGGGAAAATCCATGCTGGCGGCCCGGCTGCCCGGGCTGCTGCCCGACCTCACGCCGCGGGAGGCGCTGGAGGTGTCGATGATCCATTCGGTCGCCGGCATGCTGGATGGCGGCCGGCTGGTGATGCGCCCGCCGTTCCGTGAACCGCACCACACCGCCAGCCAGGCGGCGCTGACCGGCGGCGGCCAGCGGGCCCGGCCGGGCGAGGCCAGCCTCGCGCATCGCGGCGTGCTGTTTCTGGACGAGCTGCCGGAATTCCCGCGCCAGTCGTTGGATTCGCTGCGCCAGCCGATGGAAAGCGGACGCACCACGGTGGCCCGCGCCGCCGCGCATGTGACGTATCCGTCACGGTTCTTGCTGATCGCGGCGATGAACCCGTGCCGCTGCGGGCATCTGGGCGATGCCGGGCGCGAATGCGGCCGGGCGCCGCGCTGCGGGGAGGATTATCAGAACCGGCTGAGCGGGCCGCTGCTGGACCGCATCGACCTGACCATCGCGGTGCAGCCGACCTCGGCGGTCGAGCTGTCGCGGGCACCGCCGGGCGAGGCGAGCGCCGTGGTGGCCGCCCGCGTCGCCGCCGCGCGCCGGGCGCAACTGGCGCGCGCCGGCACCGAGGGGCCGGCGACCAACGCCGAGGCTGACCCGCATGGGCTGGAGTTGCTGGCGGAGGCACGGGCGCTGGCCGAGCAGGCGGCGGAGCGCCTGCGCCTGTCGCCGCGCGGGTTCACCCGCACGCTGCGGGTGGCACGCAGCATCGCCGACCTCGCCGGCGTGGCGGCGATCCGGCGGCAGGATGTGGCGGAGGCGCTGGCGTTCCGGCACCGGATGCCGGGGCGGAAGGCGTAGCAGCCGGTTGACCAAATCACGGCAAGGCTTCGATCCGGTCAGTTGCCCGACCGGATCGCGCGTCAGCTATCAGGGCTTTGCGACAATTCCCCGGGTGGAAGCTCCCTTCACGGGTGAAGGGCCACGTCGGGGCGCATGGCAAAGGCTGGGCTCGGAGTGCGTGACAATTCCTTCCCGTCCTCAAACCCAAAGGCGCCCGCCGGCAACTGGAGCCGCGGGCTGTCGTGCAGTGCCGCAGCCCGGCGGGGCTTCTCCCCCGTAATCAGCCGGACCCCAACGTCGTAGGTGAAATAGGACCACATCCAGCCGACAACCACGGTCAACCGATTGCGCAAGCCAACCAGCAACAGCGCATGCACAACGCCCCACAGCCACCACGCGACGGCCCCGGTGAGCCTGAACCGGCCAAAATCGGCGACCGCGCTCTCGCGGCCGATGGTGGCCAGGCTGCCGCGGTGCCGATATTGGAACGGCGCCGGCACAGTGTGGCCGCGCAGCCGGGCCCGCAGCACCGCAGAAACATAGGAGCCCTGCTGCTTTGCCGCGGCGGCAAGCCCGGGAACCGGCCGGCCTTCCCAGGCGAGCGCCAGGGCGGTGTCGCCGATCGCGAACACATTGGGCAGACCAGGAACGGACAGGTCCGGCCCGACCTTGATGCGACCCGCCCGATCCGGTTCGGTGCCCAGCCATACTGCTGCCGGAGAAGCAACGACACCGGCCGCCCAAAGAACGGTGGCGGCGAAAATGCGCTCGCCGTTCACCACCACACCATTGGCGTCGACGGCCTCCACCTTGCTGTCCACCCGCACCTCCACGCCGAGTTCCTCAAGCGAGGTACGGGCGAAGGCAGACATCCGGCTGTCGAAGGGCGGCAGCACGCGGGGCGCCGCCTCCACCAGAATGATGCGCGCCGACGCAGGATCGAAATTGCGGAAGTCCTTTGCCATCCCGTTGCGTGCGAGTTCGGCGATGGCGCCGGCCATTTCGACCCCGGTCGGTCCCGCGCCCACGATGAGGAAGGTCAGGAGCTTCCTGCGGGTGGCAGGATCGTCGGTCACCTCGGCCTGTTCGAAAGCATCCAGGATGCGGCTGCGAATCCTGGTCGCGTCTTCAACGGATTTCAGGCCGGGGGCATGCGCGGCCCAGTCATCGTGGCCGAAATAGCTGTGCGTGGCGCCCGTCGCCAGGACCAGGGTGTCGTAGGCGACCGCGTGTCCGTCCACCATCACATGCCTGGTTGCGGTATCGACGCCGGTGACGCTGCCGCACAGCACGCTCAGGTTCCGGCAGCCGCGGAACAGGCCGCGGATCGGGGTCGCAATATCGCCGGGGGACAGGCAGGCGGTCGCGACCTGATACAGCAGCGGTTGAAACAAATGGTAGTTGTTCCGGTCAATCAGGGTGACCCGCGCATGTTCATGACGCAGTCCCGCCGCGCACGCCATGCCGCCGAAGCCCCCGCCGACGATGACGATGTGCGGGGCGTCGCCCGCGGCCCGGGGCGGGCGATGCGCGATCTGGGTAATCAGACGATCCAGCGAATAGCGTCCGGCCCCGTAGACACCCAGCAGGGCCAGCAGCAGCGCACCATAGGGCGTCGCCCACTGACCGGCACCGACCATCGCCATGATGGAACTCGCGACCAGCAGGCCGGCCGCCACCAGTGGCGTGGCGAGGCCCAGAGCCAGCAGCACAACGGCGATTGCGGCCAGGAAAGGCAGCAATATCTCTGCCGCCGCGGTCGGCGGCGTTGTGGGCACCAGCATGGGTCCGGCGAGTGAGACGGCGAGCCATAGCCGAAGGGCGAGCCGATAGGCCGGACTGACCTGTCGATCGAACCAGCGGCCGGCCGAAGCGGCCAGACCAGACAGGGGCAGCGGACTGAAATCCAGCCCTTTTTTCAGCATGCGATCGAGCGAGAACTGCCCCGCGCCCTCGGCGACATACCAGCCAAGGAGGGCGGCACAGAACAGATGCGCGTCCTGCGCCTGGCCGGTTCCCTGGGCCAGCAGCGTCAGGACCAGCATCAGCAGCGCGACCGGCCGGACGAACAGCCCGACGGCCAGCAGCGCTGGGCCTGCCACCTGGACGATGCTGATGGCCCACGCCGCGACGCCGAGATCGGCGCCGCTGCCGCCGGCCAGCATGGCGGGTGCAGAACACGCCGCGGCCAAACAAAGCCGGGCGAACACATCAACGAGGGGGGCCAAGGCGCGCTGCGCCGCACCGCCGACGTTAAGTAAAACAGCGACACGAGTCCGCAGCCCATGGCTCTGGGCAAACAGCTCCGTCAGCGGATCGCTGTTGTCCTCGATTGACCGATTTTGCATTGTTTTCCCCGAATGTCATTACGCCAACCACGAAAAGAGCAATCCATCGCGATGGCTTCAAGCACTTCGGACCCACCATTACGAAAGTCGCATGGCGAACAGCTCTTTACGCGGACTCGTATTACATCATTCTACTCAAGGCACGGCGGAGATTTGCTTGCGGGCATCACGCAAAATATTGACCCCCCGGAAGGGATTTTATATCGAAGCCACTCTGGTCACGTCAGCTTGCCCAGCCATTCCCCGCGTTGCAAACCGTAACACCGTTCCGTGAAGCTTGCCAGCCTCCAGACGCCAGAAACGTCCGCCGCCTTATACGTCAGAGGCATGTCACCCCCGCGTGAGGCAATGCGTGGCGCTGCTGCCCGAGGCACCGGCGTTGGCCGGGCAAGCGGCGGAGCGGCTGAATGTTGCGTGTCAGGCGAGGCCGAGTTCGCGGGCGCGGAGCGCCGCTTCGGTGCGGTTCTGCACCTCCAGGCGGCGGAAGATGCCGGCGACGTGGATCTTCACGGTGCCTTCGGCCATGTTCAGATCGCGCGCGATTTCCTTGTTCGACAGTCCGCGCGTGATCAGTGCGAGCACCTCGTCCTGGCGGGTGGTCAGCCCGGGGGCAGTGGTCGGCCACGCCGCCGGTGCGCCGGTGGCGTGACTCTGTGTGGTGATGTTGGGCGGCAGGTATATTCGGCCGGCCAGGATGCTCTCGATCGCAAAGGCGAGTTCCTCCGGCCGGACCGCCTTCGGGATGTAGCCGTTCACCCCGGCGCCGAGCGCCTGCATGACGGTGTGCCGGTCGTCTGTGCCGGACAGGACGGCGATCCGCAGCGCGGGAAAGTTTTCACGCAGCGTGTTGAGACTGGCGATGCCATGCATTCCTGGCATGTCGAGGTCGATCAGCAACAGGTCGACGACCTGCGTGCCGAGGACGGCCACAACCTCGTCGAGGGATGCAGCTGCCTCGACACGGTTTTTCTCCGACAGGCCCGCGAGGAAGCCACGCAAGCCGGAACGGATCAGCGCATGGTCATCGGCGATCAAGATCGTGCATGCTGAATCAGGCATAATGGGGGCACTGTTCACATGAAGTGAGCGCTCAAATAACTTGCAACAAGCAAATTTTCAAGCGTAAAAATGAAAATCTGTAGAAATAATCTTATTTTTGCGTTTTGTTCACGGATCGGCGCGAAGGAGTTTGGTGGCAGATTCTAACGCGAATTTCTCCTGCACCGCGCCACCAGCCGGCTTGTCTGCGATAATGGAGTCAACGCCAGGGGACACCGTCCGCCTCGGCTGCCCTGGCACGCACAAGGTACTCGGCGATACAGGTCCCAAGTTCGGCCCAGCCGGACTCGAATGCCGGCATCTCCTGTGCGATCGCTGCCAGATCGCCGTCGTTGCCGAGCCTTTCGATGCGCTCGCAGAGCTCTGCCAGGTGCAACGCACCGACAAAGCGGTAGGAAGATTTCAGCTTGTGCACGATCCCGCGTACGCGGCCCGGCTCCCCGCTGGCCACCGCTGCGCGCAGGGCGCTCACCAACTCGGCCGTCGCGTCGTTGAAGCGAGCCAGGAAGCTTTCGAGCGCCTCCGTCTCGTCTCCCACGTAAGCAATCAGGGTGCAGACGTCGAAGACCGGCGGCGCGGACGCCGCTGCGGCGGTGTCCGGATGCGGGGCGGTTTGTGCCGGTTCCGCGGTCGATCCGGGTGAAGCGGCCAGAGCTATCGCCAGGGCGGCATACAGATCGTGCAGCAGGATTGGTTTGGTCAGGTACCTGTCCACACCGAACGACCGCGCGCGCTCGGCCTCCCCGCGCAACGCGTTGGCACTCAGCGCCAGGATGGGTATCCGGCGCTGGCCCGCCTCCTCCTGGCGAATCGCCGCGGCCAGTTGGTAGCCATCCATCCCCGGCATGTAGAGATCGGTCAGCAGCAGCGCGTAGGCGCCACTCCGCCACATCCTCAGGGCGGCGCGGCCAGTGCCGGCGGTTTCGGCCGCGTAGCCGAGCCGGTTGAGTTGCTGCACGATCACCGTGCGGTTGATCTCGTCGTCCTCGGCCAGCAGGATGAGCCGCCCCTGCGCGCGCGCCTCGGCGACGCTGGGCGGCGGGTCCGCCGGCAGCGGCGCGGCCACCACCGACCTGCCCTCGTTGAACCGGTTCCGCGGCAGGCGCCCGGCTGCGATGGCAACCGCACGCAGCAGCGCGTCCTGCCGAAGCCAGCCCAGGTCAAGGCTGGCACCCTCCTGAGCGTCCAGATGGGCGCGCCAGCGTTGCTCGCGGCGCAACAACAGCATGTGGACCCCTGCCGGCAACGCCACGGGAGCATCGCTGGCCTGGCCGGGAGCAAGGTCGCGGATGATAATGATCGGCCCGGCCAGCGCTGCGGCCCTGGCCAGCGCCTCGCTCCAATCGCCGTCCAGGTGCATGCGCGCGCCGGCCGGGGCGAGGGCGGCGCGCAAATCGGCCGCATCGAGGATGTCGGTTCCCCGGATCAGGATGCAGTCGAGGCCGGACAGGTCGGGCAAAACCTCGCCGGTCGGGTCGGGCGCCCTCTCCAGCTTCAGGGTGACGACGAATCGGGTGCCCTCGCCCGGCCGGCTCGCCACCGTGATCTCGCCTTGCATGAGGTCGAGCAGGCGTTTGGTGATGGCCAGACCCAGCCCGGTGCCGCCGAAGCGGCGCGTGGTGCCGGCATCCGCCTGGCTGAACGGCACGAACAGCCTGGCGATGGCGTCCGCCGTCATGCCGATGCCATTGTCGATCACATGGACGCGCAGGAGCAGCGGCTCGGCCTGCGCCACCTCCACCCGCAACGCCACGCGTCCGCGCGTCCGCGTCCGCCCACCGCTGAACTTGACCGCGTTGCCGGCGAGGTTGGTGAGGATCTGCCGCAGGCGCGTTGGGTCGCCCAGCACAAGCGGGGGCACATCCGGCGCGATGGTGGCGGACAGATCGACCCCCTTCGCGTCCGCCAGGGGCGCGAGGGCATTGCACACGCCGTCGATCAGGTCGGTCAGCGAAACCGGAGCCAGTTCCAGGTCCAGCCGCCCGGCCTCGCTTTTCGAGAAGTCGAGGATGTCGTCGATCAGCGTCATCAGGTTGACAGCCGACTCGCGGATGATCCGCAGGGCACCGGCCTGGCGCTCCGGCAGCGCCTCCTGTCCCATGACCTCGGTCATGCCGATCACGCCATTCAGCGGCGTGCGGATCTCGTGGCTCATCATCGCCAGGAACCACGACTTCGCCTGGTCTGCCGCCTCCGCCTCCTCCTTTGCCTCCCGCAACTGCGCTTCCGCCTGCTTGCGGCTGGTCAGGTCCGTATGCGCGCCGACGAGACGGGTGGCACTGCCCGCCGCATCGCGCTCCACCACCTTGGCGCGGCTGAGAATCCACCGGTAGCTGCCGTCGCAAGCGCGCATCCGGAATTCCAGCGCGGAGGTATCGGCGGTCTCGATGCACGCTGCCATGGCCGCGAATGTTGCCTCGCGGTCATCGGGATGGATTAGTTCTTCCCAGGCGCTGAGTTCGTGAGCGAACTCATCCGGCCCGAAGCCGAGCATGCTGAACCATGTCGGGCTATAGGTGATCTGGCCGGTATCGAGATTCAGGTCCCAGATCCCGTCGCTGGTGGCCTCCGCCGCATAGGCGTAGCGCTGCTCGCTGAGCTGCAGCATCCGGTTGGCGGTTTCGAGATCACGCGTTCGTTCGATGACCAGGGCTTCGAGGCTGCTGCGATACAGCGCCAGTTCATGCTCGGCTTTCTTGCGATCACTGATGTCCTGCGCCACGACCAGGAAGTAGGATTGCTGGGCGCGGTCATGGACCATCGAGACCGTCACTGACAAATCCAGCGTCTGGCCGTCGGCGGAGACGTAGCGCCGGTCGCCCGTGTACGAATCGACTTCCCCCAGGGCCAGGCTGCGCAGCCCCAACAGGACATCCTTGCGCTGCTCCAGGTCCACCACGTCGTGGACCGCGCGGTGCAGGAGTTCGTCCCGGCTGTAGCCGAGGCGATTGCAGATCGGTTCGTTGACCAGCAGGAAGCGGCCATCGGGCGCGATATGGGCGATGCCGACCGCGGCGCGATCGAAGGTGGCACGGAAGCGCGCCTCGACCTTCTTGCGCTCGGTGACGTCCACCACCGTGGTGTGCGACAGGCGGCGTCCGGCAATGTCAACGGGGACTGAAGCAACGACCACGTCGCGGACCTCGCCGGACCGAGTCCGATGCTGGGTTTCGAACAGGACCGCTCGTCCCATCGCGATGGTATCCCGCGGGGCGAGGTCGGGCTCCTCGGACGCCGGATCGAAGTCGGGGACGCGCATGCTCCGCAGCGCGTCGCGATCATAGCCCAGCATCGTGGCGGCGGCATCGTTGCAGTCCACGATAGCCTCGTTTGTCGGATCGACCAGGTAGCTCGGCAGCGGCGCACTATCAAACAGCGTGCGGAAGAGTTGCTCGCTCTCGCGCAGAGCTGCCTCGGCATGCTTGCGCTCGGAAATGTCCTCGATAACGCCGAAGAGGCATTGCGGCGTTCCGGTCTGGTCGCGCACCGGCGAGAGGGTCAAGGTAGTCCAGAGATGCGAACCATTCTTGCGGATATATCGTTTCTCCATGGTGAAGGAGGCAATCTCGCCGGCAAGCAGACGGAGCAGGTGCGCCTGTTCGGCCGGGAGATCAGCAGGATGTGTGACATCCCTTGTGTCCGTGCCGCGAAGTTCCTCACGCGTGGTGCCCAGCATGTCGCAGAGGCGATCGTTGACATCGAGCCAGCGGCCGCAGAGGCTGATTTCCGCCATCCCGACGCCAACCTGTTGGAAGATGGCCTGGAACCGCGCCTCTCGCTCGCGCGGCCCAGGATCGGCAGCTTTGGTGCCACTCCTGACGCCGGCCACGTCGTAAACGGTGCCGTCCTTCGGTCGCGGGCCTGGACAAGTGCCCTGGGTCAAGTGTTGGCTCCCATGAACGTCCCCATGGGTCATCCAGATGATCCGGCAACCATTTGCCGTCTGTGACAACCTGTTCCGGGCCGTGCCGCCGTGTCGATTCGGCCGATTAACGTACTGGCCGTCTGGCGGATCATGCCGGGAGCGACAGGATTGGCAAGAGAAATCCTGCTCATTCACAAGCGCGGAAAAGCAGGGACGCGCTGGTGAAACATCGGAGCGTGCGAAATATCGGGTCGGAAACACAGGCGTAAACGCATGAATATTTCGCTGAGCGGGGCAGATTGCCGTGGTCTGGACCTAGACCGAGCGGCCTAGGCCGACGCCGTCGCGGAGATAGGCCAATCGCGCCGCCGACTGGCTGATTCCCATGGCGCCAGGTGACGTTCAGTCTTTGCTAACCATGCTCCAAGGGACGGCTTCTGGAGCAGAACTGACATAGAAAGTGTGACAAAATGTCGAAGCACACCGAATGCTCACATGTTCTGCGGGATGCGTCCACAATCAAGCCACGGCGCGGCGCTGCCATGAGCACCACGGACGACCACGCGATGCTGTGGGCCGTGCTCGATTCGACTCACCACCGCAATGGTGATCCCGAGCAGATCGCGGCGCGTCTGTTGGAACAGTTTGGCACGTTCGGGCGTGTCCTGGCGGCCTCGCCCGAAGAGCTCCGCCGCGTCCCAGGGGTCGGGCCTGACAGCATCGCCAGGATGCAGCTGATCCGGGATGCAGCGCTGCACCTGGCACACACCGAAGTTGCAGACGGCCCCATCATCAATAACTGGGACCGCCTGACCGACTACCTCCAGATCAAACTGGCCCATCACCCGGTGGAAGTGTTCCAGGTGCTCTTCCTCGACAGCCGCAATCGCCTGCTGGCAGACAAAAGACTGGCCGAAGGTACGGTGAACCACGTGCAGGTCTATCCGCGGGAGGTTGCCCGGCGAGCGCTGGAGCTGGATGCCACCGCGCTTATACTCGTGCACAACCATCCGAGCGGCGACCCGACACCGTCGCGCGATGATGTGTCCATGACGCGCGACATCCGCCACGCGGTGGAGCCGCTCGGTATCACCATCCATGACCACCTGATCATCGGCAAGGGCCGTTGGACGAGCCTGCGGCAGGAGGGGCTGCTTTGATGTTTCGCCTGTTGAACGGGTTGTGGAATGATCCCAGCAAGCTCCATGTCCTGGATTCGTGGTCGGTGGGCTCGGAGCCGGTTTTCGTGGGCTGATCAATCGTCCGGCTCTCGCTGCGGTAACGGACCACCTGCAAAGCCGCCAGCGCGATGAGGGCGGGGGCGTTGGTCACCCGATTTGTCACATCGACGCGCCGATGACCGTACCACGCATGCGGCGACAGATCGGCGCGACGCTGTCGTTCCGCCACGGCTCGCCTCGCTTACCAGAGGCCCTCCCGAGGCTGGAAATGCGCGGTCGATTATGCTTGCCCAAACGCCCCAATTTGTGCTAGGAAAAAATGCATAATGACCTTTCTTATTCGGCATTATCCGGCAAGCCTGGGCAAGCCCATGGATCCGGCCGGCTGAGGCCGCGGACGGCATAGCCTTCGGACTTAAATATTGCTGATGCCATAGGGGGCGGGCGCGCTGACGGCCTTCACAGCCCCGTTGTCGGCGGCGACATGCAAGGTGCCGACGACCAGCGACGCTGCCAGCTTTTCGGATTTCGGTTGCCGGGACCTGCCGGAAGCCGGGCACCGGCGGCGCCTCCGTTCCTCGGGAATCGACATGGCATTTGGCCCATCCGTCTGAGCCGCTGCCCCGGCTCGGACCATCATTGCAGCAAGCTCGGCGTTTGCCCGGCCCGCATGCCCATCCGACCGTGCGCTGCAACGGTTAGCGTGGGCGTCATCTCGATTATATCCAGCATCACTGTTTCCATGTCCAGCACTCCCATCTTTTTGATCAGTATCTACGCCGCTTGCGCCTAATAAAAAACGTTATGGCCGAACCGTAAAGACTACACCCTCCAAGCATGGAGAAACTCATGATGGCGTTGTGGCCCCAGAGCCAACCGAACGCTTCTCTTTCGCACGGCATGACCGATCCTCATTTCAGATCGGTACCATCCGCCGCCGCAACCTCTTTGCAGCCAGGCGATCGATCGGGCGCTCTCAAGGTACCATTTTCTGTTCCTGGAACCGAATCTGCTGACACACATTACGAGTGTATCGATTTTACTACTTCGCACGAGGCAAAGGCACTCTGGTGTCATATGAAGCCCTCCGGCCGGCCGAATTTTTCGCAGGGTCTGCTGTCTGAATTGCTCAGGATGAAAGACACCATCAGATACCTGCCGCCGGCGGACCGTTCGGGTTCACCGATATTGGAGTATTTTGTGCTGGCTTCGCGCGTGCATAACGTTTTTAATCTCGGCGGAGATCTGGAATATTTCTGTACCTGCATCAGGGAAGGTCGGCGGGAGCATCTGCGGGCTTACGCCCATGCATGCATCGAGGCTCTTTATGCCAATCACACCGGATATAGCAAGGACATCACGACGATCGCTCTCGTCCAAGGTGAGGCACTCGGCGGCGGATTTGAGGCCGCTTTGTCATGCGACGTGATCATTGCTGAAAAGCAGGCGCGGTTTGGGCTGCCTGAAGTCCGGTTCAACCTGTTCCCGGGCATGGGGGCCTACAGTTTCCTTGCCCGGCGCCTCGGCAGCGCCAAGGCGCAGCAATTGATTCTTTCTGGGAATATCTTCTCCGCGCCGGAAATGGCTGCCTTGGGGATCGTTGACGTTCTGGTCGACGCCGACGGTGGCGAGACTGCCGTGCACGAGTACATTGCGCGCAACCGTTCCAGGCATCGCGCCTGCTCAGCGTTTTCAAGAGCCCGCCGCCGCGTGAACCCCGTCACCATCGACGAACTGCGCGACGTGACAGATATCTGGGTCGATGCCGCGTTTCAGCTGTCGGAGCATGATCTTCGCAAGATGATAAAAATCGCGACGGCACAAAATCACTTCGGCTGATAAACAACCTTCCTTACCGACGATGTCACGCGCTGTTGAACAAGGGCAGCCACGTACCGTAGCAGGGATGATCGTTATGCACAAGACAAGCGATGATTCGCAGACTCTGATGATCGGCGCCACGCAGCACAGAATTGCCGGAGATTTTTTGCTGTCCGGCAGCAGGGCCACGCACAATTTGCCTGTCAGGGCCGTGATTTGTGAGCAATATGCAAAATCGATCAGGCTCGCATTGGAGAGTTTTGCGGCGCATAAGGAACTCGATGTCGCCAATGTTCGTTCTAAACTTACTCTCCATGAGTTGTTTTTATATTGCGAACGTCATGGGCTGGAGTTGCGGGATACGCCAGATTTTTCGACGGAAAACTTCGAAGTTCTGCTTGTTGCCTGCGATGAGAAAAGCGATTACGATTCTTCGTCGCGGAACGCCTGCTACACCTCTGATCTCGTCTGGCCGCAGCTTTATGCAGCACATTTGATTGAAGCAATACAGTCTATCCTTGATCGCGCCGCGAATCGTCACGTAAAGCCGGCGCTGCAGGGCACTGACCGGCACGCCCCATTCCCGGCAGGCAATTTACCGGGCGCCCGCGGTTCAGCCGTCGTCATGGCACAGCCCGGCCCGGCCCATCTTCGGGATCGTTATGACAGAGCAGCGGCATAACCCATAGCGGACGCCAACGCGGCTGTTTTCGTTCAGCGGAAACAGCCGAAGTGATCGTCGCCTCGAGGTCCTTGCGCGGTGTCGATTGCGGTGATTCAGGCGACACGATGTCGCGAACGTGCGGGCGTTCCGCCACCGGATGCCGCACCGCAAGACCTGGAAAACTGGGGTCCAGGGGCCTGCAGGCCCCTGGTGGGGGGCAGTGGTTGCCGCCTCTGCTGCATCCTTGCATTTATGCGGCGCCGTTCAAAATACGGTAGCCAGGCACGCGCGGCATCCTTGCCCCGCTCCGAGCCGCGTCGTGCTCCCCGGGGAGAGAAACCAATGCGCGTGACCCTCGCCTTGCTGTCCCTCATTCTGCTGTCGGGCTGTCTCAGCTTCAGCAGCAGCAACCCGCCTCCGCCGGCCCAGACCACCGTGGTGGTGCCACCCAGATAACAGAGGCGCCCGGTCACTGCGCCGTGGCGCGGGCGCGGGCCATCACCTGGGAGGCCAGCAGCACACCGGCGGCACGCACGTCGGTGCCGCCAACCTGTAGCGCCTCGGCCGTCCATGTGTTGCAGGTATGGGTCAGCGCGTAGGTGTCGCCCGAGGCATAGAACAGGCTGCCGGGATAGGGACCGTCGCCCAGCGGTCGGGGCCGGCCGTTCCCGTCGGTTTCAAAGGCGTGCCACAGGAAGCCCGAGATACGGAGCAGTCCGGCACCCGACACCGCCATTTCCACCACATCTGCCGCGCCGAACGCCTCTGCCGGGGTCGTGCGCAGGCCGGTCACCAGCAGCGCGCCCGGCCCCGGGAGCGCGGCGATCAGCATGTCGGAAAAGCCCGGCTGCCGGCGGGTCAGGTAGTGCCGGTCGCCGAAGCCGATCAACACTGTGCGAACGCCCAGAAAGCGGTCGCGGATGGTCGCGAGCGGACCATCCATGTCCTCGGCGCGCAGGCCGATCTCGGTGTGCCAGTCGCGTTCAACCACATAGACCCGCGAGGTCCGCGGCAGTGCGGCGGGATCGGGGGTTCCGACCACGGCGCTGCAGGCCGCGGTCAGCAGCGCGAGGCAAAGCGCACGAACGAGCCTCGCCACCCGGACTTGCATCGATCGCCCCTCACCTCGCGACGGCGATGGACTGGCCGCCGCAGATGTCTCCGGGCGCTGCCGGCGTCAGAGCATCTCGATGAGAAGTTCCTCGCGACCCAGGCTCAGCGTCACGCCCTTTTGCGTTCCGGTCAGATGCAGCACGACGCCTGACGTGTTGCGCAGCCACAGATCGCTGGTGCCCGAAATGTCCAGCCCGATCCCGCCGTTGCTCTGGGTATACAGCCCGGCGAAGTCGGAAACGTTCTGCAGGTTGTAGACCTCGCCGCTGGCCTGGATGTCGGACGCGCCGCCGCCGCCGGTCACCCCGCCGGCCAGCTTGAACGAATAGACCCGGCCCTGGAAATTCAACGTGCCCGTGCCGGCATCGGCGCCGGCGGCGATGATTTCGGTCAGGCTCACGGTGCCAACCGGGGACATCCCGGCGATGCTCTGCGGTCCGGGTTTATCAAGACTGGAGCATCCGGCCGCCGCCAGCAGGAGCGCCAGGGCGAGGCCGCGCGTGCAGGCGGCGGTGGCAATCATGTTCATGGTCTCGATGCTCCCGAAACGACTGCAGCTAAGCCATCTCATCCCGGTCCGCAAGACGCGCAAGGCGCGTTACGGCGCCTCGGCGGCCTCGGCGGCGAGCGCCTCATCGATGTGCTGCAGCACGGCCTGCCGGTCGCCGGTGGCCAGCGCCGCGAGAGCCGCGGAAATGCGCTCCACCACCGGCTGCCGGCTCGCCTGGCCGGCGCGCGAGGGCCGCACCGAGCGGACCAGCGCCCGGCTTTCGGCCCGTTCCAGCGCCTCCTGCGCCTCGCCGGTACGCCCGGCGGCGAGGGCGTGGCGGGCGGCATCCAGGAAAGCGGAGACCGGCGCGTTCTCGTCAATGGCCGGCGCCGGCAGGCGGTAGCCGTACGGCACGGGCGCGGTGGAGGGCGCCAGGTTGCTCGGCTGGTCAGAGGCGGGCAGCGACTGCCCGGTGCCGATCTCGTTGCCGGGGCGCACATACTGCCCGCCCGGCGGGGCCTGGCCCAGAACCTGAGCCGCGGCCGGGGAGGCGAGCGCCGCCAGCAGGGCAACGGGCCAAAGACCGGTTCGCCAAAGACCGGTTCGCCTGAGAGGTGAGAGGCTCATGCTGCCGGCTCCTCTGCAATCCATTGGGTTGAGCGCCTCATCCATACCCCGGCGCGGTACGGCGGTCACGCCTCCTGGCGGAACGCGTCGGCGATGCGGCGCACCGCGCCGGCCGCATCCACCAGCAGCACGTCGAAGCGCACGCCGTTGCGGCCCCACCCGGGATTGGCCGCCAGCAGGATGGCCGCAGCGCCGAGCAGGCGGGCGCGCTGGCGCGGCGACAGGCACGCCGCGGCGAGCGCCAGAGTGGGCCGGCTTTTCACCTCCAGCAGGGCCAACAGCCCGTCTTTCTCGGCCACCGCGTCGATCTCGCCGGCCTCGGTGCGCAGGCGGCGGCCGAGGATGGTCCAGCCTTCCTGTTCGAGCGCGGCGCAGGCGGCCGCCTCGGCGTCGATGCCGCGACGCTGGGCGGTGCGGCCACGGCGGGCGCGGTCCGCGGTTGTTAAGGGTGGCGGGAATATCATGTGGCAGAGATTTCCAGGATGCGCCGGCGGCTGGCAACATGCCGCGGTCACGGAGCGCGAACAATGCGAATGCGACACGGGTTGGTCCTGGTTTGCGTCGCCCTGGCGGTGGCCTGCGGCCGGGCGGACGCGGCCGAGCCGGCCCACCCGCACCACCACATGATCGTCGCGGCCGAACCGGCGGCGGCGGCGGCCGGGCTGGAAGTGCTGCGCGCCGGCGGCTCGGCAGTGGACGCCGCCATCGCCGCCCAGCTGGTGCTGACGCTGGTGGAGCCGCAATCCTCCGGGCTCGGCGGCGGGGCCATGATGCTGCTTTATGACGCCGCCACCGGCCGGGTGAGCGCCTGGGACGGGCGCGAGACGGCGCCGGCCGCGGCCGGGCCCGATCTGTTCCTGGCCGCCGACGGGCACGAGCTGGGCTTCCGCGAGGCTGGCGTGGGCGGGCGGGCGGTTGGCGTGCCCGGCACGCTGCGCATGCTGGAGGCGGCGCATCGCGCCTACGGCCGGCTGCCCTGGGAACGGCTGTTCGCCGATGCCATCCGGCTGGCCGAGCGGGGTGTTCCGGTCCCGCCCCGGCTGGCCGCCGCGATCGCCACGGATACGCCGTTGCTGGGGTCGCGGCCGGCGAGCCGGGCGTTCTTTTACCACCGCGACGGCACGCCGCTGCCGGCAGGCGCCCTGCTGGTGAACCGCCCGCTGGCCGAGACGCTGCGGGCGCTGGCCAGCGGCGGGGCGGACGCGCTGCATCGCGGCGCGCTGGCGGCGGCGATCGCGACGGCGGTGCGCACCGATGCCAACCCGGGCCTGCTGACCGCCGACGATCTGGCCGCCTATACGCCGAAACGGCGCGATCCGGTCTGCGGTCCCTACCGGGTCTGGGTGGTGTGCGGCATGGGGCCGCCCTCCTCCGGTGGACCGACCGTGCTGCAGACTCTGGGTCTCCTGGCGCATTTCGAAATCGGCGGGCTGGCCCATGCGGCGGGCGTTCCCGGGGCGGATGCGGCGCATTTGCTCGTCGAGGCAGGACGGCTGGCCTGGGCCGACCGGGCGCTGTATCTGGCCGACAGCGATTTTGTCCGCGTGCCGCTGCGTGGCCTGCTGGCGCCGGACTACCTCACCGTGCGGGCGCAACTGATCGACCGCGACCGCGCGATGGACTTGGTGCGGGCGGGCAACCCCGACTGGCAGGCGCCGGACCTCGCCCCGGCCCCGCCGCAGCCCGAGCACGGCACCAGCCAGATCTCGGTGGTGGACGATCAGGGCAACGCCGTGACCTTGACCACCACGGTGCAGGACATGTTCGGGGCGCGGCTGCTGGTGGGCGGGTTCCTGCTGAACGACGAGCTGACCGATTTTTCGTTCACGCCCTCTGTGGCCGGCCGCCCGGTCGCCAACCGGGTCGAGCCGGGCAAGCGGCCCCGCAGTTCCATGGCGCCGACGCTGGTGTTCGACCGCGCCGGACGGCTGCGCTTCGTGCTCGGCTCGGTCGGCGGGGCACGTATCATCGGCGATGTGGTGCAGGCGCTGGTGGAGCTGCTGGACTGGGGCGCAACCCCCGTGCAGGCAGCGGCGGCGGCGCATGTATCCACCCTCGGCGAGACGGCCGATCTGGAAACCGGCACCGGCGCGGCCGGGCTCGCGCCGGTGCTGGAGGCGCGCGGGCAGAAAGTGCGCAGCTACACGTCGATCAGCGGGCTGGGAATCATTGCGGTCACGCCGGAGGGGCTGGCGGGCGGGGTCGATCCGCGGCGGGAGGGGGTGGCGGTGGGGGACTGAACCAGCGGCCGCGGCGCCGCAGGTTGCAAACCCGGCCGTATGCGCTATTCCCGCCAGCCAAGACCCCAGCCAAAAACCCACGGAGGGAGATCTGACGTGTCCGTCACCAGCGAGCCCGCCCTGATCGAGATCAAGGGGCTCACGAAGCGTTTCGGCACCTTCACCGCGGTGGACCACGTGTCGTTCCAGGTTGCCCGCGGCGAGGTGCTGGGCTTCCTCGGCCCCAACGGCGCCGGCAAGTCGACCACCATGCGCATGCTGGCCGGCTTCGTGACGCCCACCGCCGGCACCGCCCGCATCTGCGGCCACGACGTGCTGACCGATTCGGTCGCCGCCCGCCGCTGCCTGGGCTTCCTGCCGGAAGGCGCGCCCAACTACCCCGAAATGACCGTGACCGCGTTTCTGACCTTCACCGCCCGGGTGCGCGGCTATGTCGGCGCGGAACTGGACCACCGGGTGGGCCACGCGCTGCACCTGACCTCGCTGGAAGGCGTGCGGCTGCAGCCGATCGAAACGCTGTCCAAAGGGTTCAAGCGCCGCGTCGGCCTGGCCCAGGCGCTGCTGCACGACCCGCCCGTGCTGGTACTGGACGAGCCCACCGACGGGCTGGACCCGAACCAGAAGCACGAGGTGCGCAGCCTGATCGCCCGCATGGCACCGGCCAAGGCCATCGTCATCTCCACCCATATCCTGGAAGAGGTCGACGCGGTGTGCACGCGCGCCATCATCATCGCCGCCGGCCGCGTGGTGGCCGACGACAAGCCAGCCGCGCTGGAGAAGCTGCACCCGTCCGGCAAGCTGGACGACGTGTTCCGCCAGATCACCCAGCCCTCCACCACACCGAAGCGTGCCGCCTAAACCATGCGCAATACCCTGATCGTCGCCCGCCGCGAGCTCGGCGGCTACTTCGCCACCCCCGTTGCGGTGGTGTTCATCGTCATCTTCCTCGTCCTGCAGGGCGTGCTGACCTTCAACCTCGGCAGCTTTTTCGACCGCAACCAGGCCGACCTCGCCCCGTTCTTCAACTTCCTCCCCTGGGTGTTCCTGCTGCTGGTCCCGGCCATCACCATGCGGCTCTGGGCGGAGGAGCGGCGGCTGGGCACCATCGAATTGCTGCTGACCCTGCCGATCACCCAGGCACAGGCGGTGGTCGGAAAATTCCTGGCGGCCTGGGCGTTCTGCGCCATCGCGCTGGCCCTGACCTTTCCCTTTGTCATCACCGTCAACTACCTGGGACAGCCGGATAACGGGGTGATCGCGACGGGATATGTGGGTGCCCTGCTGGTTGCCGGCGCCTTCCTGTCGGTGGGCGCGGCGCTGTCGGCGGCAACCAAAAACCAAGTGATCGCCTTCGTGCTGGCGGTCGCTGTGTGCTTCATCTTCGCCGTTTCATCCTATCCGCTGGTGACCGACTTCCTGTCGAAAACCACCCCGGTGCTGGCCGAGGTGGCGCGGCGCGTGTCGGTGGCCGAGCGCTACCAGGGGTTCACCCGCGGCGTGGTGTCGCTGCGGGACGTGATCTTCTTCGCCTCGTTCATCGGGTTCTGGCTGTTCCTGAACACCGTGATCGTCGAACACCGGAAGGCCGACTGAGATGCGCCGCACCTGGAGCTCCATTCTCGGGGTGATCGCCGTCGCGGTCATCCTGATCGGCATCAACGTCGTGGCCGAAACGCGGCTGGCCGGCCTGCAGATCGATCTGACCAGCCAGCACCTGTACACCGTGGCAGCGGGCACTCGCAGCATCGTGACCGGGTTGAAGGAACCGATCACGCTGCGGCTGTATTATTCGCGGGCGCTCGGCAGCCGCATCCCCGCCTACGGCGCCTATGCCGACCGGGTGAGCGAGTTGCTGCGCGAGTATGCGCGCATCGCCAACGGCAAGATCAAGCTGGAATTCCTCGACCCGGAGCCGTTCAGCGACACCGAGGACCGGGCGGTGGCGTACGGCCTGCAGGGCGTGCCGCTCGACCAGTCCGGCGAGCAGGTCTATTTTGGCCTCGCCGGCACCAACCTGCTGGATGACGAGCGCACCATCGCCTTCTTCCAGCCCGAGCGCGAACCGTTCCTGGAATACGACCTGACGCGGCTGGTCTATGAGCTGTCCAACCCCAAACAGCCGGTGGTCGGCGTGATGTCGTCGCTGCCGCTGGAGGGCGACCCGCGCACCATGATGATGATGCGCAACAGCGCCGGCATGGGCGGTCCGGGCGCTCCGTACGTGTCCATTCTGCAGTTGCGCGAGACCACCACGGTGAAGACCGTGGCGACCGACGCCCAGGTGATCGATCCGGACGTGCAGGTGCTGCTGGTGGCGCAGGCGCAGAACCTGTCCGATGCCACGATATATGCCATCGACCAGTTCGTCATGCGCGGCGGGCGGCTGATGGTGATGGTGGACCCGCACAGCGAGGCCGAGGCCGCCATCCCGAGCCAGACCGGCATGCCGCCGGAGAACACCTCGAGCAACCTGGCGAAGCTGTTCGATGCCTGGGGCATCACCTTCGATCCGGCGACCGTGGTCGGCGACCTCAAGGGCGCCTGGCGGGTGCGCGCGGCGGCTGGTGACCGGCTGCAGGCGGTGGACTACGTCGCCTGGTTCAACATCCGCGACGGCATCAACCACGACGACCCGGCGACCGCCGAACTCAATCAGGTGACCGTGGCCTCGGCCGGCGCGATCGGCAAGAAGGCCGATGCGACGATCGACTTCGTCCCCCTGCTGTCCAGTTCCGATCAGTCCGGCAGCGTGCCGGTCGAGCTGGTGAAAACGGCGCCCGACCCGGGCAAGATCCTCGCCGATTTCAAGCCCGAGGGCGGACCGCGGGTGATCGCGGCGCGGGTCCACGGGGTGCTGAAATCGGCCTTCGCAGGGCCGCCGGCGCTGGCCGAAGGGCAGAAGCGGCCGGAGAATTTCCCCGCCCATGTCGCCCAGACCGCGGCGCCGGCGAATCTGGTGGTGGTGGGCGATTCCGATATCCTGGCCGACCGGTTCTGGGTGCGCGTGCAGGATTTCTTCGGCCAGCAGGAAGCCACCCCATTCAGCGATAACGGGGCCTTCTTGGCCAATCTGGTCGGCACGCTGGCCGGCGGCGATGCGCTGATCGGCCTGCGCAGCCGCGGCACCTCGCAGCGTCCGTTCGACGTGGTCGAGACCATGCAGAAGGCCGCCGAGGCCCAGTTCCGTCAGACCGAGAAGACGCTGCAGAGCCATCTGGACGAGGTGCAGAAACAGCTCACCGAGCTGCGCACCGGCCATGGCGGCGGGGACACCAGCGCCCAGGCGGTCATCACGCCGGAGCAGCGGCAGGCGATCGACGATCTGCGGCACGACGTGGCGGAGACGCGGGGCAAGTTGCGCAATGTACAGCTTGAGCTGCGGCGCGACATCTCGCGGCTGGAGACCACGCTGCGGCTGGCCGACATCGTGCTGGTGCCGGCGGTGCTGACGGTGCTGGCGGTGGTGCTCGGCATCGCCCGCCGCCGGCGACGCGCCAGGGCGCGGATGTGAGGGGGAGGACGCACCCATGAGAACCCGCACCGCCATTATCCTGGTCGCCATCGCCTTGGCCGTGCTCGGCGCCGGGTGGTACTATCTGCTGCCGCCGGCCGGCGTGGCCGCGCCAGGAGCGGAGGCGTCCGGCACGCTGGCGTTCCCGGGGCTGGCGCCGAAGCTCGGCACGGCGGCGCGCGTCGCCATCACCAGCAAGGGCCAGACTCTGGTGATCGCCAGGGCCGGTGACCTCTGGGGCCTGGCCGACCATGCCACCTACCGGGTGCAGCAGGACAAGCTGCGCGAACTGCTGACCGGGCTGACCGAGCTGCGTCTCACCGAGGCGCGCACCTCTGACCCGTCCCTGCTGGAACGGCTGGGCGTGGGCGATCCGGCGAGCCCCACCTCGACGGCCACGCTGGTGCGCGTGCTGGACGGCCACGAACAGGTGCTTGCCGAATTGATCGTCGGCCACCGGCGGGTGCGCTCGCAGGGCAACCTGCCGGAGACGATCTATGTTCGCCGGCCCGGCGAGGACCAGGCCTGGCTGGCCGAGGGACGGCTGCCCGTGGATACCGACCCGCAGCTCTGGTTCGACCGCGACATCGCCAACATCGACAGCAAGCGGGTGGCGTCGGTCATGGTGCATCGCGGCGATGCGGTGCTGGAGTTCGGCCGCGACGGCGACAAGCCGGTGCTGAAGCTGCCGGCCGAGCATCCGAAGCTCGATGACTACCGGATGACAGATGTGTTCCGCTCGC
Source organism: uncultured Acetobacteraceae bacterium (assembly GCA_903918195.1). Taxonomy (GTDB): domain Bacteria; phylum Pseudomonadota; class Alphaproteobacteria; order Acetobacterales; family Acetobacteraceae; genus Rhodovastum. The sequence goes on along the minus strand of CAIXDS010000012.1, from coordinate 3,182 downwards.
TGGAAAACCTGACGCTGACCGACGTGAAGCCGGCCGCGCAGGCGCCGGGCGAGCGGATCGGTACGGCGGCGATCGCGCTGACCGATGGCACGGTGGTGGACGTAACGGTGTTCGGGACGGCGAAGGCGGACGTCAAGGAGCCGAAGGACATCTGGGCGCAGTTCGCGGTGCGCGGCGAGTCTGACGAGGCGAAGAAGCTGGCGGCGCGGGTGAATGGCTGGGCCTACCAGGTTGGGTCCTGGAAGGAAAAAGCGTTCGTCCCGGCGCTGGATGATCTGAAGGCGGAGGAGAAGGCACCGCCGGCGGCGGCGCCGGCAGTGGAGGCCGTACCTGCGCCGGAGCCTGCAAAGGCCGCACCCGCCGTACCGGCGGCCGAGACGACGAAAGCAGTGCCTGCGACGCCGCCCGCCAGCGACGGAAAGAAGCCGGAGTAGGTGCCGCTGCAACCCCTCCCCCCGGCCCCCTCCCACAAGGGGAGGGGGTGCAGCATTCTTCTCCCCCTCCCCTTGAGGGAGGGGGCCGGGGGGAGGGGTTGCCACCACACCGCCGCCCGATGACCCGCGAATATCCCCCTCGCCCCATCGTCGGCATCGGCGTCTGTCTGCTGCGGGCGGACAATGACGGCGAGGTGCTGCTGGCCCGGCGCGGGCGGGCGCCGGCGCTCGGGGCGTGGAGCCTGCCCGGCGGCGCGCAGGAACTCGGCGAGACCGCCGAGCAGGCGGCAAGGCGCGAACTGCACGAGGAAACCGGATTGACCGCCGGCCCTCTGCTGCTGGCGGCAAACGTGGATTCCATCCATCACGACGCGGCCGGGCGGATGCGCTACCATTACACCATCATCGACTTCGCCGCCCTGCACCTGGGCGGGACGCTGGCGCCGGGCGACGATGTGGCCGAGGTGGCCTGGGCGCGGCTGGACCGGCTGGAGCCCTATGAGCTGTGGAGCGAAATGCACCGGGTCATCGGCATCTCGCGCCGGCTGTTGAACGTGTGACAAGGCCCGCGCGGCGCGCGCGCGCAGGGTATGCAATCGCGGACCCGGCAGCATATACCCTGCTGATGGATCAGGAGCAGCGCATGTCCCGGCGGTGGTGTCTGCGCGCCATTTTTCCGCTCATGGCCGTGCTGACCATGGCACAGGCCCCGACCCCACCCGCGCACGGCACGCTGAGCCTGGAGGGCAAGCAGATACCGCTCCCCGACGGCGAGTGGGTGCAGGCTGGCAAAGCGAGCACGGCGGAAGGCCTGGTCAGCGTCGCCCTGCTGCAGCTCCGCGACCGCACCGTCGCGGCCGCCGTGCTGGTGCAGGCGAGCCGGCTCGGCACCGCGGCGGACTGGGGCAGCGCGCCGGAATGCGACCGCACCGACCTGCCGCTCGCCCGCACCCATTTCAAATCGGACCATGACGGGTCCTGCGCCTTTGTCGCCCGGGTCGCGGAGGGGGGCGACGGTGTCCCGGTCGATGCGGCCTGGCACGACGCAAGGCGCACCGCCGAGGCGCAGGGCTGGACGTGGCCGGCGGCCTGGGGGGTCATGGGGGTCCGCGTCGTCGCGCCGCTATCCGGCGTCCAGGTCCGCTATGCCATCGCGCTCGGCCAGACGGGCGGGCCGGACGCCGCCGCGCTGGCCGCGTGGACACCCGGCACCTGGGACCAGGTGGAACGCGGGCTGCACAACCAGCTCGATCCGGCCCGCCCATTGCCGCCCTTGACCGCCCCCGCCGCCCCGCCGCCCTGGGCCGTGCCGCCGCCGGACCCGGACGGCTTCACCCTTTCGCGGTCGGTGTGGAAGACCATCACCTACCGGGTGATCGGCACGTCGCTCGATTTCGCCACCAACCTGATCGCGATCGGCGACCTCGCCACGGCGGCGGCGCTGTCGTCCCTGCCGATCCTCATCGGCCCCTGGATCTATCTCGGCCACGAGCTGGCCTGGGAGCATTTCGGCGGGCCGGCCAACCGGCAGGAGGCATTGCCGGGGCTCGGCGCCGAAACGCCATGGCCGCAGCAGGCCGCGGCAGCCACGGGAAAGACATCATGATGCGCCGCGCCGCGCTCCTCGCCGCCATGCTGTTTCCGGCCATGGCCGCGGCACAGCCGGTGCCGCCGCTGGCCGTCCTGCGCGACGTTCTGTCGATCGAGGGGAAGCAGATTGCCCTGCCCGAGGGCAAGTGGCTGCGCGCCGGCGCTTCCGAGGGCACGAACGGCGTGCCGGACGTGGTCAGCGTCGCCCTGCTGCAGGTGCGCGAGCGCCAGGTGGTCGGCGGCGTACTCGTGCAGGCCAGCAAGCAAGGCGCGCCGACCGACTGGGGCAGCGCGCCCGCCTGCCTGCGTAGCGATCTGCCGTTCGCGCACGTGCGCTACGCCTCCGACCATGACGGGTCCTGCGCCTATGTCGCCGTGGTCGACGCAGCCTCCGCCGGCGCGGCGGTGGACCCCGCCTGGGCCGCCGCCCGCGTGTCGGCGCAGGCGCTTGGCTGGACACTTCCGGCGCGCTGGGCCGAGGCCGCCATCCGAGTGAGCGACCCGCGCGAGGCGGTGCAAATCCGCTATGTCTTCGCCCTGCCGCCTGCCCAGCCGATCCCGCCCGGCCTGTCGGGGTGGACAAACACCGCCGCGGACAGCGCGGAGCACGGGCTGCTGAACCTGCTCGATCCGGCCCAGTCGCTGCCGCCGCTCGCGCAGGCGGCACCGGCACCGGCCGAGGAGAAAGCCGACGGGCTGCCGCGTGCGGTGTGGAAAACGCTCACCTTTCGCGCGATTGCGACGACCATCGATTTCTCGACCAACCTGATCGCCATCGGCAACCTGGTGACGGCAAGCCTGCTCTCGGCCTGGAACACGGTGACCGGGCCTTGGATCTATCTGGGCCATGAACTGGCCTGGGATTATTTCGGGGCGCCGGCGGTGAAGCAGCTTGATTTGCCGGGGATTGGGGTGGAAGCGGCTGCGGGAACATAAGAAAGGCCAGGGCTCTGCCCTGGAACCGCAAGGGGCCGCGAGGCCCCTTGACCCCATTCCATGAAGAGAGGTCCAGGGGGTTTGCCCCATAGGCGTTAAATTACCGCTTGACCCGACGCGACGGGGTACGATTCTGGGGGCGGATGCAGAGCACAGCATCTCTTCCGGCGGACCAGTTTGAGGAAGTTCTGCGTCGGCTGCCCGCCGACCTGGACTTGGACG
>CAIXDS010000011.1 GCA_903918195.1 uncultured Acetobacteraceae bacterium | reverse complement strand
GGCGCCGAAGCGGGAGCGTGAAGCGCAACCCGTGCTGCGCTACGATGCCTCCCGACCAAGGACGCACGAATGCCCAAGCCACGACGTACACCACCATCCCCTCCGCCTCCGCCCGAGAGCGACGAGGACCCAATCTGGGGCGACCTGTTCAGTCACATCGGCCGGCCCGCGCCGAGCCCGGCACCCGAGGCCCGGCCGCCTGCAGCGACGCCGCCCCGGAAGACGACAAACAGGACGAAGAAGCCGGCCGCCAAGCCCAAGGAGTAGGTTCCCGGAAGGATCACACCCCAGCTTGCCTGTTGCACCCCGGGCGCCCATGCTCAGCACCATGTTCGCTGTCTCCGAAGCCCAGGCTGCGGCGATCCAAAGCGCCTTCGACGAAGGAGGCGAGTTCTCTGCGGCTATCGAGTTGCGCCGGATATTCCCCGCCGTCACGGGCAATGCCACGGCGCGGGAATACGCCCGGGTCATCGCCGGGCGGGATCCAGCACCCCTTCCCTCGCCACCGGCACCCCCGCCATTACACGAAGTGGTGCCGTTGCACGCCACCAAGTACTGCCCGGCCGGTCGAGGCTGAGTGAACGCCAGCGCGGGTGACCACATCACTTCGCGACAGCCCGCCTGACGCGCCCACGGTCCGCACCGCACTGGCCGCCGGCGCCTATCTCCGGCGATCAGTCGCCGGCGGGGCGTGCGGCCGAAGTAGACTTGGCCGCACTGGAGCGCCACGGGATAGCCGATGCGCAGGTGTTGGCGCTGGTACTTCGGTGCACCGCCTCCAGCGCCGCCAATTGCAGCATTGTGGTTGGCAGCCGGCACCAAGCGCCGTTCTGAGCGGTCCGGCGGTGCGCCCGGAAAGCGGCCCGCGGCGTCATCTGGAATCGCCAGAGTCGATTCGCCAATTATGCCATTCAAAAATTGTGACAGTTTCGAGGGAACCTCCATGAAACGCCGATTAACTTGAAGACAAGCGTAACACTTTCTCACAAGGACCGTGCCAAGCAAGCGTTTTCTTTTTCTCAATGCGGACCCATGTTTGGCCTATGTTCAAAGTTACCAAACATAACGCCCATGCAGACCATGAAGAGGACCTCGCTCACGCCGGGAAGCTCCTCGTCGTCCGCCTGTGGTTGGCGGGAGCCGTAGTGACCGCCGCCACGGCGCTTGTGCATTTCCCTCTGGGGCACTGATCCCCTTCGCGACAGGGCGTTACACCATCGCCGCACCTCCCAGGACGGGCGGCGTGTTGGCCGAGGGCTTGGCTATTGCGCATGGACGGCACGACACTCCTTCCGGGCGTCCGGGCGGATCAACCCAAGATCGCCGAGGAGCCGCGGTGGATCAGGAGCATGCCGCCACGCTGGTCTCGCTTCTCGGCACGATTCTTTCCGCCGACACCGAGCGCGAGGCCCTGGAGGGCGAGTTTGAATCCCTCGAGCCGGAACGGATCTGCACCGTCCACGTGCAGCTGAGCGAGATCGATTCCGATCGCGCGCGCCGAGCCGATCGAAAGCGTGAGCGGGCTTGGCTTCTTGACCAAGGATCTGGAGCGTCCGATGGCCAAGTTTTCCTGCGGCCAGCGAATGACCGGAGTGGCCACCCCACCAACCTCGGCGTGGCTAGAGGCCGGTTGTGAGCACCATGCGAAAACGCGCCGCGTTGTGCATCATCT
>CAIXDS010000010.1 GCA_903918195.1 uncultured Acetobacteraceae bacterium | reverse complement strand
TGCCACCTTTGATCGTCGTGCTTGCCGCACCCTGGTTTCACGCGGCATCCGCGTGCACGGAGGCTGTTGATGAGTCGCTGTTCGCGCATCCGAAGCTCCGGTGTCAGGCTTCCAAGTCAGGAATGAGGGGATGAGTGAGGGTAACCGGGGCATAACTGTAGCGGCGCGCAATCGAAATGTGGCCGACGCGCAATCAAGGGCGGTTTCCGGCGCAGATTAGCTGAGACTATCGGGCACGTCCGACGCACGCTGTTTGAGAATGAGCGCACATTCTGTGAGACGGACGCGAGATCGGACGGTTCGACGCACATTATCTGAGACTGACGACTGAACGCCAAGCGCTTGTAAAGGCACGAGAGACCAACGCCTATGGGGAAGCTCCGTGTGCCGCATCGGCTCGACCGGGGCTTTGCGGCCGGGTTCCAAGACGCTGGTCACGGTCGATGCGTGCAGCGCCACGCAGCCATCAGGATAGATGGCGCGCGGCAGTGCAAGCTGGCGATGAATTCCGCAACGGGTTTTTTTGCGGATTTCGGTCGTCTCTAACCGGCTTTCCGCGGCCGCCAGGAAACCGCCCGTTTTCCAAGCGGACCAGCCAGCGCCCCGGTCACCCCGCCCGGCGCTGAATCTCACGCATTTTGCGTCGGAACGTTCGATCTCGCGTCCGTCTCACCGATCGTGCGCTCATTCTCAAACAGCGTGCGTCGGACGTGCCCGATAGTCTCAGCTAATTTGCGTCGGAAACCGCCCTTGATTGCGCGTCAGCCACATTTCGATTGCGCGCCGCTACAGATATGCGTCGGTGCATCGTCGTCACCGCCATAGCGCAGCCATACGTAGACATCGGCGTTGAAGGTTCTGGCCTTGATGTCGATGCCGCCGAGGTGGGCGATGTTGATGCCGGCATAGACGACCCGTTGCAGCCAGAAAAACCGGTCGCCGATGGTGACGATCCGCCCGGCGGCGATTTCCTTGCCGAGATCGATCAGGGCCGGATTCTGTACCGCGACGATCTGAATGGGCGCGCTCACCAGTCGCCCGCGATCGAAGCTGCCGAAGCGGAGCGAGCGTGGCATGTCGCGATTGGGGTTGAAATAGAGCGGACCGTCGAGGCCGAGCACGCCGTGCTCCGGACTGTCGATGCTGGCCAGGGCGTCGCGAATCTTCTCGCGGTCGCGCGCTTTGCTCTGCGCGGTGTTGGCGGGATGGGCGCGGCGCAGCGCCTCGGTCATGATTCGCATCGCATCGTTCGCGCCGTCGGAGACCTGGCTCGGCGGCTTGCCTGTGGCGGCGGTATAGCTTTCGGCGAACTGCTGGCCAGGCGATCCGACCGTATCGAAGATCACGGATGCGGTCGTGTATAAATTGCTGGTGAAGAAGCCTGGTGTGATCCGCTCCTCCGGCTCATCGGCGAAATTGGCAAGATAGCCGTCGCCGCCTGCCACGCTGAGGACGAGCATGGCGTGAATGCCACGCCGCCTGATCGCCTTGACCAGTGCCGGCGAGGAGTCGAGCGAGACGCCGATGACGATGATGCGCGGCTCGGGTTCCCGTGCCAGGGCGTCGGCGGTGGCCTGTGCCGAGGCGGCGAGCGCCTTCGGATCGACATTGAGGGTCCAGGTTTTCGGGGATCGTCCGCCCAGAACGGGGACGAAGCCGCCAGCGTAACTCAGGCCATAGGCGTCGTTGGACGTCACCAGGTCGAGGCGGGTATTGCCTGGAAGCTGCCCGCAGCCGCCCAGCAACACGTCCTGGATGTAATAGGCAAGCCATTGCGCTTGCTGTGAGTTCGGCGTCTGCGCACGGAAATAAAATGGGTTGTCCACAGTCAGGGCATCGGCCAGGGCCTGACTGCTGAGTGCCGGGATATGGGCCGCCCGGTAGCCCGGACCGGCCGCCAGCGACGTCGGGCTGAGAAGATGGCCGAACACCGCGAGAGCCGGACCGTCGGCGATCGCCTGAACATTGGCGCGCGCCCCATCTGGGGTACCCAGGTCGTCGAACCGGTCAAGCACGATCGGATGGCCGTCCACGCCGCCGCTGCGGTTGACCTCGTCCACATACAAACCGGCAGCTTTCAGGATTTCGGCGCCGACCGGTTCGACCGCCCCGGACAAGGTGTTGGCGAAGGCGATGTGGATCGGGCTCGGCCGCGCCGCGACCCACAGGACGGCGAGACCGTTGGCGATGAACAGGACGAGGATCGTCAGGCCGGCCAGGATGCGGGGGTGTACCGTGCGGAGCGTGGCGATGGCGACCCTGGGGGGTGGAAGCGGGTGGTCAGGCATTTGATCTCCAGCAAGCGGCAATGGTCAAATCATCCGCACAATAGGAAGACAAGGCTAGGCACGCCGCCCCTGGACCCGTCCGTGCGTGAGCGCGCCGTCGCGCGACGCGGCAGTAGCCCCCTCGATCCCATTCGGTAGCGCCGCCAGCTCGACCTCAGCAGTGCATCCGCAAGCTCGGCAGATCGCTAATACCAACGGCCCTAGACATTGACCTGCGCCCAACGGCGCGTCGCGATGGATCGGATTCGACCTGGAGTTGTGATGAGTCGCTTCCAGGCCTTGCGGCATGCGGCGACGACGGCGTCGTAGCTGTCGTAGACGACGTGGCT
>CAIXDS010000009.1 GCA_903918195.1 uncultured Acetobacteraceae bacterium | reverse complement strand
CTGGCGGATGTTGCTGGCCAGCCGCACCGCCTCGGTCGCCAGGATGCTGTCGGTGATGGTCATCATCTCGATCGGCGACGAGGCGATGCGCGCCACCGCGCCGCCCGACAGCACGCCGTGGGTGACATAGACGCTGGCCGAGCGCGCACCGTGCTTGATCAGGGCTTGCGCCGCATTGCACAATGTGCCGCCGGAATCGACGATATCGTCCACCACGATGCAGTCGCGGCTTTCCACATCGCCGATGACGTTCATCACCTCCGACACGCCGTCCCGCTCGCGCCGCTTGTCGATGATGGCCAGGTCGCAGTTCAGCCGCGTCGCGATGGCGCGCGCCCGCACCACGCCGCCCACGTCGGGCGAGACGATCATCAGGTCGCGGCCCTGATAGCGCTCCTGGATGTCACGGCTGAACAGCGGCGCCGCGTACAGGTTGTCCACCGGAATGTCGAAGAAGCCCTGAATCTGGCCGGCATGCAGATCCATCGTCAGCACCCGCTGCGCCCCCGACTCGGCGATCAGGTTGGCCACCAGCTTGGCGCTGATCGGCGTGCGCGGACCCGATTTGCGGTCCTGGCGGGCATAGCCAAAATAAGGGATCACCGCCGTGACCCGCCTGGCCGAGGCGCGCCTCAAGGCGTCGTGGGTGATCAGCAGTTCCATCAGGTTGTCGTTCGCCGGGTACGACGTGGACTGGATAATGAACACGTCCTCCCCGCGGATGTTTTCGTGAATCTCCACGAACACTTCCATATCCGCGAACCGCCGCACTGACGCGCGGGTCAGCGGCAGGTTCAGGGTGGCGGCCACTGCCTCGGCCAGAGGCCGATTGCTGTTGCAGGCGACGATCTTCATCGGCTCCGTTCCTGGCAAGCGGCCCCAGTTGACGCTGGTCAGGCGCTGTTCTGCCGCCGTTATCGCATGCCGCGTCGCGCGACGGTGGCGGGCGGCTTCTAGCAACGCCCGGCGGCGGAGTCCATGAAGCGCATGACGGTTCCGCGACTCCCTCCGCTGTGATGCCGCCCGCCGTCACGGCGCCCGCGGGGCCGGCCCCCGCTGGCCAGCCGCCGCCGGGCCGCCCGCCGCTGCGAGATTGCCGCCGGCAGCGCCGCCCCCGGCAGCAGCACCTTTGGGTTGCGCCGGCGCCTGCCGCGCGCCGGTTTGCTTCACGATGACATCACGGATGCCGGCCGCCGCTTCCTGCACCACCACCACCGCCACGTCGCCCCAGTAGCGGTCCAGCGAGCCGCCCGGCACTTCGTTCAGTTGCACCACCCGGCCGCGCTCCTGGCCGGTGGCATCCTCCAGACGCCACTGGATCTCCACCTGCATCATGTTGCCGGCGGTGGGTTCCGTGGCCACCTTGCCCTCCAGCACGAAATCCGCACCGGACGCGCTGTCCTGTACCACCGGACCAAGCCCCGGCAGCTGGCTGCGAATCTGGCGTGCCAGCGAGGCATCGCCGTCGCCGGGGGCGCCATGCACGCCCTTGAAGAACACCCGCACCGGCCGGTTCACCAGGCTGTTGGGATCGCTCTCCCGCCGGGCCGCCTCGATGCTGGTGAGCAGCGAGGCGATGTTGGGAGCGGCGGTCTTGGCCACGCCCTGCAGCGTCGGCGGCGCGCCCTCGGCCCAGGCGGCGCTGGCAACGGCGGTCCCCTGCGCGGCGCCCTGGTCCTCGCCGGCCGGGTTCTGCACGGTGAACACCGGCACCACCTCGTCGCCGCGCAGTTCGGCGCTGGTCACCAGACGCCAGTCGCCTTCGCGCGGCAGGTCGGCCACGGCGGGCACCTCCTGATCCTGCAACGCGCTGGCCAGCGCCGCGGCGAATGCGCGGCCGGCTTCATCCGGCAGCAGCGCCGCGGTGGGGGGCGGCACCGCCAGCCGCGCCGGCGGCGGTTGCGCGAGCCGGCGCGCCGTGGCGCCGGGATTGCCCGCGAAGGGGCGCGGCAGGTCGCCGCAGCCGGCCAGCAGCGCCGGCAGCAGCAGGAGCAACGCCCTAATAAGAGACACAGAGAGCCAGCGGAGGCAGCAAGGTCAGCACCAGGGACATCCAGATGAATGGGAGGGAGCAACGTACGGCACGATCATGACCAGCGCACTTACAGCACGACTGCACATGCGCGCTTACAGCACGACCGCCGAAATCTGATGCCCGATCGGCCCGCCGCCGGCCAGCGTGCGCCGGCGATGGCTGAAGAAGCGCCCCGGGTCGGCCAGCGTGTCGAACCCGAGCGCGGCCGCCTGCGCCACCCCGGCGGCCAGCAGACGGGCGCTGCAGTAGCCGGGCAGATCGAACTGCCAGTGGCCGGGCCGCGCGCCGGCGGCGAAAAACCGCGCATCGGCGGGGTCGTGCGCCAGCACCGCGTCGTGCAGGTCGGCACCCACCTCATAGGACGCCTGGGCGATACATGGGCCGACCGCGGCGACCACGCGGGCGGGGTCGGCCCCCAGCCGTGCCATGGCGGCCAGCGTGGCCTCCAGGATGCCGCCGACCGCGCCACGCCAGCCGGCATGCGCCGCCCCGATTACCCCCGCCGCGCGGTCGGCGAACAGCACCGGCGCGCAGTCGGCGGTAATGATGCCCAGCACGATGCCGGGCCGGTCGGTCACCATGGCGTCGGCATGCGGTCCGGCGCCGGGCGCCCACGGCGTCTCGACCGCCACCGCATCGGTGCCGTGCACCTGGAACAGACCGACCAGCGCGGGCACCCCGGCGCCGAGCGCCGCCGCCACGCGGGCGCGGTTTTCCATCACCGCCGCGCGGTCGTCACGGCCGGACAGGCTGCAGTTCAGGCTGGCGAACGGCCCCTCGGACACGCCGCCGCGGCGGGTGAAGAAACCGTGCCGCACGCCCAGCCAGTCGGCCTTCAGAGATTCGGGGGTCAATGATTCGGGGCGGGGGGCGTTATCTGTCATGGCAACCTGGAAGGAAGGCCGTGCGTCATCCGGCGAATCCGGGCAATTCGGGCAAACCAGGGTGGCAAAGCGCCAGGGCTTTGAACAGCCGCCCCATGGCATGCGGTTCGGTCAGCCGCCGCGCCCCCGCCAGCAGCGCCGCCGCCTGCGCCGGGGACTTCCCCCGCGCCAGCGCGTCGGTGCGCTGTGGCAGGCCCAGCCTGGCGAGAAAAACCCCCTGCGGTACCGGTCCCTGGGTTGCCGCTCCGGCGGCGTGCGCTGCCGCGGCAATGGCGGAAAAATCAACGTGGGCGGTCAGATCGGCCGTGCCCACCTCGGATAACGGGTCAGACGGCGCCCGGAAGCGCAGCGCCTGCAGGCTGTCGCCCGGCGCGCGGTGCTCCGGACCGTAATCGATAAACAGCGCCGCCCCGCCCTCGGCCGCCAGCCGCGCCCCCAGCCCGGCCGCCAGCGCCCGCCCCGCCTCGCCCAGTTCCACCACCTCGCCCTCGGCGGCGTCGAGGTCGGGCGCGGCGGCTGGAAGTTCGACGAAACGTCCGGACTCCACGTGCCGCTCGGTCCAGCCGGCGCCGCGGCGGACGAACTGGCGAATCGGCAGGGCATCGAGGAATTCGTTGGCCAGCAGCAGCAGCGGCCCCGCCGGCAGGTCCTCGATGCGGTCGTGCCAGACGGCATCCGGCAAACGCCCGGCCTGCAGCGCCCGCAGCCGCGGCGACGTCTCGACCAGGTGCAGCCGCAGCGCCGCCCGGAAGGCGGGGGCGGCGCGGCCGATGGCGCGCAGTGCGTCCGCCATCAGCGTGCCGCGCCCGGGCCCCGCCTCGGCCAGGATCACCGGATCGGGCGCCCCCATCATCTGCCACACCACCGCCGCCCACAGCCCCAGCACCTCGCCGAAGCTCTGGGAGATCTCGGGGGCGGTGGTGAAGTCGGCATAGGGGTCGCGGGCGGCGTAGTAGGTGGCGTTGGCCCGCGCCATGAACGCGTCCAGCCGCTCCATTATTCAGACGGTGGATATGCCGGACGAGCGACCGGCCGGGCGCGCAGGATCAGCCAGACCCCGGCCACCACCATCGGCACGGACAGCACCTGGCCCATGGTGGCGCCGGCATAGAGAAACCCCAGGAACGCATCGGGCTGGCGGAAGAATTCGCCGGTGATGCGGGCGATGCCGTAGCCGAGCAGGAACACGCCGGTCAGCAGGCCGAACCGGTCCCGCACCGATTGGCGCCGCGCCAGCAGCACCATCACCACCAGCAACACCAGGCCTTCCAGCAGCGCCTGATAAAGCTGGCTGGGATGGCGCGCGACCGGCCCGCCGGTGGGAAAGATCATCGCCCAGGGCAGCCAGTCCGGCGCCGGCCGGCCCCATAGCTCGCCATTGATGAAATTGGCGATCCGCCCCAGGCCGAGCCCGAGCGGCGCCACCACGGCAATCCGGTCGGCGAACCCGAGCACCGGGATGCCCTGGCTGCGGCAGAACCAGATCGTGGCGATCGCCACCCCCAGGAAGCCGCCATGAAAGCTCATGCCGCCCTGCCAGACCTCGAGGATCTGCCAGGGGGCGGCCAGGAACCGGCTGGGCTGGTAGAACAGCACGTAGCCAAGCCGCCCGCCGAGCACCACGCCCAGGGTTGCCCAGGTCAGGAAATCGTCCACCTGCACAGGACTGGCCACCGCCGGTGCGCGGACGGCGAGCCGGCGCACCACCCGCCAGCCGATCACCAGACTGGTGATATAGGCCAGCGCATACCAGCGGATGGCGAGCGGTCCGATCCGGATCAGCACCGGGTCGAACTGCGGGAACAGCAGGGGATCGCTCACGGGACGCTCACAGGTACGGGGACGCGGCGCCGAGGAAGTCCTGCACGTAGCGGCGCACCCCTTCCTCCAACGGCGTGAACGGCGCCGCATAGCCGGCGGCGCGGAGTCTGTTCACCGGCGCCTCGGTGAAGGACTGGTACTGGCCGTGCAACGCCGCCGGCATGTCGATGAACTCCACCTGATCGGGCGCGCCGGCCGCGGCGCAGACGGCGCGGGCCAGATCGCGATAGCTGCGCGCCTGTCCGGTGCCGACGTTGAAAATCCCGCTCGCCTCCGGGGTATCGAGCAGCCACAGCAGCACATCGACCACGTCGCCGACCCAGATGAAGTCGCGCCGCTGCTCGCCATCGGCGATCTCCGCCTGGTCGGAGCGGAACAGCCGCGGCGCCCGGCCGGCGGCCACCTCGTCGTACTTTACCTTCACCACCGAGATCATCGATCCCTTGTGGTACTCGTTCGGCCCGTAAACGTTGAAGAATTTCAGCCCCGCCCATTGCGGCGGCCGCAGCCGCCCGGCCGCCAGCATGCGCGCCACCTGCAGGTCGAAGGCGTGCTTGGACCAGCCATACAGGTTCAACGGCCGCAGCCCGGACAAGGCAGCCATGTCGTCGGCGAATCCGGCCGAGCCGTCGCCGTAGGTCGCGGCGGAGGAGGCATAGACCAGCCGCGACCCGCGCGCCGCGCACCAATGCCACAGCTGCAGAGACAGCTCGACATTGGTGGCCCAGACCAGATCCCCGTCGGTCGCCGTGGTTTCGCTGATCGCGCCGAGATGGAACACCAGTTCCACCGGCGGATTGCCGTCGAGAAAGCGCTCCAGCTCCTCGGGCGGCAGCAGCCGGGCGGGTGGGTGGCTGGTCAGGTTGCGCCATTTTCCGCCGCTGCCCAGCCGGTCGACGACCACCGTCTCGTGGCCGCGGCGAACCAGCGCTGCGTGCAGATTGGACCCGATGAATCCGGCGCCGCCAGTGACCAATATCATGCGGACACGATATACGTGCCGGCGGCGGCGGGCGGAAGCGTCCGGATGCCGCGGACCCGACAGGAGATGGCGATGGCCGAACGACCCCGTTTCTTTGACGACCTGGCCGGTGTGGCCGGCGGTGCCATTTCGGCGCTTACCGGACTGCGCGACGAGGCAGAATCAGTGGCGCGCGCCCGAATCGAGGACGCGATCCGCAAGCTTGACCTGGTCAAACGCGACGAGCTCGACGCCGCCCGCGACCTCGCCGCCAACGCCCGTGCCGGCCAGGAGGTTGCGGAAGTGAGGCTGGACGAGGCGCTGGCCCGACTCGAGGCGCTGGAGGCGCGGGTGGCGGCGCTGGAGGCCAAAGCGGGCGGTGAACCCGTCGGCGGCGGGCCAGGGATGATCGTCTGACCGCGGTTTGTATCGCGCTGCAACATAAAGTGAGTCGTGAACTTTTCTGCATGAGGCGTTGACCCCCCTTGCGGTTCGAATCCGTGGCCCTCTAGGCTGTCGCCGGAGCGCCGCGGACTCGGCCACCGTGATGGGCCGGACCGGACGGCGCGTTGCTGACCTCGGCTGCCGGTTCGGGCCGAGTGCCAACCGGCCTTCCTCACTGCGGGAGACCTCGCATGTCAGCTCTGACGAGCTTCACTTCCGAACGGTCCGCCAACCCGCTGGACGTGCTGGAGCAAATCGCCAGCGCGAACGACTGGGTGTTCGACCGCCGCAGCGACTCCGAAATGGCGGCGGAGGCGCCTGGCAAATGGTGCGACTACGGGTTGTATTTCAGCTGGTCTACCGAGATCAGCGCGATGCACTTCACCTGCGCCTTCGACCTCAAGGTGCCGGAGAAACGCCGCAGCCACCTTTACGAATTGCTGGCGCTGGCCAACGAGAAGCTGTGGATCGGCCATTTCGGCATGGACAGCGACGACGGCATGCCGGTGTTCCGCCACGCCGTGCTGCTGCGCGGCGCGCCGGGCGCCTCCAGCGAGAGCCTGGAGGACATGGTGGACATCGCCATTACCGAGTGCGAACGTTTCTTCCCGGCCTTCCAGTTCGTCCTTTGGGGCGGCAAGACGCCGGCCGACGCGCTGGCCGCCGCCATGCTGGAATGCGTGGGCGAGGCATGACGCCCCGAAAGCGCCGATCATGAGCGCGCCCATCCCGGCTATCCTGCTGGTGGGCTTCGGCAAGATGGGCGCGGCGATGCTGGCCGGCTGGCGCGAACGCGGGCTGGCCGCCGCGGTGGCGGTCGATCCGGCGCTTCCCGCCGCCCCCGGCCCGGAGGTGACGGTGGTCGCGAACGCTGGCGGCATCCCGGCCGGGTTCGTCCCGCACGCGGTCGTGCTGGCGGTGAAGCCGCAAAGCGCCGCCGAGGTGCTGCCGCATTATGCCCGGTTCGCCCCCGGCGCGGTGTTTCTGTCCATCATGGCCGGCCGCACCATCGCCGGGCTGCAGGGTTTGCTCGGCCCCCAGACCGCGATCGTGCGTGCCATGCCCAACACCCCGGCTGCGGTTCGTCAGGGCATCACGGTGGCCTGTCCCGGCCCCGGCGTGACCGGGGCGCAGCGCGCGCTGTGCGATCAGTTGCTGGCCGCTATCGGCGCGGTGGCCTGGGTCGAGGACGAGGCGCTGATCGACCCGGTCACCGCTGTCTCCGGCGGCGGCCCGGCCTATGTGTTCCTGCTGGCCGAATTGCTGGAGCGGGCGGCGGTCGAGCAGGGCATCCCCGCCGACCTCGCCCGCCTGCTGGCCCGCCAGACCGTCGCCGGCTCCGGCGCCCTGCTGGCCGCCAGCCCCGAGGACGCCGCCGCCCTGCGGCGCGCCGTGACCAGCCCGCGCGGCACCACCGAGCGCGCTTTGGCGGTGCTCATGGAGGATGCGGCCTGGCCGGCGCTGATCTCGCGCGCCATCGCCGCGGCCACACTCCGCTCACGGGAGTTGGCGGGATGAAGTTTGGCCGGTGCAAACCACAACGATGAAAACCGCAACAACGATACCATGTGAACGCCATGGACAACGCTGAATTCGATGCCGCGCTGCTCGCCAGCGTCTTCTCCCTGGCCGCCGAGCGCGGCTGGTCGCGGGTGAGCGTGGTGCAGGCGGCGCGCGACGCCGATCTGCCGCTGGACCGCGCCCGCCGTCGCTTTCCGGGGCGCTGCGCCGTATTGCTGCGATTTGGCAGCCAGGCCGACCAGGCAGCGCTGGCCCTGGCGGCGAACGAAGGATCGACCCGCGACCGCCTGTTCGACATCCTGATGCGCCGGATCGACTTTCTGCAGCGCCACCGCGCCGGGGTGCTGGCGCTGCTGCGCCACCTGCCGGCCGACCCGCCGACGGCGCTGGCGCTGGCGGCGGCCAATCTGTGCAGCATGGGCTGGATGCTGGAAGGTGCGGGCGTTTCCGCCAGCTTGCCACGCGGCCAGTTGCGCCGCAAGGGGCTGCTGGCGGTCTGGCTGTGGACCCTGCGCGCCTGGCAGCGCGACGACAGCGAGGACCTTTCGGCGACGATGGCGGCGCTGGACCAGGCCTTGTCGCGCGCCGAACAGGCGGAGAACTGGCTGGGCGGCCGGCGCGACGCCTCCGGATCAACCGCCTCCACAACGGACCCAAGCGGCGAACCGCCATTCGAGTCGCCGCCGGACGAAGCACCGCCGGACGAACCGTTCCCCGAAACGCCTCCCTCCCCGCCGGGTTGATACGCTGCGTTACTTATCTTCGTCAGGGACGGATTGAGTCGTCGGCCGCACTCGCTTAAACGGGTATCATCCCGCGCGGCCAAGGCGCGGGGCGGAATCGTGCCGGCCGGGGGGGCGGCACAGCCCGCACGTAGCATCCAACAGTAACAGGAGCCGAACATGGCGACGGAAACGAGCAAGCCGGGAGCCGATACCCCCTTTTCCCAGGCGATCAACCAGGCGAAAAGCGCTGCGGAAGACTTCACCAAGCTGTTCGCCGACCTGAAGATTCCGGCCGTGCCCGACGTGGAAACGTTGCTGTCGGCGCACCGGCGCAACCTGGAAACCCTGTCGGCAGCCAACCGCATCGCCCTGGAAGGCGCCCAGGCCGTTGCCAAGCGTCACTTCGAAATCGCCCAGCAGACCTTCGGCGAGCTGAGCGACTCTCTGCGCTCGCTGGCAGCCCCGACCGAGGCCCCGCAGGCCAAGGCCGCCAAGCAGACCGAGCTGCTCAAGCGCGCCTATGAGCGCGCGGTATCCAACAGCCGCGAGCTCAGCGACCTGATCCAGCGCTCCAACAGCGAGGCGGTGGAACTGCTCAACAAGCGCTTCACCGAGGCGCTCGACGAGGTCAAGGAACTGGTCGAGAAGGCCGGCCCCCAGAAGTAAGTCCCGACCTGAGACCCTGACCATGCCGGCGCACCGGGCGGGCGGCCTGCCCGCCCGGGCGAACTGTGGTTTCCTGCCGCACCGAATCCGGCCATAAGCGCCGCCGGTGCTGTTCCATTCGCAAATTTTCGTCCTCGGCTTCCTGCCGCCGGTGCTGGCGCTCTACTACGCCGTCGCGGCGTCGCAGCGCTCGCGTGAGGCCGTGCTGATCACCGCCTCGCTGGTGTTCTATGGCTGGTGGGACCCGCGTTACGTGCCGCTGCTGGCCGGGCTCGCGGTGGCCACCTGGGCGATCGGCCGCCTGTACGTCCGACACCCGCGCGCGGTGCTGCCGGTGCTCGGCCTGGCGCTGAATCTGGGCGCGCTGGCCTGGTTCAAATATGCCGATTTCCTCGGCGCCAACCTGGCCTGGCTGGCCGGCGCGCCCTGGACGCCGCTGCACATCGTGCTGCCGCTGGGGATCAGCTTCTTCGTCTTCCAGAAGGTTTCCTACCTGATCGACGTCAAGCGCGGCGACCGGCACGAGTACGGCTTGCTGGATTTCTGCCTGTTCGTCAGCTTCTTTCCCCAGCTCATCGCCGGGCCGCTGGTGCGGCACAATGAGATCATCCATCAGTTCCGCGCCGATCCGCGCGGCCCGGCGATGTGGGAGAACCTGTCGCGCGGGCTGGTGCTGTTCCTGATCGGCATGGCCAAGAAACTGTGGATCGCCGACACGCTGGCGCCCGGAGTCGATTCGCTGTTCGTCGCCGCGGGCGGCAGCGTGCCGGGCACCGGCGCCGCCTGGGCGGCGGCCGGCGGCTACGCGCTGCAGATCTATTTCGACTTCTCCGGCTATTCCGACATGGCGATCGGACTGGCGCGGATGTTCGGCCTGCGCCTGCCGATGAATTTCGACGCGCCGTATCGCGCCGCCTCGATCCGCGAGTTCTGGCGCCGCTGGCACATGACGCTGTCGCGTTTCCTGCGCGACTATCTCTACATCCCGCTCGGCGGCAACCGGCACGGGCCGGCGCGGCAGGGGCTCAACGTGGTGGTCACCATGCTGCTGGGCGGGCTGTGGCACGGCGCCAACTGGAATTTTGTCCTGTGGGGCGGGTTGCATGGGCTCGGGCTGGCGGCCAACGGTCTGTGGCACCGCGCTGGATGGCGGATGCCCTGGCTGTTCGGCTGGGCGCTGACCCTGGGGTTCGTGGTGGTGGCCTGGGTGCCGTTCCGCGCGCCGGACTGGACCACCGCCGGGCACATGCTGGCCGGCCTGCTGGGCGCCGGCGGGTTCGGCCCGGTGCCGTTCCAGGATGGCTGGATGATCGGCGCCGGCGCCGCCATCGCGCTGCTCGGCCCGACCAGTCAGGACGCGGCGCTGGGCCGGCTGCTGCGTCCCGCCCCCTGGATCGCGGTGCCGGCCGGGCTGGCGGCGGTGACGCTGCTGCTGCTCTCCGGCGGACGGCTGCAGAATGCCTTCATCTACTTCCAGTTCTGATCCGCGCGCCAGGCCAGGCGAGTGGCGCCGCTTCCTGCGCACGCTGCTGGCCACCGCCGCGGTGGCAGGCGGCGTGGTGTGGCTATTCATCATGGGGGTGAACCCCTACGCCAACCTGCCGGTCTCGTTGCCGTTCTTCGACCGCAGCCCGGTCGATGGCAATGCCCGCTACGCCTTCCCCGCCCTGGCGCGCAGCCCGGCCTTCGACAGCGCCCTGTTCGGCACCTCCAGCAGCCGCCTGATCCGCCCGGCCGCGCTGAACCCCGCCTTCGGCGCGCGTTTCGCCAATCTGGCGATGAATAGCGCCACCTCCTACGAGCAGACCCGGCTGCTGGACTTGTTCCTGCACCGCCACCCCACGCCGCTTGTCATCGCCATCGGGCTGGATGTGCAATGGTGCCTGACCGCGCCGGCCGATACGAAGTTCACCTTCCGCAGCTTCCCGGGCTGGCTCTACGACGATTCCTGGCCAGGCCGCTGGCGCGATTACCGCTACATGTTCGACATGTACACGCTGGAGAAGGCCGGGCAGGCGTTCGGCCAGTGGACCGGTCTGCAGCGTCGCGTCTATGGCCGCGACGGCTACACCCGCTTCGTGCCGCCCGACGAGCAGTACGACCGCACCCGCGCGCTGGCCCACCTGCAGGGCACCGAACCCTGGGACGCGGCGAAGGACATGCGCCGCCCGGCCGCGTCCTGGGAGATCCCCAGTATCGACCGGCTCCGCGCGGCGCTGCAGGCGATCCCGCCGGAAACGCTGAAACTGCTGTTCTTCGTCCCGTACAATCACCGCTTCATCGCAACCGCGCCCGGTCCGGCGCTGGCCCTGCAGAGCGAATGCAAGCGCCGCGTCGCCGAAATCGCCGCCGCCACCCCCAACACGGCCGCGATCGACTTCATGATCCCGAGCCCGATCACCCTGGACGACTCCAATTACTGGGACCCGCACCATTACCGGGTGGGCATCGCCGACCGCATTGTGACCGACCTGGCACAGGCACTGCGCGGCCAGACCTCGGACGACTACCGGGTACTGGCGTTGCCACAATAACGGCCGGAGGCTTTGCCCCTGGCCTTGATCACATCGGCAGCACCACCCGCGCCCGCAACCCGCCGAGCGGACTGTCCTCCAGGGTGATTTCCCCGCCATGCGCCCGCACGATGTCGCGGGCGATGGTCAGGCCCAGACCGGTGCCCCCGGCCGCCCCGCTCTCGAACGCCCGGAACGCGCCTTCGCGCCGGTCGGGCGGGATGCCCGGTCCGTCATCGTCCACCGTGACTTCGACGTTGCGCGGGCCATGCTGCGCCGCCCCGAGCGCCACGAGCTGCGCATGCCGGCGGGCATTGTCCACCAGATTGGTGATCGCCCGCCGCATCGCGTCGGGGCGCAGCGGCACGACCAGCTCCGCCGGCACCGCCAGCGCAATCGCCGTCCCGCTCCGCCGCGCCGCCGCCGCCACATCCTTCAGCACCGACACAAGGTCCACCAGACGCGCCTGCTCGCTGCCCTCGCCACGGGCAAAGGAGAGGTAGCCGCCGATCATGCGGTCCATTTCCTCCACGTCGGCGGTCATGTCGGCCACTTCCTCGCGCAGTTCCTCGCGCGCCGGCAGCATGGCCAGCGCCAGCCGCAGCCGGGTCAGCGGCGTGCGCAAATCGTGCGACACGCCGGCCAGCATCTCGGTGCGCTGCTGCAGGAAGCGGCGGATGCGATCCTGCATGCGGTTGAACGCGGTGGCCGCCTGCCGCACCTCGGTCGCGCCCTCCGGCTTGATCGCCCCGGTATCGCGGCCCATGCCGAAGGCCTCGGCCGCCTTGGCCAGCCGGCGGATGGCCCGCACCTGGTTGCGCATGAACAGCGCCGCGATGCCGAACAGCAGCAGCGCCGAGCCGACCAGCCAGAGGAAGAAAAGATAGATCGTGCCGGTATACAGGCGCTTGCGCGGCGCCTGCACGTCCAGCACGGCGTCGGCCAGTTGCACCCGGATCAGCACCGACAGCGGATTGGACTCCCAGTCCACCGTGAACGGCCGCCCCACCCGCGCCCGCAGGGCATCGGCGAGGTCCTCATCCACCGGCCCGATCATGGACGTACGGCGCCCGGTCGGCAGTATGGCGCCCTGCTCGACGCGCATCACCATTTCCCATTGCCGCCAGGCATTGTCCAACAGCCAGGACCGGTCGGCCGCGGCGGGGAAACGGTTCAGCAAATCCACCGTCATCGCCACCTCGCCGGCGATCGCCAGCGCGAAGCGGCGCGAGATGATGTCGAGATGGCTGCCATAGAAAATCTGTAGCGCCACCGCCTGCACGGCGACCAGCGGCACCAGGATCATCAACAGGCTGCGCCAGAGCAGCGACCGCGGAAACATGCGCTTCAGCAAATGAGCCTTGGGAATATGGACGCGCATCGGGAGAGGCTCAGCGCCCCGGCTTCAGCACATAGCCCCGGCCACGCACGGTGTGCAGGAAACGCGGCTCGCGCGGATCGGCTTCCAGTTTGCGGCGCAGGCGGGTGACCATCACGTCGATCGCTCGCTCACCGGTCTCGTCCATGCTGAGCGCCGCGACGATGTCCTCGCGCGAAAAAACCTCGTTCGGCTTGCGCGCCAGCACGATAAGCAGCGCCGCCTCGCCGCCGGTCAGGCGGACCACGCCGTCCGGCCCGGTGAGTTCGCCGCGCTGCGGATCGAACTGCAGCGGCCCCAGCGGCACCGGGCCGGCCGGCACGTCCGGCACGGGCGTGGGTGCAGCGACGCGGCGCAGGCGGGCCCGGATGCGCAGCAGCAATTCCTTCGGATCGAATGGTTTCGGCAGGTAATCGTCCGCCCCCGCCTCGAAGCCGGCGATCCGGTCTTCCGGCCCACCGCGCGCGGTCAGCAGCAGCACCGGCACGCCGGTGTTGTCGCGCCGCAGCGATTCGGTCAGTTCCAGCCCGTTCTCGCCCGGCATCATCACGTCGAGCACCATCAGCTCGGGCTGCAGGAAGCGCAGCTTCTCGCGCGCCTCGGCGGCATTGGCAGCGGTGGTCACGCGGAACCCGTTCTCGGCCAGGTAGCGCGACAGCAGCGTGCGCAGCCGCGCGTCGTCATCCACCACCAGGATTGTCGCATCGTCCGCCATCGGTTCCTCCGCCTCAGGCCGGCCGGACGGCGCGCCCGCGCTGCTGATCGCTCCGGCTTTGCTCGGCACCATCCATATAGGCGCGCGCGGCCTCGTCCATGATCCCGCGCATCACCCGCCGGAACCCTTCCACCGATGGCGCGCCGGCATCGCGATAGGCCGCCACCAGACGCTCGCGCTGGCGCTCGAACAGCCGCCGTTCCAGCGCCTGCCCGGCCTGCGTGAGGGCCAGCAGCCGCTGCCGGCGGTCGATCTGACCCGGGGTCTGGGCCACATAGCCCTGCTCCACCAACGCTCCCAGCACGCGCGCCAGACTCTGCTTGGTAATACGCAGGATGGCCAGCAACTCGGTGACCGGAATGCCCGGATTGCGGCCGATGAAGTGTAGCGCCCGATGATGCGCGCGGCCCAGGCCGAGCTCGTCGAGGATCACGTCGGCGGCGTTGGTGAAGTCGCGATAGGCGAAGAACAGCAGGTCCTGGGCGGCGCGGATGTCTTCCTCGCGCAGGAACAGCAGATTGCTGCCGGCGCTGGCGGCGGCTTTCGTGTCAGCCATGCTCAGGCGGGCCTGGCCTGGCTGCGGCGGCGCGGGCTTGGCATGGCTGGGTTGCCTCGCAGTTACGGCAGTCTGGTTGACGTATCGGACGGTCCCTTATACCGTCTGCCTGGTTAGAGCAACAATATTGCGAGGAAGGCTCCTATGGCGCTCGTTCCTTTCGACGACCGCGATGGCGTGATCTGGTACGATGGCGAGCTGACGCCCTGGCGGGAGGCGAAACTGCATGTCCTGACGCATGGGCTGCACTATGCCAGCGGCGTGTTCGAAGGCGAGAGGGCCTATAGCGGTCACATCTTCAAGCTGCGCGCGCACACCAACCGGCTGATCGCCTCCGGCCGCATCCTCGGCTTCGAGATTCCCTATACCGCCGACGAGATCGACGCCGCCTGCCAGCAGGTGCTGGCGGTCAACAATCTGGTCGAGGCCTATGTGCGCCCGATCGCCTGGCGCGGCACCGAGCAGCTTTCGGTCTCGGCGCAGGCGACCAGGGTCCACCTTGCCATCGCCACCTGGCCCTGGCCGAACCTGTTCGGTGACAACCGCATGAAGGGCGTGCGCCTGGGTGTGGCCGACTGGAAGCGCCCGCACCCCGAGACGGCGCCGACCGCCTCCAAGGCGGCGGGGCTTTACATGATCGGCACGCTCGCCAAGCATAAGGCGGAGGCCGAGGGCTTCGACGACGCGCTGATGCTGGACTGGCGCGGCCAGGTGGCCGAGGGCACCGGCGCCAACATCTTCTTCGTCATCAACGGCGAGTTGCATACGCCGACCCCGGACTGCTTCCTCAACGGCATCACCCGCCGCACGGTGATTTCGATCGCCCAGCGCCAGCAGATCAAGGTGGTGGAACGGACGATTTTCCCCGAGGAAATGCAGGGCGCGAGCGAGGTGTTCCTGGCCGGCACGGCGGCCGAAGTGACGCCGGTGCGACAGATCGGCGACCTGCACTTCACGCCGGGGCCGATCACCGAGGCGCTGCTGCGGGATTATGAGGGGTTGGTGCGGCTGTCGCCCGAGGAAGTCGAGGCTCGGGCGCCGATTTAAGGAAGGCCAGGGCTCTGCCCTTGACCCGCCAAGGGGCAGTGGCCCCTTGGAACCCACTTCTTATAGATACCGCCCCGTCAGGTGCGCCTCGAAGTCCAACGGGTCGAGCGACTTGCCAGTGGCGTGCCGCAGCAGGTCGTTGAAGCCGAGCAGGCTGCCCATGGCATGCACCTTCGTGCGCAGCCAGCCGATCAGCGGCGCCAGATCGCCCCGCCCGAGGGCCGCGTGCAGCCCCGCCACCTCGCGCCGCGCCGCCGCCATCAACTGCGCCGCAGCCATGGCGCCCAACGTGTAGCTCGGGAAATAGCCGAACGCCCCGTCGTACCAATGAATGTCCTGCAGGCAGCCGCTGGCATCGTCGGGCGGAACGATGCCGAGCAGCGCGCGCAGGCCCTCGTTCCAGGCGCCGGGCAGATCGGCCACCGCCAGATCGCCGGCGATCATCGCCTGCTCCAGCCGGAAGCGCAGGATGACATGCGCCGGATAGGTCATTTCGTCGGCGTCCACCCGGATGAAGCCGCGCCTCACCCGGCGCCACAGCCGCGCCAGGTTGTCGCCGGCGTAGGGTGCGGGGTCGCCGCCAAAGAGCAGGTGCAACTCGCCACCGAGCCAGCCCAGGAAGGCGTCCGACCGGCAGGCCTGCATTTCGATGATCAGGCTCTGGCTCTCATGCGCCGCCATGCCGGCGGCGGCGCCGACGGGCTGGCGCGCCCAGGCGACCGGCAGGCCGCGCTCGTACAGCGCATGGCCGGTTTCGTGCAGCACCCCCAGCAGCGCCTGGGCAAAATCCTGCTCGTCGTAGCGGGTGGTGATCCGCACATCGGTCGGCGTGCCGCCGCAGAACGGGTGGGCGGAGCGGTCGAGCCGCGAATGCTCCGGCTCCAGCCCGGCCAGCACCGACAGGCGCCGGCACAGCGCCTCCTGCACCGGCACGGGGAACGGCCCGGCCAGCCGCAACGGCGCCGGGCGCACGGCCTGCAGCGCCTCGGCGCGGGGCAGCGCATCGCCCAGGAAGGATTCATAGGCGGCGAAGACCGGCGCGACATCGGCGGCCCCGATGCCACGCTGGTAGCCGTCCATCAGCGCGTCATAAGGCGACAGGCCGAGCCGCGCGGCCAGCGCGCCGGCCTGCTCGCGCACCAGCGCCAGCACTTCGGCCAGGGCGGGCGCCACCAGGGGGAAATCGGCGGTGCGGCGCGCCTCGCGCCAGATTTTCTCGCAGGCCGAGTTGGCGCGCGCCTGGGCCTCGACCAGCGTCGCCGGCAACGCGCTTGCCCGTGTATGGGCCAGGCGCATCAGGTGCAGATTGGCGGCGGACCAGGGATCCGGATCAGTGCCGGCGGCTTCCGCCTGGGCGAGGTCATCTTCCACCTCGGGCGCCACCAGCAGTCCGTGCGCCAGCCCCGCCAGCACCGCGAGCTGGTCGCCGCGCGCCGATGCGCCACCGGCCGGCATCACCGCCGCGGCGTCCCAGGACAGCATGCCGGCGGCTTCCTGGATGGTGGCAATGCGGGCGAAGCGGGCCGTCAGCCGTGCCGTCGCGGCCAGCGCCAGGGGATGCAGCGTGCTCATGGAGCAGTCCTTCACCATTTCGCCGGCAAGATAGCGGACTCTTTGATGAATGGGGTCCAGGGGCCTCTCGGCCCTTGGCGGGTCCAGGGCAGCGCCCTGGCCTTCCTTCCTATCGCAGAAACGCCCATGATCCCCCGAAATCCTGGCGCGGGGGTTTTATGATGGACTGGCAGGCAGCGGCCGTCGAGGCGGGCCGGATTGCCCAGGCTTGGACGGCTGAGGGCGGTCCGGGCGGCGCGGTGCTGCTGTTCGATGCTGACGACCTGCGGGCGCAGGCCTGCGGCGGGTTGGCCAGCCTGGAACTGGCGCTGCCGTTCCACGCCGACACGGCGGTGCGTTATGCCTCGATCAGCAAACATTTCCTCGCCGCCTACCTGCTCCGCACGGATGGGTTGGGACTGACCGACTTCCTCGGCACGCATCTGCCACTGCCGCCAACGCTGGGCGCGGTGACGGTCGGGCGCGCGCTGGACATGACCTCCGGCCTGCCCGACGCGTTGGAAACGCTGTGGCTGCTCGGCGTGCCGCCCAGCGCCACGCTGGGCGACCAGGCGTTGCTGGCGTTCATTCGCCGGCTGGACGGGTTGAATTTCGCCCCCGGCACGGAAATCTCCTGTTCCAGCACCGGCTACCGGCTGGTCCAGGCGGCGCTGGAAGCGAAGGGGATCGACTATGCGGCCGAGCTGCGCGAGCGGTTCTTCCGGCCGCTCGGGCTCGGCATCCGGTTGCCGTATGACGAGGCCGAACCGGTGGCGGAGCTGGCCGGCGGCTACTGGAAATCGCCGTCCGGCTGGCGGCGCGGGCGCTACGGGCTGCACTTCTCGGCCTCGGGCGGGCTGGCCGGCAGCGCGCAGGATCTGGTGGCCTGGCTGCAGGCGCTGATCGGCGGCCGCCCACCCGCCGACGGGTTGCTGCCCAGGCTGGCCCGGCTGCGCACGCTGGCGGATGGGCGAGCCACCGACTATGGGCTGGGCCTGGCGCGGCAGGCGCTGGGCGCGCGCGTGCTGGTCGGCCACGGCGGCTCGCTGCCCGGCTTCAGGACCCAGTTTCTACTCGATCCGCAGGCGCGCGCCGGCGTGGTGGTGGTCAGCAACCGCGAGGACACCGACGCGGCCGCGTGTTCTCTGCGGGTGATGGCAGCGCTGCACCGGACGACGCTGCCCCCGCCGGCGCGTGGTGTGCTGCCGGAGGGTCTCTATGCCATGCCCGGTACGCCGTTCTGGATGGAGCATCAGGGCGGCGTGGTAACGTATCAGGGCGCGCAGGAAACCGTGTATCCCGACGAGGCGGACGGCGTGGCCAGCCGTTCGGCGCATCTGCCGATCCGGCTGCGGCGGGAGGACGGGGCGATTGCCGGCGAGATCGGCCATGCGCCGCGCCGTTTCGTGCCGGTGCCGGCCGACGTGGAACCCGATCCAGGCTGGGCGGGGGCCTGGGTGTGCCCGGCGCAGAATGCCCGTTTTGACATCGCCATAGCTGACAACGAGGCGCGCATGACCATCGGTGCGGGGCCGCTGCTGACGGAGCTGCCCCTGCGTCCGATCGGCGACGGGCGCGGGCTGACCGAGCGCGGCGACGACGGCCCGTGGACGCAGCGCGCCTGCCTGCAGTTCGGCCGGGACGAGGTGCGCCTGGCCACCAACCGCTCGCGGGTGCTGCGTTTCGTGCGGGGGTAGAGGCGGCCCGCCGATGTCAGAGGCCCAGGCGCCGGCTGCTGGTGGGCGACGTCACGTCAGGCTTCCACAGGTTGGTATTGCGCTTGATCTGCACGGCTTCGCTGCTATTTTGCGCCGCCTGTCGGGGCCGGAGGGATGGCCGAGCGGCTTAAGGCGCACGCTTGGAAAGCGTGTGTGCGTTAACGCGTACCGTGGGTTCGAATCCCACTCCCTCCGCCAACAATGTCACTTAAGCGATTGAAGTGCGGTCTTTCTTCAAATCGCCGCTCCGGTATGTCCCCCCATCATCCCCGCCATCCGCGCCGGATGGGGTGTCTACGGTCCGGCCGACACCGACCGGCATCGCCACCCGCGTCGGCGATGCCGCCCGTCGGCGCAGCGTCCCTTCAATACCCTCAACATCAACCCGCTCGCCGCCGCATCTTTCGGGTCCAACGCGGCTGCGCGAAACACCATGAATCACTCGTCACCGCACCCGCGATAGAGTGACCAGGATCCCGATTCCGCAATTTTCATGATTCGACATTTGGCGTCAGCTGAAACATCGGGTGGCAGACCTCCTTCGCGACGCACGAAAATGTAATAATAGCGATCTCCGTTATTTTCCTTCCATCGGAAGGTCTCGGCCACCAGATCGGCTGGAGGTGCTTCATTGAACATCTCCCTGCGATAACGAACAACCTGGGGCAGAAATCCGGCGAAATTAGGCTCAAGAAAGCCTTCCTTCTCGGCTTGGTACCAAGCGGGAAAGTGCTTATAGGCGACCCGATTGTAGGCTGCGGCGCTGCCTGGATCAAAAACCAAGGAAAGCGCGAGTCGCTTCGGCTCCGCCGCGGCTGCAATTCTGTCGAAATCTGCGCTTTCCTCGGCAAATCGAACCAGCCGAACGGATTGTACGGCAAAGAATGCCCAGCACGAAAGTACCGCCAACGTCGTTGCCGCGACATAACGGACATTTTCCGCGCGCGGAAGCTCTTGTGTCTGGCCTTGTTCTTTATTGCAGGAAAAGATCATGGCGTAAAACGCGAGGCTAAATATGGAAAAACGCTCGCATAAAAAGTAAAGTGACATCCCTCTCGATGGCCACGTGACCCATAGAATCAGCAGCATGAGAAATGGAAGCACGCGGTCATTCATCTCCAATTTCAGCCGAGACCCCAACAAGAACGGGTAAGTCAGCAGACAAAAGGATATAGGGAGGAAAACTATATCAATTCCACTTCCGAGCATATAAGAAACGAACTGAGCTGGGCGCGTCGAATAAATTGACCAGGAAAATGATGATACATCGCCGTAAGATACATATTGTTGCTCTGTCAATTTAGACACAACAATAAATAACACGAAAACAAACGCGAGGCAAAAGTATGGAATGCTCAAAGCAGCCCAATGGCGCCCCGGGTATCCTCTTTTGATAAAATGACTGAACAAAAAAGAACACCCTACGAAAAAAGCAAATATAAATACGAGTCCATGCGCGAAGAAAAGAAATACTCCTGATAAACATAGAACAATTCCATTGCGCAGCGTCGGATTGTCGGCATAGATTTTTGCTAATAAAATCAAAAAAACTCCGAGAGGCGTCGCCACAAGAAACGTCACAAAACCCCATTTAAATGCATACCCAAAATAGCTGGGAATAAACAGCCAGTCCAGGCGCTCGTCGCCACCAAGAACCTTTCGCAATCTGACGCAAGCGTAGACGAATAAAAAATATCCGATGGCCAATTCAATCTTCAACGCCGTCACGATAGAAAAGAAAAAAGCTAGAACTATACCAACAAAATATGGAACCAAATACGGAGTGAAAAAATTAACGCGCACCATATCGTGCCATGGAGAGCTGCCATTGATTAAATCTTTTAAGAGGGCGATTTGTCCGGAAACCTGCGGCAGGTCTCCCATCGGCAGATGCGGCGAAAGCCACAACATCGCGCCGCCATAAGCAACCGTTGCAACAAACAAAAAGCGAAACAGCGCCCTAAGTTCGGGAATTGTATTGCTCACGGTTGCGCTCCGCGGTAATGCAAACATGTTTGGTGTTTATCCCTGCATTTATGGACCAGCGTGGTCGGTCAACCCGTCACAGCAAAAACTCGTCGAGGCAAGGATGATGAAAGTGGTCAGAACGACGTTCATATGACCTCAGAGCCCCGGTGCAAGGCAATCTGGCCCTGGTAACGCTTGCGCGTCAAGCTCCAGGGCGTTTTGGTCGCACTGCGGAAAAGCTTCCCGACCCACGCGGTTTGCCATCATCAACGAGTGGCCGATGTGGCATCGACAGGCTGGTGCAGGCCGCCAAAGCCAAGGCGCGCGGCTAGCGCTCAAACCGCAATCTCATGGCCATGGTCTATCTCCTCTCCGGAAAGCTCGACCTCCGGCTGCCCGCAAACCCGTTCCCGCCCATGCCAGGTAGCGACGGCGTCAGTCGGGGAACTGAACCACCCGCCAGTACAGCTCCAGCATGCCGATCAACTCGATAAAATCCTGTCCCAGACGCTGCTTCAGGATGTAACCTGCGACATTCTTGTCATAGGCCTGCATCCGGTCCTCCTCCGCCGCGGAGGTGGTCATCACGAACACCACCATACGGCGCAACGCCGGATCACTGCGCAGCACCTCGAGAAACTCGATCCCGCCCATGCGCGGCATGTTCAGGTCGAGCAGGATCAGACAGGGCGACGGCACCTGCTCATAGCCGTTTTCGCCGCGCAGACGCTCCAGCGCCTCGATGCCGTTGCTCGCCTCGATCACCGGATTGGCGATTTTCAGTTCCCGGAACGAACGCCTGACCGCCATCCGGTCGACCTTGTCGTCATCGACCAGCAGAATGTTCACGGTCGCACCGGTCATGGGATGGCCTCGTTCCAGGTGAAGACAAAGCTGCTGCCACGGACCGGCGGGGCACTTTCGACCCAGATCCGGCCACCGTTTGCCTGCACCTTTTTCCTGACGATGGCCAGGCCGATGCCGCTCGATTCGACATCGTCGCGGCTTGCCAGGGTCTGGAAGATCACGAAAATGCGGTCATGGAACCGCGGCGCAATGCCAGGTCCGTCATCGCTGACGCGGAATTCCACCACCCCGTCCACCCGCCGCATGGCGATGGTGACGCGGCCTTCGGCCCGGTCATGGTGCTTCAGCCCGTTGCCGATCAGATTGGTCAGCACCACCATGAGCGGCGCGCGATGGGTGCGGATCACCGGCATCGGTCCCTCGCA
The DNA here is from genome assembly GCA_903918195.1 of uncultured Acetobacteraceae bacterium. Taxonomy (GTDB): domain Bacteria; phylum Pseudomonadota; class Alphaproteobacteria; order Acetobacterales; family Acetobacteraceae; genus Rhodovastum. The sequence continues at coordinate 2,241 of CAIXDS010000009.1, read as the reverse complement.
GGCGACGGTGAAGCCGGGCGGGGGTGCCAGCATGGCGGCGATGTCCTGCACCAGGGCGGCGATATCCACCGCCTCGACCGGCGCATCGGTGGGCCGGCCGACGCGCGAATAGGCCAGCAGCCCGTCCAGCAGCAACTGCAGCCGCGCCACCCGGCCTTGCAGCATCCTGAGGTTTTCGACCGTATCCGGGTTCGCTGTCGCCCCGAGGTCTTCGCCGATCCATTGCGCCAGATGCCCGATCGCGCGCAGCGGCGCCTTCAGATCGTGCGATGCCGCATAGGCAAATTCCTCCAGATCGGCATTCGACCGCTCCAGGTCGCGCTGCCGGTTGGGTTGACCGGACAGCGAGTCGAAATGGCGAAGCTGGGCGAGCTCGGCCTTCGTACGCCGTGCCACTTCCGCCTCGACGGCGCTGCGCAGGTCGCCGGCGAGCGCCAGATCGACCTCCGCCCAGGGCACGGAACGGCCGCTCACCGTCTCCTTCCAGATGGCGAACGAGATGCGCGGGGAGAGCCGGCCGGTCGCCGGCTCCAGGGTGGCGTGCTCGGCCGGATTGCCGCCCCAGGTAACCGTGCGCGCCACTTCCGGCCTGAACCACAGGATCGCGTCGTCGGTCCCCTGGGTGAGCGGCTGCAGCAGCGCGCCGCTGCCCTCGCTGGTGCAGCCGGCGAGGGCGGGATAGCGCAGGCCAAGATCATCGACCGCCAGCACCTGCCCGCTGGCGGCCAGCTGCAACGCCGCGAAGGCCCGCTCGGCGGCGGCCAGCGGTGGGGTGCGGCCGAGGCAGCGGAAAGTGCCGGAAAAGCTCACGACCACACCGGCCGCGTCCACCAGACGGAGCAGTTCCGCCTCCGCGCCGGTCAGCGCCTCGGCCAGCGGCACCGGGGCGGCGAGCCGGTCGGCCAGCGCGCGCAGGGTGGCCTGGCGCTGGTGCCGCTGGGCATAAAGATCCGCCTCGCCCAGGCTGACCAGCAGCAGCGACACGACCTGGCCGATCATATCGGCGACTGCCCGCAGATCGGGCCCCGCGACCCGCGGCGTCGCGTGATGGCACACCAGCATGCCCCACAGGCTGTGCCCGTGCGCGAGCCCGATCGTCAGGCTCGCGGCGGTCTTCATGTTGCGCATGTATTCGCGATGAATGGGCGAGGCGCTGCGCAGGGTGCTGTGGGTGAGGTCGAGCGGCGTGCCGTCGTCCAGCCCCGGATCGGTCAGCAGCGGCACCGGCTGGTAGCTGGAATCGACAATCGCGCCCACGCGTTGGCGCAAGTACTGCCGGCGGGCCTGCGGCGGGATGTCACTCGCCGGATAGTGCAGTCCGAAATAGGATTCGAGGTCCGCCGCACGGGCCTCGGCGATCACTTCGCCATGTCCGTCGGCGCCGAAGCGGTAGGCCATCACCCGGTCATAGCCGGTGATCGCCCGCAGCCCGCGCACCGCGAGCTCGCACAGTTCACCCGGACTGGCCGCGCGTTTGAAAGTTTCCAGGACCGACTGCGCCACGGTGACGGGCGGTTTCTGCCACGGCTCGGGGCGAAGCGGCTCGATATCCACGCAGATGCGCAGGCCGGACCGGTGGGCTTTCAGATGGAGAAGGCCGCCCTCCGGCCCGGGCAACGAATGCACCTCACCGAGCGCCGTGCCGTCGTGCAGCCCCGGTCCCTGCAGCGCGTGGCTGGCCGCCTCGCCGACCGCCTCCGCAAGCGGCCGCCCGAGCACCGCTTCGGCCGGACGGCCGAGAATCGCGGCGAGATTGGCGCTGGCATGGGTCACCAGCAGGCCGTCCGCCAGCGCCGCGAGCAGCGCGCCATGCGGCTGGATCGCGCCGGGAATATGGATCGGCTCCTGCTCGCAGAGCGACAGGTCGAGCGCCGGCGACGCAGGCTGGAGAATCGGTTCCCCGGAACCGTTCATGGCCCGCCGGCCGCAACGGTACAGACCTGTGGTCGCGGGCGCCCGGCATCATCCGGCGGCATCCGGCAGCAGGGCCACGCCGGCCGGTCCGCTTCTGTCATGACAGAGGTTCCATAAGATGACTGTCGCTGCGGCACGCGAGAATAGCAACGTCGCCGTCAATCGGGGGAAGGAAGGCCAGGGGCGTTGCCCCATAGGCGTTAAATTACCGCTTGACCCGACGCGACGGGGTACGATTCTGGGGGCGGATGCAGAGCACAGCATCTCTTCCGGCGGACCAGTTTGAGGAAGTTCTGCGTCGGCTGCCCGCCGACCTGGACTTGGACG
>CAIXDS010000008.1 GCA_903918195.1 uncultured Acetobacteraceae bacterium | reverse complement strand
CGGCCTTATGTAGCAGCCGCCACCAGCCAGCTATTGTCAATGAAAATAAGGGTTTGTACCATACCCCTGCCTGTGCCAGGAAGGCTGCGGAGCTGGTTCGCTCGGCGGGGTCATCATGGCGCAACACTTTCTGCTTTCCGCGGCGGCGCGTTCGCTCAGCGCCGCCAAGATCATGCGGATGTCGGACCACGGGGTCGAGAACGTGTTCCTGCGCCTGCGCTGGCCCGACACCGACGGCAAGCCGGTCTGTCCCACCTGCGGCTGCATGATCAGCTACGACTGTCGCCGGCCCGAGGGCCAACCGCGCTGGCGGTGCAAGGCGTGCCGGGGTGATTTCTCGATCACCTCCGGCACCCTGTTCGCCTGGCACAAGCTGCCGCTGCGGACCTACCTGCTGGGCGTTGCCGCCTTCTGCAACGAGGTGAAGGGCAAGAGCATGCTCGCGTTCAGCCGCGAGCTTGATGTGCAGTACAAGACCGCATTCGTACTGGCGCACAAGCTGGGCGAGGCAGTGTCGTTCAGCGTGAAGGCGCTGCGCATCGGCGGTAAGGGAAAGGTCGCCGAGATCGAGGGCGCCTACTTCGGCGGTCACATCCGGCCGGAGAACCGGGCGATCGATCGGCTCGACCGGCGGCTCGCGGAGAACCAATCGGACAAACGCCAGGTCGTCGTCGTCATGCGCGAGCGCCAGGGTCGTACGCTGGTGCAGGTGGCCCCGGCCGAAGCGGCCGCGGTGCCGACGATCCGCCAACGGATCGCCAAGGGCACGGTGCTGCATGCCGATGAAAGCCCGGCCTGGAACAAGCTGCATGCCGGGCTCGCGATGCAGCGGATCAATCATCAGGACGGCTACAGCATTGACGGCGCCTGCACCAATCGCGCGGAGTCCTACTTCTCGCGTCTGCGCCGCGGGAGATCGGGCATCATCACCACGTCGCCGGGCCGTATCTCATCCGCTGCGCCCAGGAAGCGGGCTGGCGAGAAGATGCGCGCCGCGTCAGCAACGGCGAGCAGGTGCATGCTGTTGTCCGCCTGGCGATGGGGGGCAGGCCCTCGGTCGGTTTCTGCGGCTACTGGCAGCGGGCACGGGCCGCCTGACGCACCCGTCACCTGACCACGCCCGCGGTTCTGATCCGTTCGATCGTTTCCTTGGACCGATTGAGAGAAGCCAGGATGGTCTTCTCGATCAAATCGCGCTGCCTGTCGTCACTGACCAAAATGCTCTTCGCGGCCATGATCCGGGCGGCAAGCTCGCGCGTCGTCACCGGTTCCGGCGCTTCGCGGAGCACGTCGTAGATCAGCGGAAGGCACTCGCCGGGGCGGAACCAGGCGCCGCGGGTTCGTTGCTGCCTGGGGCGGATATCCTCCGGCCGCCGCTGCGGGTCGAACAAACGCATGGTCGCGTCGACGTGCATCAGGCTGGCGCGATACCCGGCCAGTTGCCGCTCCAGGCCCATCACCATCCCGGCCAGTTCCGATCGCTTGTCACGCAACGCGGCGATCACATGCAGCTCGGCCATCGCCGCCCCCCTTCTGAAAGCCAACAAAAGGGATGGTAGACGGCCTGCTTCCG
>CAIXDS010000007.1 GCA_903918195.1 uncultured Acetobacteraceae bacterium | reverse complement strand
GGAGTCTGCCCGGCGTGCCGAAAAGGCCAGGAAGCACACCGAAGAAAGGACGAGGAAGGCCGCCTGAGGCGGCTTTCTTCCCGTCTGGGTACATCTCGTTACGCTTTCGGCAGATGTCCCTGCCTGTCAGCGCTGGCCGGCAGCGATTCCGCAACAGGCTCTAAGGCGCTCGCGGAATCCTATTCCTATGCCGCCATCCAGCGCGAGGCGGCCGCCGGCAAATCGGCGCTGTGGGGTGGCTGGAGTTGGGATTCGCCGCTGATCTATGCCTGCGACACCATTCCCATCGGCTATGATCAGCTCTGGTTCGACGACAGCCGCAAATCGGAGTCGATCGCCGAGGACCATTTCCAGGTGCCCGGCGAGTTCTGCTCCATGATCAAGGCGATGATCGGCCGGCTGCACAGCGATCGTGACAACCAGATCAAGCGCATTCTGCATTTCGGCTCGGGCTGCGAGCCGATCTCCGCGGTGCTGGAACTGGCCAAGCGCGACGGCTACGACGTGCAGACGCTGGAGACGGTCACCGCTTTCCGCACCGACGAGAAGCGTGCACACGGCATCGCCCTGCTGGTCAGCGAACTGCAGCGCATTGCCGAGTGGCTCACCGGCAAGCCGGTGGACGAGGACCGTGTTGCTGTCGAGATCCGCCGCAAGAACCGGGTGATCGGCAAGGTCAGGCACGTGCTGGAGCTGCGCGCGCGCCATCCGCTGTACATCCCGGGCATCGCGACGAAGCTGATTTTCATGGGCGCCAATCACATGTTCAGTGCCCAGGAAAAATTCGCCGACGTGCTCGACACGCTGGCCGCCGAGCTGGAAGCGTTGGACGAGCATCCCTTGCCCAGCACCTATATTCCGGTGGTGCTGGCCGGCAGCGTCGGCAACCAGCGGCTGTTCGATGCCATCGAGGAATCGGGCGGCGCCATCGTCGGCTGGGTCTATCTCGGCACCCACCAATACGACGAAACCTTGCCGCCGCTGGAAAGCCTCGCGCATTTCGTGCTGGACGCGCAGGGCCGCGGCGATCTAGGCGAGGCGGTCGGCGCGTCGGTCGCCTATCGCCGCATCCTGGTCGAGGAGGAGGTGCGCAAGACCGGCGCGCGCGGGATTATCTCCTCCTCCATCACCGGTTGCCCTTATGCCAGCCTGATGCAGCAGCTGGAACGCGATCATTTCAGCGCGCTCAGCGTCCCGATCGTCACCCTGGAAACCGACGTGCACCGCGACCCGCCCACCGAGGAACAAATCACCAGGGTTAAGGCATTCATCGAAATGCTGTCCTAGGGGCATGAAGCCGGTCCGGGTGCCGGAGGCGTATATCGATCGGCTGATCGCGGAAGATGTCGGCTTCGGCGATCTGACCACCACGGCGCTGGGTATCGGCGACGCAGCGGCCGCGATCCGCTTCACCGCCCGCCATCCCGTTATTGCCTGCGCCAATGAGGCGGCGACGCGCGTGTTCCGCCGTTTCGGCGCGCAGCCGCGCCTCGGTCCGGCCCCGTCTGCCGCCGCCTGATCTGGCGGTCGCGGCGTCAGGCGGATATTGGCGCGGGACGGAAGGTCGCTGCCCCCAGGTGGTTCTTGCCGGCGCAACCGTTCGGCACCGAAGCCGGTTGGTGCTGCGGCTGCGGCCTGGAAGCTGACCAGGACTCCCAGCCCCGCGTGTTCTCCGGTGTCGTTTGTTTTTGACGGAACCCGGCGGGGGCGACCCGTGCTGCCAATCCGTTGATGATGTCGCCGATGCGGCGGAAATTCACGTAATCGCTTCGTGAAAATGATCTCCATGCTTGCCATCCAGGTGAATCTTCGGCACGCTCCGGCCGGCAGCTTAGGGCCGTTCAGAACGGCAGCGAGAGAGCCGGCGCGGGCATGGTGGACATCCTGTCGACGCGGTGCGGCGTCCGGTCCACACCGGCTCACCTGCTTCTCATGTTGGCCGCCCAGCGTCAGGCAGATGCGGCTGTCTGGCAGAACGACGGCACATCCGGCCCCGTTGCGATGGGCATCCAAGGCCGGGCGGCTGGCCGGCAGCGCCACCAACCAGCGCCATCCAGTTCACACCACCATGGAATGACTGCGGATGAGTTCGACGACCCAGATCTCCGGGGTGTCTCTCTTGCCGTCCACGGCTCTGCCCGCGTCATCCGTCGCGGGCTACAAGGTGGTCGGCGCCCGACATCCGGGGCGGCTGGCCGGCACGATCTTCGCGCTCATCGTCATCGCCCTCACCCTGCACTCGATCCTGGACAACCCGCGCTGGGGGTGGCCGGTTTTCGGGCATTGGTTTTTCTCCAGGCCCGTGCTGCAGGGACTCAGCCGGACGCTGGAACTGACGCTGGTGGCATCGGTCTGCGGCTTCGTGTTGGGAACCGCGCTCGCCCTGGCACGACTATCCCGTTCACCGCTGCTGGCCGGGCTGGCATGGGCCTATATCCGGCTGCTGCGCTCAATTCCGCTGCTCGTGCTGCTGCTCATTCTCTATAATCTCGGCTATCTCTACCGCTCGGTCACGCTCGGCATCCCGTTCACCGACATTGTGTTCGCCGAGTGGCGAACCTCCGATCTGCTCAGCCAGTTCGGTGCCGCGGCGCTGGGGCTGAGCCTGAACCAGGCGGCGTTTGCGGCGGAGATCATCCGCGGCGGCATTCTGTCCGTCGATCAGGGGCAACTGGAGGCGGCCGCCGCGCTGGGCCTGCCTCGGCGGCGGCAGGTGTTCAGGATCGTCATCCCGCAGGCCATGCGGGCGATCCTGCCGACCGTGTTCAACGAGTTGATCGGCCTGGCGAAGAACATCTCGGTCGTCTATATTCTGGCACTTCCAGAACTGTTTTACACCGTGCAGGTGATCTACCAGCGCAACATGGAGGTGATGCCGCTGCTGATGGTGGCGACGGTCTGGTATTTGATCATCCTGACCTTGCTGTCGGTCGTGCAGTACTACATCGAACGGCACTATGCGCGTGGTGCGCTGCGTACCCAGGCAGCAACCCCGCTGCAGCAGGTTCGTACCTGGCTCACGTGCCATCGCCGGGCTGCCGTCCCGCCGCGGGCCGCAGCGCCGGCCAGCGCGGCCATTCGCCGGGCCGGCCCTGCGTCATCGCGGCAAGCCGGCGGACATGTGCACATACAGCACGTGTCCAAGAGCTATGGGACGTTGCGGGTTCTGAACGACGTCACCCTGAACGTATCGCCCGGCAGCGTCACCGCCATCATCGGCCCGTCCGGGTCCGGCAAGTCGACCCTTCTGCGCACGATCAATCACCTCGAAAAGGCCGACAGCGGACTCGTCTCGATCGATGGCGGGTTCATCGGCTACCGCCAGCTTGGCAGCACGCTGTACGAGCTGGGGGAGAAAGACATCCTGCGCCGGCGTGTCCAGGTCGGCATGGTGTTCCAGAACTTCAACCTGTTCCCGCATCTGACCGTGGTGGAGAACGTCGTCGAAGCGCCGGTCGCGGTGCAAGGGCGCCGCAAGCAGGAGGCGCGGGACGCGGCGCTCGATCTGCTGGGGCGGGTGGGCCTGGCCGAAAAGGCCGACGCCTATCCGCGCCAGCTTTCCGGCGGGCAGCAGCAGCGCGTGGCGATCGCCCGCGCCCTCGCCCTGCGGCCGAAGGTGCTGCTGTTCGACGAGCCAACCTCCGCGCTCGACCCCGAACTGGTCGGCGAGGTGCTGGCCGTTATCGGCGAACTCGCCCGTTCCGGCACGACGCTGATCATCGTCACCCACGAAATCGGCTTCGCGCGCGAAATGGCCGACACGATTGCGTTCATCGACGGTGGCGAGATCCTGGAGGTCGGCCCGCCCGCCCAGATTCTGGGCGCCCCTCGCCATGCGCGCACCCGCGAATTTCTGGCCAAGGTGCTGTAGCGCCACACGGCCTTTCTGCCGACGCCCCCGCTTTTCGACGCCAAGGAGATCCCCATGTTGGTGAGTCGCCGTGTCCTCATTGCCGGGCTGGCCGGTACCGGGTTTGGGCTTTGCGGATTTGTGCCCGCCGCCCGTGCCGGCGTCGTCGACCTCAGCCCCGAACAGCCTGGGCGTCTGCATGCCAGCCGCAACGACGCCGCCATCGCGCTCGTTCCGACGACGTTCGACTTCGTCACGCCAGGCACGCTGACCGTCGGCAACGCGCCCAGCAACCCGCCGCTGTCCACCTACGCGACCGACGCTGAGACCGTTGTCGGCAATGAGCCCGACATTGCCTGGCTGCTCGCCGAGAGCCTTGGGCTGAAAGCCCGGATCGTGCCGACCGCCTGGGCGGACTGGCCGCTGGGGCTGCAATCCGGCAAGTTCGACGCGGTCATCTCCAACGTGACCGTCACGGAGGAGCGAAAGGCGAAATTCGACTTCTCGACCTACCGCCGCGACGACCTCGGCTTCTACGTGGCCATTGACAGCCGGATCACCTCGATCAGGGAGCCCAAGGACGTCGCCGGCCTGCGCATCATCGTCAGTTCGGGCACGAACCAGGAGAAAGTGCTGCTGGAGTGGGACCGGCAGAACGTCGCCGCCGGCCTGAAGCCGGTCGAGTTCCAGTACTACCAGGACGAAACGCTGAAGGCGTTGGCGATCGCCTCCGGTCGTGCCGATGCGACGCTCGGACCCAATGCGAGTGCGGCCTATCACGCGGCCCTCAAGGGCGATACCAGGTTGGTGGGCATCGTCAATGGCGGGTGGCCGCTGTTCGCGGAAATCGCCGTGACCACGCGCAAGGGCAGCGGCATCGCCGATGCCTTCACCGCGGCGATCAACGGCCTGATCGCCAGCGGGGTGTATGCGCGGCAGCTTGAGCGATGGAACCTGCAGGCCGAAGCCATCGAGGTCTCTCGCACCAATCCGCCGGGCCTGCCGAAAGCCTGAGATTTTGCCGAGGAGATAATCGCATGACGTTTGTGTCGACACAGCCGGAAACGCTTGCCCTGCATGGCGGGACGTACCGGTCCGATCCGGTCTCCGGCGTCGTTGCGGTGCCGATCTAGCAGACGACGTCCTACCAGTTTCGCGACACCGGCCATGCCGCCAACCTGTTCGCGCTGGCGGAACTTGGACGTATTTACACGCGCGTCTCCAACCCGACGCAGGACGCCTTCGAGCAGCGCATTGCCGCGATCGAGGGCGGTGCGGCGGCGCTGGCATTGGCTTCCGGTCAGGCCGCGTCCACGTACGCGGTGCTGAACGTCGCCGAGCCCGGCGACAATTTTGTCACCTCGACCGATCTCTACGGTGGCAGCTGGGCACTGTTCGCTTCGACTTTGAAGCACCTGGGCATCGAGGCGCGTTTCGTCGACCCGGCCGATCCGGAAAATTTCTGCCGAGCGACCGATGCCCGCACGAAGCTGTACTATGCCGAGGCGCTGCCGAACCCGAAGCTGCACGTGTTTCCCATCCGCGAGGTGGCCGATATCGGCCGCTCGCTCGCCATCCATCCGGCGACGACGACGCATTCCCAGCTCACCGCCGACGACCAGCCGCGCACCGGGGTGACGCCCGGTTATGTGCGCCTGTCGGTGGGCATCGAGCACCCGGACGACATCTTGGCCGATCTCGCGCAGGCGCTGGAGCGCGCGTGACGCCGGGTGCCCTGACCAGGAAGCCAGAACCATGACCACGTTCACGATTTTCGACGAATCGGGCCGGACGGCGCCGGGCGAGACGACCCAGGATCCGGCACGGATCGCTGCCGTGCTGGCCGCGATCGGCGTTGGCTTCGAACGCCACGAAGCCGCTGTCGCGCTGCCGCCCGATGCCGATACCGCCTTCGTGCTGGATGCGTACCGCCCGGTGATCGCGCAGTGGAAGCAACAGGGCGGCTACCGGTCGGTGGATGTCGTGCGGCTATTGCCCGACTCGCCCGACCGTGACGTCAACCGGGCAAAGTTTCTTGCCGGGCACACCCATGAAGACGATGAGGTCCGTTTCTTCGCCGAAGGCAGCGGGACCTTCTTTCTGCGCGCCGGCGGCCTGGTGATCGAATTGCAGGCGGAGCGCGGCGACCTGATCCGGGTGCCGGCCGGCGCGTGCCACTGGTTCGACACCGGCGCGCCGCTGTTCTTCACCGCCAACCGCTTGTTCACGCGGCCGGACGGGTGGGTGGGGAACGTTACCGGCGATGACATCGCCACGCGGTTCGTGGCGGCGCCGGGGTGCGGGGAGGGGCCGCGGCTCCGGTCCGACGGGAGCAAAGTCCGCGGCACTGCCACGGCACGGGGCTCAGATGGCGAAGGTGATCGGCTCGGTGGTCGGCCGCCGCAGGCCGGCGGCGGCGGCCCGGCGCAACAGGTCGTCCAGCGTGAGGGCGGCCAGCCGCTCGCGCGCCGCCGACTCGAGTTCCTCCCACAGCCCGTCCACCACCTTCTCCTGCAGCCGGCCGGACGGTCCCTCGGAGGGTTCGGCCTCGCCGTCGTTCACCGCCACTGCCACCACGTCGGACAATTTGATGTCGCGCCGCGGCCGGCCGAGCCGGTAGCCGCCGCGCGGGCCGCGCACGCTCTCCAGCAGCCCCGCCCGCGACAGCGCCTGCAGCAGCGGCTCCATGCCGCGCCGCGCCAGCCCCAGCCGGTCGGCAATCTCCGCCGCACTCACGGTCGCCAGCCGCCCGCCATGGAAGGCGACATCCAGCATCACCGTCACTGCCAGCATTCCCCGGTCCCGTCGGATCAGCATATCCTTGGCACTCCTCTGCCGCGGCGACATAAAATCACGCCCACCCCTCGTAATACAGGGGTCCTGTGGTAAAGACAGCGCTTATGGCCAGAAATGTTCCCCGCGCCGCCCCTCCGCCGGCGCCCTCCTCGCCCACCGTCCCGCCGGCGCCCGCCCCGGCGCCCACACCGGCGAGGGGGCGCATGCATCGCAGCATCCTGGAGACGATCGGCGCCACCCCGCTGGTCGGCATTCCGCGCATCACCGTCGAGGACAAGCTCGTCGCCGAGGTCGCGCTGAAGCTGGAATTCTTCAACCCGCTCGGCTCGGTCAAGGACCGCATCGGCCTGGCCATGGTCGAGCGCGCCGAGGCGGAGGGGCTGATCGCCCCCGACCGTTCGGTGCTGGTCGAGCCGACCTCGGGCAATACCGGCATCGCGCTGGCTTTCGTCGCCGCCGCCAAGGGCTATCGGCTGATCGTCACCATGCCCGAGGGCGCCTCGGTCGAACGGCGCAAGATGCTGCGGCTGATGGGGGCGGATGTGCAACTCACCCCGGCGCGGCAGGGCATGGCCGGCGCCATCGCCCGCGCCGAGTCGATCCTCGCCAGCACCCCGGGCGCCTGGATGCCGCGCCAGTTCGACAATCCGGCCAATCCGGACATCCACGCCGCCACCACGGCCGAGGAAATCTGGATCGACACCGGCGGGCGGGTGGACATCGTGGTGGGCGGCTCCGGCACCGGCGGCACGCTGACCGGCATCGCCCGGGCGCTGAAGCCGCGGCGCGCCGGGCTGCGCATGGTGCTGGTCGAGCCGGCCGAAAGCGCGGTGCTGTCCGGCGACGAGGCCGGCCCGCACGGGGTGCAGGGCATCGGCCCCGGCTTCCAGCCATCGGTGCTTGATCTGGGGCTGATGGACCAGGTGGTGCGGGTGTCCGAACGCGACGCCATCGCCGCCGCCCGCCGTGCCGCCCGCGAGGAAGGGCTGCCGATCGGCATTTCCTCCGGCGCCGCGCTGCATGCGGCGCTGGCGTTGGCGCACGATCCGGCGCATGCGGGGAAGCTGATCGTTGCGATCGCGCCGAGCTTTGCCGAGCGCTATCTCAGCACGCCGCTGTTCGTTGGGCTTTGAAAAAAGGAAAGCCAGGGCTCTGCCCTGGACCTCGTTCCGAAAAGGTTCCAAAGGCTGTCACGTGTACGTCGAGGCCACCGACACCTCTCCTGTCCAGGTGTACACCGCCAGCAATGGCTCGGCATCGGTGCGCATGGCATGCGGCATGCTGGCAGGATGCAGGATGAACGATCCTGGCGGAACCCGGCGCGATACCTGCCCGGCCGTCCAGCTCGCCGTGCCGGACACCACGAAATACATCTCTACCGCCGGGTGCACGTGATGCGGATACAGCCGGTGTGGCCCGATCAGCAGAAGGCCCAGGCACACTGTGGCACTTCTGAAGGGCGCCACGGGACCGACGAGTTCGGCGAAGGCGATGTCCTGTCCGAGGTCGGGGGCGTCCGCGCGCGGAGCGTAGCTGTAGTGCCAGGGAAAGGCGGCGGCGATCGGGCGCAGCGCCGTCGCGATGTCGGTGCTTGAGGCAAGGGCGGCGGTGAGGTGGCGTAGGACCGGATGGCCGCTCGGCTCAATGGGATCGCCGGACATGGTCACATCCGCGAGCAGGTCCAGAACCAGCGCGGCCTCGCGGCCGATGGCATCCCCCTCTGCCTGGCGCCGCGCCAGGTGGGAGCGGATGACCGACAGGGCCGGCGCGAGGTCTCGCGGTTCGAGCGCGGCCATGCCGCCTATACCGCCGCCTGGCCTTGCGGGCGCGACTGCAGCACCGCGACGGTATGCCCCAGCGTCTCGCCGCGGCTCAGCGCGGCGGCAGCTTCGAGCGCATCGAGCCGGTGCGGGGCCAGTGCCTGCTCGATGCTAAACGCCTGCAATCCCGCCTCGACCGGATCGATCCCGGCGAAGTGCTGCTGCAGCACCGACGCGGGATAGAAATGGAACGGACCCAGGCCGTCACCCTGCCAGCCCGCGTAGAAGGCGACCATCTCGGCGGCGTCGGCCTGATGTTTCCAGGTGTAGATCAGGATCGAGCCAAAATGCCCGGCGAGAAGCGCCATCTCCAGCAGCGTGGACAGTCTTATGCGCCCGCCGATGGTGGAGAGCACGGACCCGCCGGGCGCAAGCAGGTCACGCGATTGGCGCAGGGCAAGGTAGTGCAGCGCTAGCAGGTTGGTCGTGACCAGGGCAGGCAGATTTTCCCGGCGTGGCGAAAAATGTTTGGAACTTGTTTGCGCGTCATCGATGCGGGCATCGCCCCGCAGCGGCGTGTTCGGCAGGTTTTCGTAGATCACGTCATAGCGGCGGCCGAGCCCGGCGAGGGGGGCGAGGAGGTCGCCATGGCCCGCATGGATGTCCACCGGATGCGCCGGGTTCAGGTTGCGGGCGATATTGTCACCCGCAACCGCGACTACATCATCGTGCAGGTCGGTGATACCGATGCGGGTCGAGCCAAGAATTTCGATCGCGGCCAGGATGTCGAGCCCCGATCCGGTGCCGATCGAACAAACGGCTTCAAAGGCATCGGGCTGTGTGGACTGCAGGCGGACGGCACGGAACGCCGGCGCGGCCACGCTCGCCACCCAGTCGGCGAGCGGATCGTCGATGCGTGGCTGGTAGCAATGATCGGACAGGGCGATGTCGAGCTGCCGGCGGATGCGCACGGGGTTGTCGATACCGAGGAAGGCGGCGCTGTCGACGCGCAGCCTTGCATGCGGGTCGGCCGGCTGAAGGGGCGTGGGCGGCATGTCGATGCACTCTGTCCGCGACACCCCGACAGCGGGGCCTGTGGTGCGGCGATAATTTCACGCCAAATCATAGTGGTCAACTCGATTGCCGGTTGCAAATGTGCATGGCTGGCGTGAGGATGGCCGGACCTTCGCGCAAAGCGCTTGGCGGAGATGCGTTTGACTGGAACAACTTTCATAACTAGTGTAATGCCCTCTTTCTGAGACGGTCGCGCCCTGGGTCGGTGCGGCTATTGCAGGGCGGCGAATACCGTGGAGCAAGCCATGATCTTTTCGTCCAGCGTGCAGGTGCCGTTGCGGACGGGCGCGCGCTGTCGACGCTGATTCGCTCTCAATCTTGCACGCGCAGCGCCACCCGACCGGTCCGGGTCCGACCCGGCACGCAGGAGTATCTTCCCTATGATCCGCCGCCGTACCCTGACGCTCGCCGCGCTTGCCGGTGTGGCCCCCCTGGTATTCCCGTTCCCTGTCGCCGCCGAGGCCGATCGGCCGCTCAAGGTCGGCGTCTCTGCCGGCCCGTACGGCGACATCCTGCGCGAAGCCGCGAAACTGGCCGCGAAGGAGGGGCTGAAAGTGGAGGTGATTGAGTTCACCGACTGGAACCAGCCGAATGCGGCCCTGCAAGCCGGCGACATCGACCTGAATAATTTTCAGCACCGGCCCTATCTGGCCGCCCAGGTGAAGGCGCGCGGCTATAAGATCGTCGCGCTCGACCCGTCGATCGTGGTGCCCGCCGGCATCTGGTCGACGACATACGCCAAGGCGGCCGACATCCCCGCCGGGTCGAAGCTCGCCATCCCGAACGACCCCTCGAATGCGGCGCGCGCGTTGTTCCTGTTCCAGCAGCTTGGCCTGATCACGCTGAAACCGGGGTCGGACGCCTCCGCGACGGTGCTGGATATCGCGGCAAACCCGAAGCATTTCCAGTTCGTCGAGCTGGACGCGGCCCAGCTTGCCCGCGCGCTCGACGACGTGCCGGCGGCGTTCGTGACGAACAACTATGCCTACCTCGCCAAGCTCGACCCGAAGAAGGCGCTGATCGAGGAGGGGGCGAACTCGCAATGGACGCTGGTGTTTGCCGCGCGCGAGGACCGGCGCGACGATCCGCGCATCCGCCGCTACATCGCGCTGTATCGCTCGCCCGACGTGAAGGCGTTCGTGCAGGAGCGTTTCAAGGGCAACATCCTTCCCACATGGTGAGGCAGCCCACATGGTGAGGCAGCAGGCATGAACGTCGCCACGCGGATCGGTGCCGCGGCGGTGCCGCGCGCCGCTTCCACGCAGCCGCCGGCAATCCGCTTCGAGTCGGTCTCGAAGCTGTATCCGGCCCGCGGCCGCGACGCCCAGGTGACCGCGCTCGAGGGCGTGTCGCTGGCGGTGGCGCCGGGGGAGATCTACGGCGTGATCGGCCGGTCCGGTGCCGGGAAATCGACGCTGCTGCGCGTCATCAACGGTTTGGAGAGACCGAGTGCCGGCCGCGTGCTGGTCGACGGCACCGAGGTCGGCGGGCTGGACGGCGCCGGCCTGCGGACGCTGCGCCGGCGCATCGGCATGATCTTCCAGCATTTCAATCTCCTGTCGTCGCGGACGGTGTTCGACAATATCGGCTTTCCCCTGGAACTCGCAGGTGCGCGCCGGCCGGCGATCGCCGCGCGGGTCGGCGAGTTGCTTGAACTGGTGGGGCTCGAGGACAAGCGCGGCCGTTATCCCGCGGAGCTTTCGGGCGGGCAGAAACAACGCGTCGGCATCGCCCGCGCGCTCGCCACCGAGCCGCGCGTGCTGCTCTCCGACGAGGCGACCTCGGCGCTCGATCCGGAGACAACGCGGTCGATCCTCGACCTGCTGCGACGCGTCAATGCGCTCACCGGCGTCACCATCGTGCTGATCACACATGAGATGCAGGTGATCAAGGACATCGCCGACCGCGTGGCGGTGATCGAAGGCGGAGGGATCATCGAGGAGGGGGCGGTATACGACGTGTTTGCCCGCCCGCAAACCGCAACAGCGCGCAGCTTTGTCGCGTCGGTGACCGGAAGCGGCGTGCCGGACGATCTGGCCGCGGCATTGTCTCCATGTCCGGTCGAGGGTGGGCGTGCGGTGCTGCGCATTGTGCTGACCGGCGAGCAGGCGACCGCGCCGTTCCTCAGCCACCTGGCGCGCAGTGCCGGTATCGACGTGCAGATCCTGTCCGGCCAGGTGGACCGCATCGGCGGCGCACCATTCGGAAACCTGCTGCTCGCCGTGCCGGTATTGGCCGAGGCGACGGCGCTCGCCGTGGTGCGCGAGCACGGGCTGTCGGGGGAGGGGCTGGGCTATGTCGCCTGAGTTGATCGGGCTGATCGTCGATGCGACTGGCGAGACGCTGTACATGGTTGCCGTGGCGGCGCTGCTGGGAACGCTGCTGGGCCTGCCGCTCGGCGTGTTCCTCGCCACCAGCGGGCGCGGCGAGTTGTTCGAGGCGGTGGCGCTGAACCGCGTGCTCGGGCTGGTGGTGAACGCGACACGCTCAACGCCGTTCATCATCCTCGTCGTCGCCATCATCCCGTTCACGCGGCTGGTCGCCGGCACGTCGATCGGCACCAATGCGGCGATGGTGCCGCTGACGGTGGCGGCCACACCGTTCATCGCCCGCATCATCGAAGCCGCGGTGCGCGAAGTCGATCACGGGCTGAGCGAGGCGTCGCGCGCCATGGGCGCGACACCGATGCAGATCGTCGTGAAAGTGTTGCTGCCGGAGGCGCGGCCGGCGATCGTGCTTGGCCTGACGCTGACCGTGGTGAGCCTGATCGGCTATTCGGCCATGGTGGGCGCGGTCGGCGGCGGCGGCCTTGGCGATCTCGGCATCCGCTACGGCTACCAGCGCTTCATGCCGGAGGTGATGGCGGCGGTGGTGGTGGTGCTGATCGTGCTGGTACAAAGCTTGCAATCCGTCGGCGAGGCGCTCGCCCGCCATGTCAACAAGCGCATCCGGCCCGCCTGAACTGGAGATTTTGCATGGTTCTCTTGCATCCGCGCCGTTTGGTGCTGGTCGGTCTGGCGGTAGCGGCGGCCGGCGGCAGCGCCCGGGCTGAAACCACGATCGTGCGCATCGGCGCCACCGCGGGGCCGCACGCGCAGATCCTGGAGGCGGTGCGCCCGGTCGCGGCGCGCCAGGGGCTGGAGCTGCAGATTGTCGAGTTCTCCGACTACATCACGCCCAATGCGGCGCTCGATGCCGGCGACCTGCAGGCCAACTCCTACCAGAACAAACCGTTCCTCGATCAGCAGATCAAGGATCGCGGCTACAAAATCGAGAATGCCGGCTTCACCGTGAACTTCCCGTTGGGCATTTACTCGCGCCGCTGGAAGCGCTGGGAGGACGTGCCCGAAGGCGCGCAGATCGCCATCCAGAACGACCCGACGAATGGCGGACGGTCGCTGCTGCTGCTGCGGGATGCCGGGGTGATCGGGCTGCGGGAGGGCGTCGGGCTGCTGCCGACGCTGCGCGACATCGTGAGTAACCTGCGCAAATTGCGCTTCATCGAAATCGATGCGGCGCAGACGCCGCGCGCGCTGGACGACGTGGATGCGGCGGCGGTGAACACCAATTTCGCCCTTTCGGCCAACCTGAACCCCAGCCGCGACGCGCTGCTGCGCGAGACGCCGAAAAGCCCGTACGTGAACCTGATTGCCGTGCGCAGCGTGGACCGCGACAAGCCCTGGGTGCGGGCGCTGTTGGACAGCTACCGGTCCGATGAGGTGAAGGCGTTCATCCTGGCGACGTTCAGCGGCGCCGTGCTGCCGAGCTGGTAAGGCCCGCGCGGCTGCCGCCGCCTTTGTCCGCTATGGCGGAGGAAGGCGGCACTATCCTGGCTGCTTCGCCGCGCATGGCGGCGGGGCGTCCAAGCCATTGGAGGAAAGCGCAGGCAGCGCCTGATCAGCGGTTGCCGCCCTGCCGGGGCGGACGCACAGTCCTGCCAGCAGCGACCAAGGGTCGCGCCGATCAGGAGAGCCCAGATGAACACCGCGATGCCAATGATGCCGATGGCCATGCCTGCACAGATGCCGATGATGGGCGGCATGATGCCGATGCCGATGGGAATGCCAGGGATGATGCCCATGATGCCAATGATGATGATGTGTAAGATGACCGCCGCGATGACGCCGGACGGCATGACCTGCACCATGATGCCGATGGACGGCATGTCCAAGGAGATGTTCATGGAATGCTGCACGAAGATGATGGCGATGATGAACGCCATGCCGATGATGATGATGTGTGGCGGCATGATGATGATGGGGTGCATGACGCAGCCACAAGCCGCCTGATCTCGTGCCCGGCGACCGCATCGCCCGTCCCCCGTCGCAGCGGAGGCGCGGGCGGAGGCGCCGTCAGCCGACGCGCGTGGCGTAGGTCATGACCAGATAGATGACCGCTTCGGCAGCACCGATATTGCGGTAGGCGTGCGGAAGGTCGGCCTCGAACAGGATGGCGTCGCCGGCTTCCAGCACGCAGGGCGGATCGTCGCCAACGGTAATTTCAACGACACCCTGGGCGATCAACAGGTTTTCGCGGGTGCCGGCCTGATGGGCTGACGCATCCTCGCGGTGGTGCGGGGCCAGGCGTAGTTCGTAGAACTCGACGTGACGCTCATCCTCGAAAGGAAACAGCGCCCGCGAGGTGAAATGCCCGCCACTGGACGCCAGCACCTTGGCGTCCTTGGCGCGCAGCACCGCCATGTGCTGCACCTTCTCGGCGGCCAGCAACTGCGCGAAAGGCACGCCGAGGGCGGTGGCAATGCGCCACAGCGTGCTGATCGTCGGGACGCTCTTTCCGTTCTCAATCTGTCCCAGCATCGCCCGACTCACGCCCGACAGTTTTGCCAGGCGTTCCAGCGAATGGCCCTGGCGGGTGCGCAGCCGACGCATGTTGTGCCCGAGGATGGCTGGCAGTTCCGCCACCGCCTCGGAGGCATCATCACCGCCGGCATCTCCGCTGCCCACGAGAGACAGAGCCGACCGAGTGGCCAGACCTCCCTCAGGCATGCGATTCCGAATGGTTGGTGAAAACCGGCCAGACCGGCATCCAGACGAACGTCCAGAACATGGGCATCATCGGAACCGGAGCCGAGGCTGCGTCCGCCGGGCGATTGCCCGCGCGCCGTGCCCGGTATGCCGCAAGGTCAACCACGTTGCTCGCCGCCTGTGCCAAGAGGGTCTCCTTTGAAACCGGGCTGATGAGGGCGTATCCACTATACAAGACGCTGCATTACTATAACAGACACTTTTTGCCATCGTGTGACAAGCGAGACCACCGCTCATTCGCGTAGTACGTTGGGTCAGCGAGGCAACCGGTGCATCGGGCGACGCCGCACCATCCTGCACCCGGCGGCCAGGGGCGCTGCCCCTGGCCGTTCCTTACCTCAATAGTCGAAATCACCCCCGCCCGGCGGCGGCCCCGACGGCGGCCCCTTCTTCTCCGGTTTCTCGGCAATCAAGGCCTCGGTGGTGACCAGCAGGCCGGCGATGGAGGCTGCGTCCTGCAGCGCCGTGCGCACGACCTTGGTCGGGTCGATGATGCCGGCTTTCACCAGATCCTTGAACTCGGCGGTCTGGGCGTCGAAGCCCCAGTCGTATTCCTCTTTCTCCAGCACCTTGCCGGATATCACGGCGCCGTCCTCGCCGGCGTTCTCGGCGATCTGGCGCAGCGGCGTCAGCGACGCCTTGCGGACGATCTCGATGCCGAAGCGCTGGTCGTCATTGTCGGCCTTCAGCTTGGCGAGCACGTGGCTGGCACGGGCAAGCGCGACGCCGCCGCCTGGCACGATACCTTCCTCAACCGCGGCGCGGGTCGCATGCAGCGCGTCATCGACGCGGTCCTTGCGCTCCTTCACCTCGACCTCGGTCGCCCCGCCAACCCGGATAACAGCGACGCCGCCAGCGAGCTTGGCCAACCGCTCCTGAAGCTTCTCGCGGTCGTAGTCCGAGGTGGTCTCCTCGATCTGCGCGCGGATCTGGTTCACCCGGCCGGTGATGTCGGATTTCTTGCCGACCCCCTCGACAATCGTGGTGTTCTCCTTCTCGATCAGCACGCGCTTGGCGCGGCCGAGCTGGGCGACCGTCACGCTTTCCAGCTTGATGCCGAGATCCTCGCTGATCACGGTGCCGCCGGTCAGGATGGCAATGTCTTCGAGAATGGCCTTGCGGCGGTCGCCGAAGCCCGGCGCCTTCACCGCCGCGACCTTCAGGCCGCCGCGCAGCTTGTTGACCACCAGGGTGGCCAGCGCCTCGCCTTCGACATCCTCGGCGATGATCAGTAGCGGCTTGCCGGTCTTCACCACTTCCTCAAGCAACGGCAGCAGGGGTTGCAGGCCGGAGAGCTTCTTCTCGTGGATCAGGATGAAGGGCTGGTCCAGCTCGGCGGTAAGTTTCTCCGCATTGGTGACGAAATAGGGCGAGACATAGCCGCGGTCGAACTGCATGCCCTCGACCACGTCGAGCTCGGTCTGGATGCCCTTGGCTTCCTCGACCGTGATGACGCCCTCGTTGCCGACCTTCTGCATCGCTTCCGAGATGATGCGGCCGATATCGGCTTCGCCATTGGCCGAAATGGTGCCGACCTGGGCGGTTTCGGCCGGGCTGGTGATCTTGCGGGATTTCTTCTTCAGCTCCTCCACCAGCGCGGTGGTGGCCTTGTCGATGCCGCGGCGGAGATCCTGCGGGTTGAGCCCGGCGGCAACCGCCTTGGCGCCCTCGCGCACGATCGACTGCGCCAGCACCGTCGCGGTGGTGGTGCCATCACCGGCGAGATCGTTGGTCTTGCTGGCGACTTCGCGGATCAGCTGGGCGCCGAGATTCTCGAACTTATCGGCCAGCTCGATCTCCTTGGCGACGGTCACGCCGTCCTTGGTGATCCGCGGCGCGCCGAAGCTTTTGTCGATCACGACGTTGCGGCCCTTCGGGCCGAGCGTCACCTTCACCGCGTCGGCAAGAATATCGACGCCGCGCAGCAGCCGGGCGCGGGCATCGCTCCCGAATTTCACGTCTTTGGCAGCCATGTGTCCTGGTCCTTTCGTATGGGGCGCGGCGCGTCACGCGGCCTTGTGGGAGGTCCTGGCGTCGCCGCCCTTGATGATGCCGAACAGGTCGGATTCCTTGACGATCAGCAGTTCCTCGCCGTCGATCTTGACCTCCGTGCCGGACCACTTGCCGAACAGCACGTGGTCGCCTTCCTGCACGGATAGCGGCACGATCTTGCCCTGCTCGTCGCGCGCGCCGGGTCCGACGGCGACCACCTCGCCCTCGCTCGGCTTCTCCTTGGCGGTGTCGGGAATGATGATGCCGCCGGCGGTTTTTTCCTCGGCGGTCAGGCGGCGCAGCACGACACGGTCGTGCAGGGGGCGGAACTTTGCCATGTGTGGGCTCCTTGGTCTTTACGGGGGCCGACCTGCCAGCACTCGGGTGGGTCGGCTGCCAGCGCCATATGGGTAGCACTGCCTATGTCAGTCAATAGAACTAAACAACGAAAATTGACGGTATTGGGCTCACGGAAGGAGCCGGCCGCGGCCGACCGTCGCCGGCAGAGGGCAAAAATACGGCGCATGATCGTCCAGAGGTTGACTCACATGGAACATGTGTGGAATCCTGCAACGGACGGGGTAAACTGGCGGCGCGATGCTGGTCGCGGTGGTCGGCGATAGCTGCCCGGATGCCGGGTAGTCCCGGCAGACGATCCGGCGCGCCAGGGCAAGGACCCACATTATGAGCGATCCAAACGAACCCCGGACGGCGCGTGCTGTATCGCGCCGGCACATGTTGGGCACGGCCGCCGCCCTCGGCGTCGCCGCCCCGATCGGCCTGTCGGCGGTGCGTGCCTTCGCCGGCCCGGTCATGCCGGCGATCGCGTTCGACGGCATTTGCCACGCCTCCGGCGCCTTCAGCACAATTGCCGCCGCCGGGCCGGTTCCCATCGTTGATCCGGCCCCGGCGCCGGCAATCATCGCCGGGCGCAAGAAGCTCACCGTGGCCTGGAACCAGAACGCGCTCTGCGTGTCGTTCGTGCCGGTCGCGATCCATGGCGGCTTCTTCGCCCGCCACGGACTCGACATCGACCTGGTGAACTTCGGCGGGTCCACCGACCAGTTGCTGGAAGGCGTCGCCACCGGCAAGTCTGACGTGGCCGAAGGCATGATCCTGCGCTGGCTCAAGCCGCTGGAGAACGGCTTCGACGTGAAGCTGGTTGCCGGCATGCATGGCGGCTGCTCGTACCTGGTCGCTTCGCGCGAGGCCGGCATCACTGATTTTGCCACGCTGAAGGGCAAGACCATCGGCGTCTCGGACTTCGCCAGTCCCGACAAGAACCTTTATTCCATCGTGCTGAAGCGCAAGGGCCTCGACCCGGAACACGACGTGGAATGGCGGCAATACCCCACCGACATGATGCCGGTAGCGGTGCAGAAAGGCGAGATCCACGCCTATGTCGCCGGCGATCCGCTGGTCTATTTGCAGGTGCAGCGCAGCGGAGGAAAACTGTTCCGTCTGGCCTCCAACGGGACCGGCGATTTCGCCGAACGCACCTGCTGCGTGCTCGGCATCCGCGGCAGCCTGGTGCGCCAGGACCCGGAAGCAGCCCGTGCCGTGACGCTGGCGCTGCTGGAGGCCTGCCACGATGTCTATGTCAATCCGGACCGCGCGGTCGAATTCTTCTCGCGCTATACGCCGCAGAGCGTGCCGACGAAATCGCTGAGCGAAATGTTGCAGAGCTATCCTTACGCTGAGCAGCCGATCGGCGAAGCGTTCCGCCGGCAGATCGTGTTGTACGCGCAGGAACTCAAAGAAGCCGGCGTGCTGAAGTCCAGCACCGATCCGGAGCGCTACGCCCGCCGGATCACTGCCGACGTGACCTGAGCGGCGGTGTCAACGGAGTACGTCATGACCGAACCCCCCAAGCACTTGCGGGCCGATGACTCGCCGTTCTGGGACGAAAAGCTGGAACGACAGAGCCGGGCGGAATGGGACGCGCAGAAACTCGCGTCGCTGCAACGCCACCTGCAGCACGCCTATCTCAACGCGCCTTTCTATCGTTCGTCGTTCGACGCCGCCGGCGTTCACCCCGACCAACTGTGCAGCCTGGATGATCTGCGGCGCTTCCCCTTGATCGACAAGCGCACATTGCGCGATCGCCAGTCGGCCGTGCCGCCCTGGGGGGACCTGGTCGCCGTGCCCGAGCGCGATATCGTCTACATCTCCGCTTCCAGCGGATCGACCGGTGCCCCGACCGCCTCGCCCTTCACGGCGCGGGACTTCGACGAATGGATTGACTACGAAGCGCGGCAGTTCTGGTCATCGGGGCTGCGGCCGACCGACCGCTACGCGCATTCGCTGAATTTCTCCCTTTTCGTTGGCGGCCCGTGCGTGCTTGGCGCGCAGAAGCTCGGTGCGCTCAGCATCCATGCCGGCACGCTGCCCTCCGAGCGGCTGCTGTTCATCCTGCGCGAGTTTCAGGCAACCGCCATCTGGACCACACCCTCCTACGCCTGGTATCTGGGCGAGACCGCGATCAAGGAAGGCATCGATCCGCGGCAGGACCTTGCGGTGCGCCGCATCTTCGTTGCCGGCGAGCCCGGCGGCTCGATCCCCGAAACACGCGAACGCATCGAAGCACTGTGGGGCGCTTCGGTGTACGACTATTACGGTCTGTCTGACATTTTCGGTTCCTGCGCCGGCATGTGCGAGGAACGCGACGGGTTGCACTGGGCCGAGGATCACATCCATGTGGAAGTGCTTGATCCCGACACACTGGCGCCGGTTCGCGAGGGCGAGCGGGGCGAAATGGTGCTGACCACGTTGCGCAAATCGGCGCGGCCGATGATCCGGTTTCGGACCGGAGATATCGTGTCATTCGCGTCCGAGCCATGCCGTTGCGGGCGCACCTCCATCCGCATGCATGGTGTGCACGGACGCCGTGACGACATGCTGATCATCAAGGGGGTCAACATCTTCCCGAGCGACGTCGAAGCCCTGGCGCGCGCTGATCGCGATCTCACCGGTGAATACCGTCTGGTGGTGGATCGGGTGGAGCACCTCGACCGGCTGATCGTGGAGATCGAGCGCAGGCATGGCTTCAACGGCACAGATCCGGCCCTGGCCGAACGTTTCGCCGGACGGTTGAAGGCAGTGACAGGCGTGGCTGCCGAGGTGAAGGTGCTGCCGGCGGACAGCTTGCCGCGGGCCACGCATAAGGCGAAGCGGGTGGAAGACCGCCGGACCCACGTGTGGACCTGAAACCGGGTTCGAAGAGCAACACGCCGCCAGGATCTCAGTGGCAAATCCCCCAGCCACCCGCAACAAGCGCCGCCAGTGGTGGGCTCGCAAGATCGAACCTGGCCGAAACCGTCCGGCTCGCCCCATCCACCGCCACGACGCATGGCGGGTCGCGCACCGGCAGATACAGGGTGCGGCTGTCGGGGGTCACCGCGCCACGCAAAGGCGGACCGGCCAGCGCGATCTCGCCGGCAGGCCTTAGCGCGTCAAGATCATAGATCAATAGCCGGCTTCCGGCCGCGCTGGGCACGAAGGCAACGGAGTCGAGCCAGGCGGTGTAGACGCCGATCATGCCCGCGGCACCGGGCAGCGCCACCGGGTTCTCCAGGTGTTCCGTACGGAACACAGACAGCGTCGCTTCGTCGTTGTCGGGAACCAGCAGAAACGTGCCTGTCCCTGACGGGAACATGCCCGCGGCGCCGGGCCCGGCGGCAAGCTGGGCGACCGGCTTGCCTTGCTCCGGGTCGAGCACGCTGATGGGTCCCCCGCCTTGCGGTTGGGCCAGGATCTGGCGTCCGTTCGGGGTTCTGGCGAGCGCGCCCACACCGGCACGGGTCGGTTGGAAGGTGGCGACCTGGTGCGACAGCCGGGCGTTGGCCACGTCGATCACGCCGATGCCGTCAAGACTCTCGGCGGCGATATACAGCACCGTGTCCTGCGCGCCGAACATGACGTCGCGCAGGCGCGGCAGGCCTGCGATCACCGTATCCACCCGGCCATCGTTGAGGTCGATAAGCGTGATCGTTCCGCCCGCCAGGTCGCTTGCCGCGGCGAGCCGCCCGCTGATGCCCACCGTCAGCCGCTCGGCCGGGGCCGGTAGAGCCAATTTGCGGATGGTGCCGGCGAAAACATCAACCAGCGACACTGTGGCGCTGGCGGCGTCGGTGGCAATCAGCTTGGCGGTGGCCCGGTCCACCACGACTTGGCGGGCGATCATGTCGGTTTGCAAGCTGGGGACGATGCGACCGGTGTCGGCATCGATGACGGTCACGTCAGGTGTCGTGGCGCTCGGGATATAGACGTAGCGGCGGATGTCGAACAACGCCGGGTCGAACGCCGCCTGCGCGGGCGCGGCGGCAGCGGCGCCGAGCGCGCCGGCAAGTCCGGCCAGGACCTGGCGTCGGCCGGCCGGCGGTGGCGGCGTTGGTGTCATCGGCCGGTCCTTTTGGGAGTGGAAACAGCGCGGTCAGGCGGCCAGCACGTCCACCGTGATCCGGTTGGCGAAACGGACCGGGTCGGTGCTGGGCTTGAGAATGCCGACATCCTTGAGATCGCGAGCGAAGGAGAGCACCTGCTGGCGGAACTCCTCGCCGGTCGGGCAGCCGCGATGCGCGTCATACGGATAGCTCGCCAGCATGTCGCGGATTTCCCGCGGCCCGGCGACGCTTTTCGGCGCGAAAAACCGCTCGGTCTCGACCGCGAGATCGAGGTTGCTGTCGACCAGCAATGCCGCCTCGACCATGGCGCGGGTCAGCGCCGCCGCCGCCGGCCGGTTGTCGCGCACCAGCGCCCCGCGCAGCGCCAGCACGCAGCAAGTCCGCTGGCCGAGCGCGCCGCTGCCGTTGGCGGCCAGTTCGAACAGGTCGCCGTTGCTGCGTTTGATGGCGAAATAGACGTTCGGATGGTTGTCGACGAAGGCGTCGATCTCGCCCTTGGCGATGGCGATCGGGAACACGTCGGCCGGAAACTGCCGCCAGGTGACGTCGGTCTCGGGGTCGATGCCCGCTTTCTTCAGTACCGAGGCGTACAGGAACCGGTTGGGGTTGCCGAGATCGGCCAGGCCGATCCGCTTGCCGCGCATGTCGGCGACGGTTGAGATGCCGGCCGCGCGCGAGGCGACCAGGTAGGAGCAGCCGGCATGCACGCCG
>CAIXDS010000006.1 GCA_903918195.1 uncultured Acetobacteraceae bacterium | reverse complement strand
GTCGGTCACTGTGCCGCTGTTGTCCCACACCAGGCTGCCGTCCAGACTTGCGACCTCCAAAGCGATCGCGCCGGTGGTCAGCAGCGTGCCGGGGCCGTCGATCGGGGCGTTAACCAGCGTTACCGCGCCGGATAGTGTCAGTGTCTGGCCACTCGCGATCGACACCGTTCCGCCGGTGAGCACCGCGTCACCAGTAACCGTCTCCGTTGTTGCATCGAAAGCAACCGATCCGCCGCTTACCGCCAGGTTCGCAATGGTGGTCGGCGTTGTTCCGAATGTGACCGATCCGCCGCTTACCGCCAGGGTGCCGTCCATGACGACCGTGCCTGTCACGGTACAGGCCCCGCCGGCAAATGCCAAAGTGCCCGCGTTGTCCGTGGTCACGGTGCCGCCCAAGGTGCCGCCGGCATCGAGTTTCAGCGTGCCCGCCGTGATCAGGACCGTACCGGTGCTGTTCAGTCCGGCAAAGAGTTCCAACGTACCCGGCCCGATCAGGACCGTGCCGGTGTTGTCGAGCGTGGCATCGAAGCCGACGGCGCTGGTTCCCGCGGTCGTCTCCAGCAGGCCGGTGTTGTCAAAGATGATCGGGATACTGCTCGGATAGACGGAGGGGGTGAAAGTCTGAAACGCGCCTCCGCTGATATCGAAGGTGCCCGTTGACTGGTTGATGATGGTCATCGGCAGAGGGCTGGGGGGAGAAGTCAGTCCGACGCCAATGCCGCCGCCGTCGAGCACCGTGCCGCTGTTGGTCCAGGTCAGTCCGTCATTATCGAGTAAGAGGCCACCACCCGGGCTGATCGTTATCGTGCCGGTGGTCGCCAGCGTGCCCGGTCCGA
The DNA here is from genome assembly GCA_903918195.1 of uncultured Acetobacteraceae bacterium. Taxonomy (GTDB): domain Bacteria; phylum Pseudomonadota; class Alphaproteobacteria; order Acetobacterales; family Acetobacteraceae; genus Rhodovastum. The sequence goes on along the minus strand of CAIXDS010000006.1, from coordinate 2,456 downwards.
CGATGGTAGCGCCGAGCGACGCATCGGACAGCGTCAACGTCTCGCCGCCCGCGATCTGGATGGTGCCGCCGTTCACCGTAAGTGTGGTGACCGACAGTGAAGCGCCCGCGTCGACGGTTAACTTCGTGAGAGGACCGATATACCCGGTTGATGCGGACAAATTTCCGAGCAGAATGTATGGCCCATCGCCCAGCATTGAGAAGGAACCACAGACCAAGTCGCCTGACAGTGTTCCGTCGGCGCTAAAGAGCACGACTTGGTTGTTGGGCAACAACGTTAAGCCCCCGAACACAACGTCGGAGCCCGCAGCTCCTTGGACGAGGCCGAGGTATTGGCCGGTGGTCACATCGTAATCGTAGCCGGTGATCCAGTTGCCTGCCCCAATATCTCCGGAGCCTCCGGGCCAGTAGCTGATATAGAACGATCTGTATTCAATGACATCTGGCATGACAGAACTCCCATTTCTGATCCATGGCGCAACGCTCGTGTCGTTGCTGCGTTCAGCGCAATGCTGGCAGAGGCTTGGCCGGAGGACGGGATACTACGGTGCCATGGCGTGACGTTCCCCGAATTGCTGTCGGTTGCGCGCGCCGGTGCAGGCATCGCAGAACAGCGGAATGATCAACTCCGACATGGCGCAGGTGAGCCGGCGGCAGCCAGGCGGGCCGCACAAGAGCCACCGATGGATCGGAGCGATCGACGGGGCCATCCGGTCGCAGTGGTGGCACGTCAGGGCCGTCCATGGACTCGGCATCCCGGGGCAGTGGTTGGTGCGAGAATTGGCGCGTTCAGTCGCACTCGAAATCAGCAGCTTGCTTGATACTGTATAATTTTGTTGGAAACAATATCACAGCTCTGTGAGCGGCAACAAGACTGCAACAAGGGGCTGGACGATGGCGGCCAGACCGGCGCGTCGGCATCGTGATTGACCGGAGAACCGGGGCGGTCTGGCAAATGGCGTCCGCGGCGGGATTCGAACCCACGACCCCAGGATTCATCCCACTTCGGCTTTCGCCGCCGCCTGTGAAGGCGTTCGTGGTCTGGACTGTCCCTTCACCTTAGGCCGAAGCCCTTAGGTGCCGCCCGTCCAGTCTCTACACCTTCCCCGGCTTTCGCCCGGGCTTGGCTCGGGATCGGCGTGGCCCGAGCGGCCGACGCTTTCCCCGACTTTGAGCGGATCCGTTGCGCCGTTTCCGCGCGCAACGCCCAGTTCAACCACAAGGAATCCTGTGCTCTATCCTGCTGAGCTACGCGGACATGGCCATTTGCAGCCCCACTATACCCCAGGCGCCGGCCGTCGGGAACCGTTCTTGGCGGCCCGCGCCGCCCGGTGCACACTTCGCCGCAACCGGCCGCCATGGGGAGACAAACGCGTGTCCAAGGTCATCATTTCCTGCGCCGTCACCGGCGCCATCCACACCCCCAGCATGTCCCCCTACCTGCCGATCACCCCGGAGGACATCGTCGCCCAGTCGATCGCCGCGGCGGAGGCCGGCGCCGCCATTATCCACCTGCACGCCCGCAACCCCGACACCGGCGAGCCCACCCCCGACCCGGCCGTGTTCATGCGCTTCCTGCCGATCATCAAGCAGAGCACCGATGCGGTGGTGAACATCACCACCGGCGGCGGCCTCGGCATGACGGTGGAGGAACGGCTCGCCGCGCCGCTGCTGGCCAGCCCGGAGATGTGCAGCCTCAACATGGGCAGCATGAACTTCAACATTGCGGGAGCCGGTGCGCGGGTGAAGGAATGGAAGTACGCCTGGGAACAACCCTACCTCGCCCGCACCGAGGATTTTATCTTCCGCAACACCTTCAAGGACATTGCCAGAATCGTCGAACTGATGGGCCGTGGTCACGGCACCCGGTTCGAGTTTGAATGTTACGACATCGGCCACCTGTACAACCTGGCCCACATGCTCGACCGCCGGGTGGTCGAGCCGCCGCTGTTCGTGCAGAGCATCTTCGGCATCCTCGGCGGCATCAGCGCCGATCCGCGCAATCTGGTGTTCATGCGCGATACTGCGGAGCGGCTGTTCGGCGGCGACTATGTCTGGTCAGTGCTGGCGGCGGGGCGCCACCAGCTGGCCTTCACCACCATGGCCGGCATTCTTGGCGGCAATGTGCGCGTCGGGCTGGAGGACAGCCTGTATATCGGCAAGGGCCAGCTTGCGACGTCGAACGCCGAGCAGGTGACGAAAATCCGCCGCATCCTGGAGGATCTCAGCCTGGACATCGCAACGCCGGCCGAAGCACGCAACATCCTCAAGCTCAAAGGGGGCGACCGGGTAAACTTCTAAAGAATGGGTTCTAAGGGCTCCGCCCTTAGCGGGTCCAGGGCAGAGCCCCATAGGCACTAGGTTAAGCTATCTGATTGATTTAATTGGCAAAATAAAAGAGCCAGAGCTGTGTGGGAAGCGGCGCCTTCCACGAAGGCTCCTCACCACTGGGATGCC
>CAIXDS010000005.1 GCA_903918195.1 uncultured Acetobacteraceae bacterium | reverse complement strand
GAAGCGCAACGTCATCAACCACATACGCAAGCTCTCAAAGTCGCCAAAACGCATCCGCAGCTTCTTCCAGCATCCGACGTTCCGCTATGCGGCTTAATCCAAGTGCACCCAGGCCGGGTCAATAACTGAGCGGGTAGCTGCCCGAATCCCGAATTTATCTCACGACCTTATTACGCCACATTTCCGTGTTTATGGGCAACCCGGACAGCAAGCCACGCACGGCGATTTGATGGCTCCCCCGATCGGTCCGTCGCCAGCCGCACTCATCCGGCAGCCCGGAAGCGAAACCCGCCCTCCGCGTCCTTCTCCGCCACCAATTCACCCTGCGCCTGCATATGGTTCACATGCGCCAGAACCTCGCCGAAAGCGAATCCGGTCTGATGTTCGTCCAGGAGGCGGGGGAACAGGATCGGCACGATATCGGCGGCGGACAGCGGCATTTCCCGGCTGGCCTCGGCGATCTGCGCGCAGCGTGCCGCGTGGTGGGCGATCAGTTCGTCGATGCGCACGTGCAGCCCCGCGAAGGGCAGGCCATGGCCGGACAGCACCAGCACATCCATCGGAACTGCCCGGCGCAGTTGCGCCAGCGAGTGCAGGTAGATGCCGAGCGCATTCGCCTCCGGCTCCATGGCAGTGACGCTGACATTGGGGGAAATTTTCGCGATCACCTGATCGGCCGCGAAGAACAGTTTTTCTTCACGACAGAACAGCATGGCCTGTTCAAGCGCATGCCCGCCGCCGGTCAGCACCTGGAAGGTCCGGCCGCCGATATCGAGACAATCACCATGCTGGATGCGGCGATAGGTACTCGGCACACCAGTGGTGATGCGGAGATAGACATGGCCGCGCTCCAGCACCCGCTCGGTGGCCAGCTCGTCCAGCCCATGGCGACGATAGAACGGGCGCCAGCTCTCCGATCCCAGATCAGCCGGGGCGTATTGCAGCGCCAGGCTGAACAGGTACTCGGATTGCGGCATCCACAGTTCCAGCTCGTGCCGCCGCGCCAGCCAGCCGGCCAGGCCGACATGGTCAGGATGGAAGTGCGTCACAATCATGCGGGTCAGCCGCCGGCCGCGCAGCGGCCCGGCCAGCACCGCATCCCAGATTTCCTGGGTCCGGGCATCGCCGATGCCGGTGTCGAGCACCGCCCAGCCGTTACCGTCCTCAATCAGGTGGATGTTGATGTGATCGAGCCGGAACGGCAGCGGCAGGCGCAGCCACAGCACGCCGGGCGCCACCTGCTGCGGCACGCCGAATGGCGGAGGCTCGGTCATGGGAAAGCGCAGCGTCGGCTCGGTCAGTGCGGTGTGCATGCGGTTCATTCCCTTCTGCGCGAACAGAGAAGCAGCGGGAGAGGACGGGTTCAACCAGGATCGGAGGGCGGAACGTGTCAACGACTTTGGTACAGCCGGGTTCGACATTTAGGCTCGGTTACGTTGCCTTGCTCTGGAAGCGTTTGGCTCGGACAAATGGTCGACGGGTTGTTTTGGTCCCTGCTGGTCGAGGGTTGAGCT
>CAIXDS010000004.1 GCA_903918195.1 uncultured Acetobacteraceae bacterium | reverse complement strand
CTGGACCCCATCACTTGGACAGTTGTTGTGCGAGGGGGGTGAGGAGAAGCAGCGGCCCCTCCTCACCCCCCTCGCACAACAACTGTCTAAACGAAATGGGGTCCAGGGGCCTCTCGGCCCTTGGCGGGTCCAGGGCAGAGCCCTGGCCTTCCTTACTGGACCCTGCCTCACGAAGGCAGCCCCGCGTGTTCGGCGCAGCCGGCGAGGAAGCCGGCCAGGGTGCGGTGGAAGTCGGGTTCGTCCAGCAGGAAGGCGTCGTGGCCTTTGTCGGAGGGGATTTCGACGAAGCTGACATTGGCAGCGGCGCGGTTCAGTGCGCGGGCGATCGTCCGGCTTTCAGCGGTCGGGAACAGCCAGTCGCTGCTGAAGCTGACCAGGCAGAACCGTGTGCTGGTGCCGGCGAAGGCTTTCGAGAGGTCGCCGCCGTATTCCGCGGCGAGGTCGAAGAAGTCCATGGCGCGGGTAATGGTGAGGTAGGAGTTGGCATCGAAGCGGCGCACGAAGGTGCTGCCCTGGTGCTGCAGGTAGCTTTCCACCTCGAAGATGTCGCCGAACAGCGACAGCCCGCTGCGGTCGCCGGGTTGGCCGCGCAGGCGGCGACCGAATTTGCGGGTGAGTGCCTGCTCGGAGAGGTAGGTGATGTGGGCGGCCATGCGCGCGACCGCCAGGCCGCGGGCCGGTATCTTGTCGGTCTCCCAGTAGCGGCCGCCCTGCCAGTCCGGGTCGGCGAAGATGGCCTGCCGGCCGACCTCGTGGAAGGCGATGTTCTGGGCGGAGTGGTAGGCGGCGGTGGCGATCGGCACGGCGGCGAACACCGATTCGGGGTAGGCGGCGGCCCAGTCCAACGCCTGCATGCCGCCCATCGAGCCGCCGACGACGGCGAACAGACGCTTGATGCCGAGGTGGCAGATCAGCCGCTTCTGGGCGTGCACCATGTCGCGGATGGTCACCGGCGGGAAATCGGTGCCCCAGGGGCTGCCCCCGTTGTCGTCGCGCGGGCTGCGCGGCCCGGTGGTGCCCATGCAGCCGCCGAGCACGTTGGCGCAGACCACGAACAGCCGGTCGGTGTCGATCGGCCGGCCGGGGCCGACCACCATGTCCCACCAGCCCGGCTTGCCGGTGACCGGGTGGGTTTCGGCGACGTACTGGTCCCCGGTCAGCGCATGGCAGATTAGCACGGCGTTGGAGCGTTCCGCGTTGAGCCGCCCGTAGGTGCGGTAGGCCACCACCAGCCGCTTCAGCGTGACTCCGCACTCGAGCGCAAGCCCGTCATCGAAGACGACGTGCTGGTGCTCGGTGGGGTGCCGGTCGGTGTCCATGATGGCAACGCATAGGGCGGCGCCGGACCGGCTGCAACATCAACGCGGAGCGGCTGCCTATGCAGGCGGCCGCGCATCCGCTATTGCAAAATAACCCCCGGAACCTGCCGCAAGAATGTCCAGCACCTCCCTTGGCAACCCTGACCCGACCGATGACGCCGCCGCCATGCTGGTCGGTCTGCGTGCGGAAATTGATCGCCTCGACGATGCCATCCATGACCTGCTGATGGCACGGGCGGAGGTGGTGGCGCAGGTGAGCGCCCAGGGCGGCAAAGGGCGGGTGGCGCTGCGTCCTGGCCGCGAGGCCGGCATCCTGCGCCGCCTGCTGCGCCGCCACCAGGGCCACCTGCCGCGCCGTGCGGTGGTGCGGGTATGGCGCGAATTGCTGGCGGCGACCACTTCCATGCAAGGCGCGTATGCCATCACCGCCTGCGAGGCCGAGCCCGGCAACGGCTATGCGCAATGCGCCCGCGAGCATTTCGGGGCGCTGACACCGTTGCATGTGCATCGCAGCCCGGCGCAGGCGATCGCCGAGGTCGGTGCCGGCACCGCCACCGCGGCGGTGCTGCCGCTGCCGACCGAGGAGGAGGCGCAGCCCTGGTGGACGACGCTGCTGCACCGGGCCGATCCGCGCATTCATGTGGTGGCGCGCCTGCCGTTCTGGTCGTCGCGCGCCGAGGGGGCGCGGCGGGTGCAGGCGCTGGTGGTGGCCGCGGTGCCGCCGGACCGGAGCGGCGAGGACCGCTCGCTCATCGCCCTAGAGCTGCCGCCCGAACAGAGCCGGGCGCGGCTGGCCGCAGCCCTGGCCGCGTCCGGATTCGTCCTCGGCCAGACGCTGCTGCGGCGCGACCCGCGCGTGCCGGTGGCGCAGGCGCTGGTGGATGTGGCTGGTTTCGTGACCGACGACGACCCGAGGCTGGCGACGCTGGCCGATGCGCTGCGCCCGCCGGTGGTTCTGGGCGCCTATGCCGTGCCCGTGGAGGAAGACAACGCATGACCGCACCGACCCCGCGCCCCGAAATTCTGACCATCGCCGCCTATGTCGGCGGCGAGTCGAAGGTGGAGGGCGTGAACCGCATCCTCAAACTGTCCTCCAATGAGGGCGCGTTCGGCCCGCCGGTGAGCGCGCAGGAGGCGTTCCGTCAGGTTGCCGCCGAGATCCACCGCTATCCCGATGGCGGCTCGGGCGCGCTGCGCCGGGCGATCGGGGCGCGGTTCGGGCTCGACCCGGAGCGCATCGTCTGCGGCACCGGTTCGGACGAGCTGATCCAGCACATCTGCCACATCTATGGCGGGCCGGGTGCCGACATCATCATGACGATGCACGGCTTCACCATGTACCAGATCGCCGGCACCTATGCCGGCAGCCGGGTGCTGAAGGTGCCGGAGCGCGACCTGACCGCGGATGTGGACCTCATCCTGGCCGCGGTCACGCCGGCCACCCGCATCGTCTTCCTGGCCAACCCGAACAACCCGACCGGCAGCCTGCTGCCGGAGGAGGAGATGGCGCGGCTGCGCCGGGACCTGCCGCCCGAGGTGCTGCTGGTGATCGACGCCGCCTACGCCGAATACGTCACCGACCCCGGCTACGACCCTGGCATTGCGCTGGTTGATGCCGGCGACAACACCATTATGCTGCGCACGTTCAGCAAGGTGTTCGGGCTGGGCGGCATGCGGGTGGGCTGGGCCTACGGGCCGCCGGCGGTAATCGACGCCATCAACCGGGTGCGCGGCGTGTTCAACGTCAACATCGCCGCCCAGGCGGCCGCGGTGGCGGCGCTGGCGGAGCCGGGCTGGGTGGAGCGCAGCGTCGCCCACAACGTCGAGTGGCGGGGCCGCCTGTCAGCGGCGCTGGAGGCTTTGGGGATCAAGGTCTGGCCGAGTCACGGCAATTTCTTCCTGGCCGATTTCGCCACCGCGGCGCGGGCGAAGCGGGCCGACGCGTTCCTGCGCGGGCGCGGCATCATCATTCGCGGCATGGCGGCCTATGACCTGCCGCACTGTCTGCGCATCACCGTCGGCACCGCCGAGGAATGCACCCTGGTGGCCGACGCGCTGACCACCTTCATGTCGGCCCGGCCGGCCGACGGCGAAACGGATGGCTGAGCCGCTGTTCCGCCGGCTGGCGCTGCTCGGAATCGGGCTGATCGGCAGTTCGGTGGCGCGGGCGGCGCGCGAGCGCGGCGGGCTGGCGGCCGAGGTGGTGGCCAACGCCCGCAGCGAGGCCACCCTGGCGCGGGTGCGCGAGTTGGGCATCGCCGACCGCACCGAGCTCGACCCGGGGCGGGCGGTCGAGGGGGCCGATTGCGTCATGCTGTGCGCGCCGGTGGGCGCCTATGCGGCGCTGGCCGAGGCGATCGCGCCGCATCTGGCGCCGGGCTGCATCCTGACCGATGTCGGCTCCACCAAGCAGTCGGTGATCCGCGATGTCGGCCCGCTGGTGCCGGAAGGCGTGCATTTCGTGCCGGCGCATCCGGTGGCGGGCACCGAATATTCCGGGCCGGATGCGGGTTTTTCCACCCTGTTCGAGGGCCGTTGGTGCCTGTTGACGCCGCCGCCGGGCACCGATCCCGATGCGGTGGAACGGTTGGCCGAGTTCTGGCGGCGCTGCGGATCGATGGTGTCGAGCATGGAGCCCGGCCATCACGACCGGGTGATGGCGATCGTCAGCCATTTGCCGCATTTGATCGCCTTCACCATCTGCGGCACCGCCGACGACCTGGAGGGCGAGAGCCGGCAGGAGGTGATGCAGTTCGCCGCCTCGGGGTTTCGCGACTTCACCCGCATTGCCGCATCGGACCCGGTGATGTGGCGCGACATATTCCTGAACAATCGCGAGGCGCTGCTGGAGATGCTGGCCCGCTTCACCGAAGACGCGCAGGCGATGGCGCGCGCGGTGCGCTGGGGGGACGCGGCGTATATTGAGGATCGGATTCTTCGCGGGCGGAAGATCCGGCAGGGCTTGATCGACCTCAAGCAGGCTTAGATGGGCCTTGGTCATGTCTGGAAAAAGCGATGGCCTACTAATAAAGCTTTCATAACTGCTTTGTTTTGTTGCAGGCGATTTTTCTTTGTCGCGGGGCGGCCGAAGTTCGGCTCTGCCAGAGTTTTCCACTTTCTATTATAAATACTGTAGACATCCGATCCAGCGTGATAAATTTCGCACGGAATGGGTCGGCAATGGCAACGTGGGCGGCAGAGCGAGTTTTTCTGGAATGATAATTAAAAAATAGAAACGATACAACGCTCACCGAGCAATCACAATCGCGTGAGTTGTATGGACACGGTTTTGACCGTTTCGTAGAGAATCTAACCCGGACTTGGATCAGAACGAACCATGATGGCGGGTTATCAACGGGTTAGCGGAGGCAGTTGGACAGGTGCGGTTGGGCTAGCACAAATAGAATTACCTGTTTAACCAGTATCCTCTGGCAATTCCCCGCCTCAGACAAATTCTGGGAAATCAGTGGCTGAGGAAAGGACGTATACAGGTAGAATTAAACGCAAACGAATGCTCCCATTTCATTCCGGGCAGCCTCCAAGCCCTCGTGTGATTTCGAATGCAAGAAGTAATTTTATGCAGGAAGCGTCGATTTAGCGTAGGGTGTATTATTATACCGCAATCAACAATACTAGCTATTTGCTGGCCAAATTACAAAAGCAATAAATCTTACCTGTTGAGAACCGCCACCGCAGCATTTCCGTCCGAAGCTGTGAACGCCGTCCAGAAATTGCGGCCAAAGGGCCATCGTGGGAATCGTTCGTGAGTGAATCGCGCGAGTGTTCGCACCACCCAAGCGCGTTCCCAATGGCCCTCTTGCCATCTTAAACGCTTTTGCCTAACGTTAGGATCAAGTTTGGAGCGGAGAAGTTGCAATGGAGATGCCCGCTGCGACGCCGGTCGCTTCGCGGCTTAGAAGTTTCGTCGTGTTTGAAGGAGGCGGCGCGAAAGGGTTGGTACATGTCGGAGCGCTCCGCGCACTCGAAACGGAAGGGCGATTTGATTTTCAAGGATACGCCGGCACTTCGGCTGGTGCGATAGTTGCGGCCCTTGCTGCGGCCGGAATTTGTGCCAGCGATATCGTTGATCCGGAAACGGGGCAAACGATACTAGACCGAGTCGAAGAAAGGTTTCGTAAGCCTACATCCATATTCGGGCGAGGTCGTTGGCCTGTCATAAGGGCCTTTCGGGCAGTGTGGTTTTTTCTCAAGTCAAGACGGAAGCGCTTCATTGCTGGACTTTGTTTCGTCCTCATATCAGCTGCCTTTTTTGTTGGTGTTTATTATACGCTTCTTCCAAATATTTATATGCTTTTTTCGATCTACGGTTTTGTTCTATCGGTTGGATTTGCGCTTGGCATATACATGATTGGGCATTTTTTTAGCGCTGGCCTCGGTCGCCTTGGCGATTTTAGAGCTTTATTGCAAGCTGTTCTTCAAAATAAACTTTTCCCAAACGACCCCGATCATACCGTTGTGTTTTCAGATTTTGGGGCGGGATTTGGGCCAACGCTGAAGATTGTTGCGACAAATATAACAAATTGTTCGCTGACCCTTTTCTGTCCGGAAAACACTCCAAATATTTCTGTGGCAGATGCCGTGTGTGCATCTATCTGCCTGCCTGTTCTTTTTGGAAGGTGGTCTGTGAGAGGCGCGGATTACTATGACGGCGGACTAGTCTCGAATTTACCCGCATGGTGCTTCGACGAAGAGAGATTAATCGATCCTAAAGCGGTCACAATAGGAATCGAAATCGATGCCAGTCCGGGCGCTGAAGACCTTGCGAAAGAAACTTGGTGGGTAAAGGCTATAAGGACCATAATTTTTGGAGCATCAGTTCTTAACAAGCGAGCGGTGAATGCCTTCATATCAATCCGGCTTAGCACTGAGGTTGGTCTGCTCGGATTTGATTTGGGTCGGCCAAAGACATTGCAGGTTGTCCTTGATGCTGAAAATGCAACTCGGGTCCAACTTCAGCGACACTTCGAGGAACCGAGGGTGCTCGCTAGGTTCTGCCAATTGGCGCAAGTCGTCGTTCAAAAAGAATTGGAGAATAACCCGGAAGCACTAAAAACGCGTGTGATTTCCAAAAAAATTCGAGCTTCCCTAGCGGTTGCGCCAAATGGCCATAAAAAATCTGTACGGCTTGAGCATTGCACAAATTTTGAGACGGATGAAGACATCGGTCTCGTCCTGCCAATGGAAGGTTCGTTTGCGGAGGAATGGCGGAGTTCTCCTACGCCAAAACTCTTTAAGAAAGAAGACCTATTGCATTATTTACGCGATCCAAAACATGATGAGCGTCGTAGGGTAATACGCTCTGATCTTCAATGGGTCTTTTGTGTGCCGATCCTAGCTAATGACGGGGATTTGCGTTTTGTGACGGCGATCGATGGCGGGGATGAGTTGGCGCACGAATGGCGCGGTCTTAACGAATTATTTACTAACCTCGGGCAGAAGATATCTGATATTTTTGCTGAGGCGGTGGAGTTAGTGTGACATGGTAGACCCCAGAATCAAGGCTGAGGTTGAAGCGTTGCTGGAGCCTTCAACCCAAGCCAGCAACTTTGCGGCACCGAGAAAAAGCAACCTAGATGTAGAGACGTTGAACAAACTTGACGAACTACGAAGGGAGGTGCTATCGCTAAACAAGCGCAAAAGAGAGCTACTTTCTAGTATAATTGATGAGGAACTTAGGCTGAGTGCTGAGCGTTAGTTTTTCTGTGTCATTTGAAAGGCTAACACGTTGAGCCGGGGGGCGTTTCTGGTGTGCCATTGCGTGTCGAGTCGTCGTTAAAAGCAATAATTTGATGCCTATATGAGTCTATAATAGGCGCTGTTCTCGAAGATTGGCTGATTGGTCCTCGTGGGCTGCTTGTGCGAACAGCGCCCGTGCTCGCCTGTTGAAGGTCTTTCACGGCAACTCATTGAATTTGCTTACCAAAACAGGCGCTTACGCTATTTTGTGAAATATTTGGCTTGGCTGTACATAGTATGGGTGTGCCTCTTGCTTCGCTGCTATGGTGGAATCGGAAGCAATCTGAGCGTTGCCCCCAGTTCGGCAATTTCCACAAATTCGCAGGCCACTTTGCATGCACCGTCCAGTCTATTGCGGCGCCGACGGTCGCGGCTGACTCGTCTAATGCTCGGCATTGCCTTAGTTGCTGTTCCGGCTAGGTGATGAAGGAACTATTCCGCATTGACCCGTGGCTAGCGTGCAAAGGCACATCAGCGCGGGTCCGTCTCCTCCCCGCGCAGAATCTGCAGTGCCCGGCGCAGGCGCAGGATGCCGGGGCGCACATGGCCCTCGCTGCACATCTTTCTGCCCTCCTGCCCGAGCGTTCGCACCTCCTCGGGCACCGGTTCCGGCCGGTGCTCGTGGCCGTACTGGCGGAGCTGGTCGGACAGCCGGGCGCAGAATTCGGGGCTGTCGGACGTCACCCGGTCCGGTGAGACGTCGGTCTGGGTCGGCTGCGCCTGCGCCGCCAGCGCCAGGCCGAACCAGGCCGGCATGCCGACAACCACCCGGCGCCGCGGCAGCGAGGATTCATCCGTCATCATCGCCACCATCCTGCCCCGGCTCGCCGTACCGCACTCTTGGCCGGACATGACGCTTTCGTCAGGAATGAAATGGTGGGGCATTGGCGGCGGTCAGCGCCGGCATCGACATCACGGCCCGCAGTCCGGGCCGGTTGTCCTCCAGCCGCAGCGTGCCGCCATGCAGCACCGCCACTGCCTGCACCAGCGACAGGCCGAGCCCCGAGCCCGGCGTGCTGCGGGCAGTCTCGCCGCGGAAGAACCGTTCGGTGGCGCGGGCGCGGTCCTCGGGCGGGATGCCGGGCCCCTGGTCGGACACGCTGATCTCCAGCATCCGCCCGGACGCCCCGGCCGCCAGCCGGATGGTGCTGCCCGGCGGCGAGAATTTCAGCGCGTTGTCCAGCAGGTTGGCCACCGCCTGCTGCAGCATGTCGCGGTCGCCGAAGATGGGCAGGATGGGCGGAATGTCATGCACCAGCACCTGACCGTTCTCCTCGGCTGCAGCAGTATACAACTCGGCCAGATCAAACAGAAGCGGGCCGAGATCGACGCGGGCGAAGGCCGACCGGCGGGCGCCGGCCTCGATCTCGGAAATCCGCAACAGCGCCTGGAACACCGCCACGATGCCGTCGAGGTCGGATTGTGCCCGTTCGATGGCGGCGTGCAGGTCGGCCTCGCTGCGGGCGCTGCGGCCGGCGTCCTCCAGCCGGGCCCGCGCGCGCGTGATCGGCGTGCGCAGATCGTGCGCGATGGCGTTGGAAACCTGCCGCACGCCGTCCATCAGGCTGGCGACGCGGTCCAGCATGTTGTTGATTTCCTCGGCCAGGCGGTCGAACTCGTCGCCCATGCCGGTCACCCGCACCCGGCGCGTCAGGTCGCCGCGGCTGAACGCGGCGGCGGTGGCGGCGACGTCGTTGATGGTGATGCGGAACAGGCTGCGCACCGCCAGCGCCCCCGCGACCCCCAGCGCCACCACGATCGACGGCGCCCAGATCAGCGCATCGCCCAGGATGCGGCGCAACTGCGCGCGCGCCTGCACGTCGCGCCCGACCAGCAGATGGTAGCCGCCGGGCAGCACGAACTGGCGGATGCGCGCCAGCCCGCGCACGCCGGCGCGGTCGATCGGGATTTCCGTCCATTCCACGTCGCTGGTGACCATCTTCGGCCACAACTCCAGATTGCCGGCGATCGGCCGCAGGTTGGAGTCGGCCAGCAGGTAGATGGCGTCGTCGTCCACATTGGCGGCCAGCCGGTCCTGGATGGTCTCGACCAGCGCGTTCGGCCCGTCCAGGAAGCGTTCCACCAGCCCTTGCGCATCGGCGTTGATCGCCGTCTCGGTCTGCCGGTCGAGCAGCCCGGCGGTGGACCACCACAGGAACGCCGTCAGCGCCACCGCGCTCAACGCGAACAACCCGGCGTAGATCAGGCCGAACCGCACCCCCGCCGACCGCATTAGCGTTTGCGGGTGGAACACCAGCCAGATATCCATGCGGGCGCGGCGCGACAGCCATTTCAGCTGCTCCGCCATCCAGCCTGGCCGCTCGGCCACAGCGGGCTTCACCTGCTCAGTCTGCCCGCAGCATGTAGCCGGCGTTGCGCACCGTGTGGATCAGCGGCGTCGGGAACGGCTTGTCCACTTTCTGCCGCAGGCGGGAGACGTGCACGTCGATCACGTTGGTCTGCGGGTCGAAATGGTAGTCCCACACGCCCTCCAGCAGCATGGTGCGGGTGACCACCTGGCCGGCATGCCGCAGCAGATATTCCAGCAGGCGGAACTCGCGCGGCTGCAGGTCGATCTTCTGCCCGGCCCGCCGGACGGAGCGCGACAGCAGGTCCATTTCCAGGTCGCTGGCGGTCAGCTTGGTCTGCGGCGCGTCCGTCTTGCCGCGGCGGGTCAGCGCTTCCACCCGGGCGAGCAGCTCGGAGAAGGCGAACGGCTTGGTCATGTAGTCGTCGCCGCCGGCCTTTAGCCCGCGCACCCGGTCGTCCACCTGCGCCATTGCCGACAGGAACAGCACCGGCGTCTGGTTGCCCTGCGCGCGCAGCGTCTCCAGCAGGCGCAGCCCATCGACGCCGCCGGGCAGCATGCGGTCGAGCACGATGGCGTCGAAATTCTCGCTGGCCGCCAGGAACAGCCCGTCGCGGCCGTTATCGGCGTGTTCCACCACGTGGCCGGTTTCCTTCAGGCCTTTGACCACGAAGCCAGCCACGTCCTTGTCGTCTTCCACCACCAGGATGCGCATTGCGGTTAACCTTCGCTGTTCGGCCGGCGGCCGATGGTGACGGTCAGTTCGATCTCCCGTCCTTGCCGCTGCAGCGTCAGACGGGCGGTCTGGCCCGGCGGAATGGCGGCGATGGCGCGCAGCAGCGCCCGGGAATCGTCCACCTGCTGGCCATTGACGCCGGTGACGACGTCGCCCACGCGCAGCCCGGCCCGCCCGCCCGGCCCGCTGCGCACCACCTCGGCGACCGCCACGCCGGGCTCGCGGATGTCCTGCATGCTGATGCCGAGCCAGCCGCGCTCGATGCGGCCCTTCGCGCGCAATTCATCGACGATGTGGCTGGCCAGCTCGCTCGGGATGGCGAAGCCGATGCCGATCGAGCCGCCGGTCGGCGACAGGATCGCCGAGTTGATGCCCACCACCTCGCCGTCGGCATTGAACAGCGGGCCGCCGGAATTGCCGGGGTTGATCGGCGCGTCAACCTGGATGAAGTCGTCGAACGGTCCCGAGCCGATATCGCGCCCGCGCGCCGAGACGATGCCCACGGTCACCGAGCCGCCGAGCCCGAACGGGTTGCCGGCTGCTACCACCCAGTCGCCCGCCTCCAGCGTCTGGCTGTTGCCCCAGGTCAGGCTGGGCAGCGCCGCCGCCGGCTTGACCCGGATCACCGCGATATCGGTCAGCTCGTCCATGCCGACCACCTCCGCCGGCAATTCGGTGCCGTCATGCAGCGCCACCACGATTTTGTCGGCGCCGCTGATCACATGGGTGTTGGTGACGATCAGCCCGTTCGGATCGATGATGAAGCCCGAGCCGCTGCCATGCACCTCGCGGCGGCGCTGCGGGAAGCGGTCGCGCAGCTGGCGGCGGACCTCGGGCGGGAACATCGACAGCGGGTCGCTGCCCTGCGCCACCGTCTCGACCACGGCGATGTTGACCACCGCCGGCAGCACGCGCTTGACCAGCGGGGCGAAGCTGTCCGGCCCGACCCGGGCGGTGGCGGGGCTGGCGCAGCCGGCGGCCAGGGCGGTGATGGCCAGGGCGGTGGCGGCGCGGCGGGACAGCAGGGCGGTCATCTGGCTCGGCTCCGGAGAATTTATCCAGGGTAGCGTGTTAGCGCGCTGGTGCAGGTGGCGATTCGGTGCGCCGCCAACAAGATTGCGTCAGGTACGACATTGCGTCAGGCGCGCATTGCGTCAGGACCGGCGCGCCGTAGCAGTCGCCGGATCGTCCGGCCAGTGATGCTTCGGGTAGCGACCGCGCATGTCCTTGCGCACGTCGGCCCAGGCGCCGCGCCAGAACCCGGCCAGGTCGCCGGTGATCGCGACCGGCCGCCCGGCCGGCGAAAGCAACGCCAGCCTGACGTCCGCCCGGCCGCCAGCCAGACGCGGCGTCTCGCTCAGGCCATAAAAGGCCTGGGCGCGCGCTTCGGCGATCGGCACCGGCTGGGTGTAGTCCACCGCCGCCCGGCCGCCGGGCAGGGCGAGGTGGGTGGGCAGGTCGCGGTCGAGCCGGGCCGCCTGTTGCCACGAGAGCGCGGCCCGCAGCACCGCTGCGAGGTCCAGCTTGTCCACCTCGGCCGCCCGCGAGAGCCCGTGCAGCGGCGCTTCCAGCCAGCTCCGGTCCGCCTCCAGGGCGGCATCGGACAGGTCGGGCCAGTCGGCCGGCTCCAGCCCGTGCATCAGCGCCACCCGTGCCTGCATCTGGCGGGCGGCATCGGTCCAGGGGAGAGCCGCGATCGGCACCGCGCGGGCCAGGCAGGCGGCGATATCGGCGGGGTCGGCCGGCACCATGCGGTCCTCCAGCACCAGCGCCCCGAGCCGGCGGCGGCGGCGCGAGAACACCGCGCCGCTGGCGGCATCGAACCCGCTCTCCACCGTCTCGGTGATGCGCGCCGCCACCGCGGCGGGCAGCATCGCCGGGTCGAGCGGGGCGGCCAGCCGGATGCGCGCCGCCCCCTTTGCATCGAGGGCGGCGACCGCCAGCAGGGTTGCCTTCGACAACGGATCGGCCAGCGGCAGCTTCGCCCCGCCGCCACCGGAGAGGCGGAAACTGCCCGGCTCGCCGCGCCGCTGGGCGATGCGGTCGGGGAAAGCGGCGGCCAGCAGCGGCGCCGGATCGCCCTCCGATGCGGCCTGCACAAGCAGCCGCCGCCGGTACTGGCCGGAGGCGCGGCGGATGCGCGCGATCGCGCCGCGATCCGCGTCGGCGGCGCCTTCCAAGGCCACCAGCCGCAGATGAATGTCGCTGGACGCCTCGGCGTTGCGCAGCGGGTCGCGCTCCTCCAGCAGGGCGGCGAGGTCGGCCGCCAGTGCTGCCTGCCCGGGCGTCGCGGCTTCCAGCATCATCGCGGCCAGCCGCGGATGCGCGCCCAGCCGCGCCATCGCCCGGCCGCGTTCGGTGATGCGGCCGTCTGCCAGCGCGCCGAGATCGGCCAGCAGCACTGCCGCGGCGGCCAGCGGCCCGGCGGGCGGCGGGTCCGGGAAGGGCAGGTCGGCGGGGGCTTCCCCCCAGGCGGCGCAGTCCAGCAGCAGGCCGGACAGCTCCGCCTCGAGAATTTCCGGCCGGTCGAATTCCGGCAGGCCGCGATGCAGTGCCGCGGTCCATAGCCGGACCGCCACCCCCGGCCCCTCGCGCCCGGCCCGTCCGGCGCGCTGGTGGGCGGCTGCCCGGCTGATCCGGCGCGTCACCAGGCGGGTCAGGCCGGTCGGCGGATCGAGCTGCGGCGCGCGCCGCCAGCCGCCATCCACCACGATGCGCACCCCGGGCACGGTCAGCGAGGTCTCGGCGATCGACGTGGCCAGCACCACCCGCCGCCCCTCGGCCGGACGCAGGGCGCGGTCCTGCTCGGCGGGCGGCAGATCGCCGTGCAACGGCAGCACCAGGGCGCCGCAGCCTTCCAGGGCGGCCTGGGCGCGGCGGATCTCGCCCATGCCGGGCAGGAAGGCCAGCACGTCGCCCTCCTGTGCCGCCAGTGCCGCCCGCACCGCGCGGGCCAGCGCCTCCGGTAGGTCGCGCAGGGTGGCGATGTCGCGCGCCGCGTGGCTGACCGCGACCGGGTGGGCACGGCCGGCGCTTTCGACGATCACCGCGTCCAGCAGCGGCCCGAGCCGGGCCGCGTCGGCGGTGGCCGACATGGCCAGCAGCCGCAGTTCGGGTCGCAACTGGCGTTGCAGGTCGAGGCAGAAGGCCAGCGCCAGATCGCCCTCCAGCGCCCGCTCGTGCACCTCGTCGAGGATGACGCAGCCGACGCCATCCAGCCCCGGATCGGATTGCAGGCGGCGGATCAGCAGCCCCTCGGTGACCACTTCGATGCGGGTGGCGGCGGACACGGCGGAGTCCAGCCGGGTGCGGTAGCCCACGGTGGCGCCGACCGGCTCGCCGCGCAGCGATGCCATGCGGGTCGCGGCGGCGCGGGTGGCCAGGCGGCGCGGCTCCAGCATGACGATGCGCCCGTCGCCGAGCCAAGGCTCGCCGAGCAGGGCGAGCGGCACCAGCGTGGTTTTCCCCGCGCCCGGCGGGGCAATGAGCACGGCGTTGCGGCCGGCGGCGAGCGCGGCAAGCAGGGCAGGCAGGGCGTCGGCAACAGGCAGTGGCCCCAAGAAACCCATTCCCTTAAGTAACGGGTTCCAAGGGCCTCCCGGCCCTTGGCGGGTCCAGGGCAGAGCCCTGGCCTTCCTTGCACTCTATCCCCCCGGTACAAAGAAGCCATGACCGCGTTCGTGCGCATCCTAGCCGCGCTGCTCCTGCCGGTGCTGGCCCACGCGGCCGAGAGTGTGCCGGTGACCAGTCCGCGCGCCACCGCCACCCTGGTTTCCGACACCGACCAAATCGCCCCCGGCACGCCGTTCAAGGTCGGGCTGCGCCTGCGCATGCAGCCGGGCTGGCACACCTATTGGCGCAACCCCGGCGATGCCGGGATCGCCCCGGAGCTGCAATTTGCCCTGCCGGACGGTGCCACCGCCGGGCCGATTGCCTGGCCGGCGCCGCAGCGCCAGCCGGAAGGCCCGCTGATGACCTATGGCTACAGCGGCGAGGTCCTGCTGGCGGTGCCGGTCACCGGCCCGGCCAACACCGTGCGGCTGCATGCAAGCTGGCTGGTCTGCAAGGAGATCTGCGTCCCCGAGGAGGGCGATTTCCGCCTCGACCTGCCCACCGGCGTGCCCGCCGCGTCAGCCGAGGCGAATCTGTTCGCCGCCGCCGAGGCCGCCCTGCCGCGCCCCTCGCCCTGGTCGGCCCAGGTGGCGGCGGACGGCACGCTGACGGTTGCCGGCGATGGCATTTCGCCGGCGGCCGTGCGTGACGCGTGGTTCATCCCCGAAACGTCAGGCACGGTCGATGGCCCGGCCCCGCAACCTCTGCGGGTGCGCGCCGGTTCGTTCACCTTGTCGCTGAAACCCGGAGAGGCGTTCCGCGCCGACGCGCCGCTCGCCGGCGTGCTGGTCGTGCGCGACGCCGCCGGGCTGCAAACCCCGCTCGCCGTCGCGGCGACCCCGGGCGGACCACCGGCCGCGCCGGACCTGCCGCTCTGGCGGGTCATCGGTTTTGCCCTGCTGGGCGGGCTCATCCTCAATCTGATGCCCTGCGTTTTCCCGGTGCTGGCGGTGAAAGCGGTCGGGCTGGCCGGCATTTCCGGCGCGGCGCGGCGCCACGCGGTGGCGCACGCGCTGTTCTATACCGGCGGTGTGGTGACCACCTTCCTGCTGATTGGCGCGGCGCTGCTTGGCTTGCGCGCGGCCGGCGATTCGGCGGGCTGGGGGTTTCAGTTCCAGTCGCCGGCTTTTGTCGCCGGCATCGCCTGGATGCTGTTCGCCGTCGGGCTGAATCTTTCGGGTGTGTATGCGGTGCGGCTGGGCGGCGCCGGCGCGGGCCAGTCGCTGGCGGCGCGCGGCGGCCATGCCGGCAGCTTCTTCACCGGGTTGCTCGCCGTGCTGGTGGCCACGCCCTGCACGGCGCCGTTCATGGGGGTGGCGATCAGCGCCGCCCTCGCGGCTGACTCGGCCGGGCTGACCCTGGCGGTGTTTCTGGCCATGGGGCTCGGGCTGGCGGCGCCGTTCCTGGTGCTGGCGGCGGTGCCCTGCTTCGCCCGGCTGCTGCCGCGTCCGGGCGCATGGATGGAACTGGTGCGGCAGGCGCTCGCCTTCCCGATGTACGGGGCCTGCGCCTGGCTGGTCTGGGTGATGAGCCAGGAGGCGGGATCGGGCGGCGTGGCCGGCACCGCGGCCGGGCTGGTGCTGGTGGGCTTCGTCGCCTGGGCGCTCGGGCTGGGCCAGCGCGGTGACGGCGCGCAGGGGCTGGGCACGCGCGGACGCCGGATCGCCCATGCGGCGGCGCTGGCGGCGGGGCTGGCGGCGCTGGCCGTGCTGTCGGGCCTCGCCGCCAGCCCCGCGGTGCCGGCGGAACTGACAGCGGAAGCCGGGGTCGAACGCTTCTCGACGGACCGGCTGGAAACGCTGCGGCGCGCGGGGCGGCCGGTTTTCGTCAACATGACCGCCGCCTGGTGCGTCACCTGCCTGGTGAATGAGCGGGTGGCATTGGCGCAGCCGGCGGTGCGGCAGGCGTTTACAGCCCTCGGCGTGGTGTACCTCAAAGGCGACTGGACGCGGCAGGATGCCGGGATCACGCGCTTCCTGCGCAGCCACGGGCGCGACGGTGTACCCTTATATGTACTTTACCCGCCCGGCCACGGCGCCCCGGTGCTGCTGCCGCAGATTCTCACCGAGACCACCGTGTTGTCGGCGCTGGAGCACATGGGGGCGATGTAAGGGGGGGCGATGTAAGGCGTCGCGGCCGGATCAGGCCGCGGCTTCCTCGCGCCGGTCGCGCAGCTTCACGTAGGCGACCGCGGCGTGCTCGGCGCAGTATGGCTTGCCCTGCGTCGCGCCGGCGTCGCAGAAGCGGAAACTGCGCGTGCCGGGGTCGCCGAGCGGCCAGCAGCAGGTGTGCGTGCGTGGCGCGCGGGCCGGCACCGGGATTACGGCCTGCGGTTTCGGCGCCGCTGCCCGCACGGCAACCGGGGCCGGGCGCGGCGCGGGCGGTGCTGCCGGCGCGACTGGCTGCCCGACGACTGGCTGCCCGACGACTGGCTGCCCGACGACTGGCTGCCCGACGACTGGCTGCCCGACTGGCGCCTCGGCCGCGAGCGGCGGCAGGGTGGGGCCGGTCATGCGGCGCGGCACCGACGGCTCGGCCTCGCCTTCGCGGCGGATCGGCGACGGGCGGCCATCCAGGTTCAGCCGGTGCGCCTTGCCGACGACGGCGTTTTTCGAAATGCCCATGCGGCGGCCGATCTCGGCGGTCGAGTGCCCCTCGGCCCAGAGTTCCCGCAGGCGGGCGATCGTCTCCTCGTTCCACTCCATATCGTGGGGTCTCCCTTCCAGCGGCTACAAAATATGGTGGCGCCGATGCGGCCCAGTCAATCAAACAAGTGTCAGAGGGCCGAGAAAGTTGTGGATAACAACCATCGCAATCCGCAACATCCAGATTTCGTGATCCCAACGTGACAAATTCTGTGCCGGTGGCGTGAAATCAAACTTTCGTTAGGCCAAAGCCCACCCGCCGCGCTCGAAGAGCAACCCCTTGTACAGCAACCCATGCATGTCTCTTTGCTCTTGACGGTTTGCTCTTGACGGTCCGGTGAGTTCGGAATTTTCGCGGGCACGCAGATGAAGGCGATCATCGTGCGGTTTGGTCAGCCGCCTCCGACCAGTCGCCTCCGGCCAGTCGCAACAATGCGGCCACCCCGGCAAAATCCGCTGCGGCCGGGTGCCGGTCGCCGGGCCGCGTATCGTTGCCGGGCCGCACCACCTGACAGGTGCGCATCCCCGCCGTCGCCGCGGCGTCGAGTTCCGCCTCGACATCGGACAGGTAAACGATTTCGGCCGGCGGCAATCCCATGCCGATGGCGAGGCGGGAAAAACTCTCCGGCTCGCGCTTGCTGCCGATCCGGGTGTCGAAGAAGGCGCTGAACAGACCCGACAGATCGCCGTCCGCGGTATGGCCGAAGATCAGCCGCTGCGCCTCGGTGGAACCGTGCGAGAAGCAGTACAGCCGCAAACCGGCGGCAGACCAGCGGCGCAACGCCGGCGGTACGTCGGCATAGACGGCGCCAGCCAGTTCGCCCTCGCCATAGCCTTCGCGCCAGACCATGCCCTGCAGCACCTTCAGCGGGGCGATCTTGGCGTCCCGGTCCATCCAGTGCAGCAGCGTCTGCAACTCGGGCTGCCCGGGCACCAGACGACGCACTTCCGCCACTTGCCCGGCCACGTCCGGGTCGTCGGCATGCGCCTGCAGGAAAGCGGGCAGCCGCGCGCGCGCGAAAGGGAACAGCACGGTGCGGATGAAGCTGAGCGGGGTGGTCGTGCCCTCGATGCTGGTCACGACCGCCAGAACGGGAAGCATCTCAGCTCCGCCAACCCGGTTGCGGGCGGCACCTGCCCCGAACGATCAGGCCTTCTGGGTGCTGTGCGTCTGCGGGCTGCCGGCGGTGACGCCGGGGGCCGGGATCGAGCCCGGCGGCTGCTCGGCGGTCGCCTCCATCGAGGCGTCGTTCTCCTCCGCCATGTTCTTCTTGAACGCCTTGATGCCCTTGGCGAAATCGCCCATCAGCGTGCTGACCTTGCCGCTGCCGAACAGCAGCAGAACGACCAGCAGAACGACCAGCCAATGCCAGATGCTGAAACTACCCATGACCGTCCTCCGGATGGGGCGCCGCCCCGTCGCCACGACATGGCCTGCCGAGGGTTCGGATGCAAGCGATGGTTTTGTCCGTATTCCGCCAGCCAGGGCGGGCGGGAAAGGCCGGCGACCGCAGCCGGACATACCGTCTTACCGGCCGTTCAGCGCCAGCCGGGCGGCCGGCCGGGCGGCCCGGCGCAGCGCCGCGTGCGAGGCCGGCGCGGGCGGCAGGATGAAGCCATAGGCCGGGTAGACATGGCTGCCCATGCTATTGGTGGGCGGCCACCACATCCGCACCTCGGTCCAGTCGTTGCGCTCCGACACATCGACCACCAGATGGTCCTCGGTGAGTTCCTCCGGCATCCAGTTGGCCTGGATCACCAGGATCTGGCGCGATTCCAGCACGCGCGAGACCACGGCGACATGGCCGGAGGGCAGCCGGCCCTCCCGCCGCAGCACGAGCACCGCGCCGACCTCCGGCTGCGCCGAACGGTCATAGCGGCCAGACGCGGCCATCCACCAAGTGTAGGCTTCCCCGTACAGGGCGATGCCCGAGAGTTCGCGGGCGAACGGGGCGCAGCTGATGCCCGGGTGGTGGCTGGTCGCCGCGACGTTCGGCCCGGTGACGGGTCCGCTGGAGGCGCAGGCCGCCAGCGAAACGGCCAGCAGCAAGGTGGCGAACCGGACAGCGGGCAATGCCAGAACCATACGGGACATATTGAAGAGAGAATATGAAGGAAGTCGGGCAAGCCGCGCAATCGGCTTCGATCGATCGGCCGGGGCGATCGGCATGGGCAGCCGCGCCGGCGTGGCGGGCCGCAATGACATCGCCCGGCACGATTTCGCTCGGTTAACGATCCGGTGACAATGCGGGCGCAGACTGTCTCCAGAAGCCGGACTGGCTTCGGACTTCCTCCCAATTCCGCGGCGCCCCGTTTCCAAACGGGTCCGCGGACACTCGGGGCGGCACGGCATCCGTGCCGCCCCTTTTCTTTTCGCGGGGCCCGGGCGCACCATACCCACGCAGCACCTGGCGCAGGCGCAACGGTGGGAGGCGGCGATGGATGCGGATCTGGTGGCGG
This sequence comes from uncultured Acetobacteraceae bacterium, assembly GCA_903918195.1. Taxonomy (GTDB): domain Bacteria; phylum Pseudomonadota; class Alphaproteobacteria; order Acetobacterales; family Acetobacteraceae; genus Rhodovastum. Next base: position 29,965 of record CAIXDS010000004.1, on the reverse strand, counting down.
CACTGGCGCGTCTGGCCGGTCTGCAGCGGGCGCTCGCCGATTTCCCCGACGACGTGGCCGCCGCCGCCGCCCAGGCGCTCGGCCATCGCGACGAGATGCAGGCGCCCGAGGACCCCGCGGCCGAGCCCTGGCCGCCGATGCGGGCCGGACGCCGATGCGGGCCGGACCGGGCCTGTGACTGATCGGGCGCAGAAGGCGCCGCACTGGCTCGGCGCCTCGGCCGCCGCGCGCGCCTTCGCCGCCCGCACGCTGTCGCCGGTCGAGCTGGTCAGCGCCTTGCTGGCGCGGGCCGCAGCGGTGGACCCGGGGATCAACGTCTATATCCGCCTGGACGCCGAGGCGGCGCTGGAAGCGGCCCGCGTGGCGGAGGCCGAAATCATGGCCGGGCGGGTTCGCGGCCCGCTGCACGGGGTGCCGGTCGGCATCAAGGACATCATCGACGTGGCGGGCCTGCCCACCACCTGCCATTCCCGCCTGCTGCTGAACAATGTGGCCGCCGCCGATGCCGCGGTTGTGGCAAGGCTGCGCCAGGCCGGCGCCATCGTCATGGGCAAGCTGGCAACGCACGAATTCGCCATCGGCGGCCCGAGCTTCGACCTGCCCTTTCCGCCGGCGCGCAACCCCTGGAACCCGGCGCACCATCCGGGCGGCTCGTCCTCCGGCGCGGCGGCGGGGCTGGCGGCCGGGCTGTTCCCGCTGGCGCTGGGGTCGGACACCGGAGGGTCGATCCGCCACCCGGCCAGCGCCTGCGGCATCGTCGGGTTGAAGCCGACCTATGGCCTGGTGTCGCGCCGCGGCGTGTTCCCGCTCTCGTTCACCTGCGACCATGTCGGCCCGATGGCGCGGACAGTGGCCGACACGGCGCTGCTGCTGGACGCCATCGCCGGCCACGACCCGCAGGACCCGGGCAGCGCCGCCACCCCGCGCACCCATTATGCCGCCTTGCTGGAGCGCGGCGTGCGCGGCCTGCGCATCGGCACCGTGCGGCGTTTCCACGAGCGCGACATGCCGGCCGACCCCGAGGTCGCGGCGGCGCTCGACCTAGTGGCGCGCACGCTCGCCGCCGAGGGCGCCGAGCTGCGCGATGTGCGCCTGCCCCCCTTGGCCGATTTCGCCGCGGTGAACCGTGTCATCCTGTCCAGCGAGGCCTGGGCGGTGCACGCGCCCTGGCTGCGCCGTCGCCCCGGCGAGTACGGCCGGCTCGCGCGCCGCCGCCTGATGGCCGGCGCGTTCTATCAGGCCGGTGACTACGTGGCGGCGCAGCGCCGGCGGCTGCAGATGATCACGCAGGTCGAGGCCGCGCTGCGCGAGGCGGACGTGCTGCTGTGCGCCAGCTCCATGGAGCCGGCCTGCCGCATCGATGATGCCGAAGCCGTCGCGCGCAGCTATCCGCGGCAGGCCCGCGCGCCGTTCAACGTCACCGGCCATCCGGCGCTGGCGATGATGGCGGGCCTGTCCGCGGGCGGGCTGCCGCTCTCGGTGCAGTTCGCCGGCCGGTATTTCGACGAGGCGACGGTGCTGCGTGTGGCGCGCGCCTGGGAGCGTGTGGCGGGCACCGACACATGCCATCCGGCGCTGGGCTGAGGCCGGCGATTCTGTCCGATAGCTGCTACGATTCGCTAATCGGACAGCGCTTTCTTGACGGCAGCGTCCCTGCGGGCGTCGTCGGCTTTTTCGAGATCGGCCTGCGTCGCTTCGTTGAGCTCGATCGTCACCTGCGCGATCGCGCCAGTGAACTTGAACGGGACCTTGTATGCGTCGGTGACCGCTGTGCCTTCATCAGCACCCACGTCGGCGCCCTCATCGGCCGAGAAGAAACAGCACTGGGTGCGTTCAATCCGACCCGAGGCCACTGCTTTTCCGTTGACGAAGATTGTACCCACGCCACCCTTGCCGATACCGCCACCATCATACACGAACTGGTAGCGGATGGTTGCCTTTCCGGCCGGCACCGGCTGTTCCGCAGCCAAAGTGGTACTCTCCAGGCCCAGAAAGTTATAGGTGTAGGTTGGCTTGCCGCCGGTCAGGTAAAGACTCCAGCCCCCGAACCGCCCCGCCTGAGCCAGGATCACGCCGTTTGCTCCGGACTCGGGAATGTTCACCTCGGCAGTGACGGTGTGCGACCGGTTCTTCAGGTTGATGAAAACATTCTCCGACATTCCGATCATGCCTTGGTAAACGGTCAGCGACGTGCGGCCGGCCATCAGGTCGGGCCGTCCGACCAAGGCGGCGTTGAGGCGCTCAAGCAGTCGGTCGTCAAGCGGAAGCACGGAGTATTTGACTGCTTCCTTCAGAAACAGACCCTGCAGATACCTCAGTTTGTCCGGGTTTGTTGCCGCCAGATCGTTGACCAGGCTGAAGTCCGACCGTGTGTCGTACAGTTCCCATCTGTCGTTCTGGAGCGTCGTGCGGGGCGTGTATTCCCACGGCGCCCGGTGGACGGTGCCGGCGAGCCAGCCGTTGTCGTAAATGGCGCGGTTGCCGAAAATCTCGAAATACTGGGTTGTGTGCCGGTCCGCTGCCGTGGGGGCATCAAAACTGTATGCCAGGCTCACGCCCTCGATGGGTGTCTGCGGCGTGCCGTTTACGATCTTCGGCTCAGGCAGGCCGGCAGCTTCCAGAATCGTCGGCACGATGTCGATGACATGGTGCCACTGCGAGCGCACCTCACCCTTCGCCTTGATGCCTTGCGGCCAGTGGATGACCATGCCGTTGCGGGTGCCGCCATAGCTGGAGGCAACCTGCTTCGTCCAGGTGAACGGCGTATCGCCCGCGACCGCCCAGCCGGCGGCGTAGTGCGGATAGGTCGTCGGGCCACCGAGCTCATCGTAATGCTTGAGGATGTCCTGGACGGTCTCGGGCACCCGGTTGAAGTAGGTCATCTCATTGAAGAGCCCGTTCATCCCGCCCTCGGCGCTCGCCCCATTGTCGCCGACGATGTAGAAGATCAGCGTATTATCGAGTTGACCGGTGGCCTCGATGGCCTTGACCAGCCGGCCGATTTCGGTGTCGGCGTACTCGCCGAACGCGGCGAACACTTCCATCTGGCGGGCGAAGAGTTTCTGCTCATCCGCACTCAGCGCTGCCCAGTCCTTGATGGCTTCCGGCTTCGGCGCGAGCTTCGTGCCGGCGGGCACCACGCCCAGCCTGATCTGCCGTGCCAGCGTCTCCTGGCGCAACGCGTCCCAGCCCTGATCGAATCTGCCCTTGTACTTGGCGATCCATTGCTGCGGCACGTGGTGTGGCGCGTGGGTGGCACCGGGCGCGAAGTAGATGAAGAACGGCTTGTCCGGCGTCAGCGATTTTTCGGATTGCATCCAGGAAATCGCATGGTCGGTCATGTCGGTCATGAAATTGTAGTTCGGGTCGGACGATGGTTCGACCTGGGTCATGCCGTCATAGATCAGCGGCGCCCATTGGTTGGTCTCGCCACCCATGAAGCCGTAGAATTTGTCGAAGCCCTGGCGTGTCGGCCAGCGGTCGGTCGGGCCGGACGGGCTGATCTCCCACGGCGCAGTTTCGTGGTTCTTGCCGAAATGTGCCGTGCTGTAGCCGTTCAGCCGCAGGATCTCGGCCACGGAGGCCACACTGTTCGGGCGCTGGCCGGTCTGGCCGGGGAATGCCGTAGCGGTTTCGGCGATGGAGCCAAAATTGTTCATGTGCTGGTTGCGGCCGGAGAGCAGGGCCGCGCGGGTCGGCGAGCAGAGAGCCGTCGTATGGAACTCGTTGTAGCGCAATCCGGCGTTCGCCAGTGCCTCCACCGTCGGCATGTGCACGGGGCCACCGAAGGCGCTCGACTGGCCGAAGCCCATGTCGTCGATGAGTACGATCAGCACGTTCGGCGCCTTGACGGGCGCCCTCACCTCGAAGCGCGGTGGCGGCGTTGCGTCGCGGGCATCGAACACGGTGCTGTGCGGATACTGGGGCTCTGGAAGCGGCAGCACGGTGCGATCGGTCGGCAGGACAACCGCCGCGGCTTCTCCCTGGGCGGGGGCGGGAGCGACCATGATCGCACCAAGCACCAGCCACAGGGTTAGACGGATGACAATAACCGTTGACGTCCGCATCGGGGCCTCCCTCCCTGATCTCCGATTAAACCGTGAACCCTTTCAGATTGATAGTCAAAGGACGGGTTTGGGTCGTGTGCGGTCATTCGGCAGGGCTGATAATATTTATAGGGTGCCACCGGCCGTGGCGCCGGACCCTCACCACCGGTCGAGCGCCAGCACCCAAGCTGCGGCGCAGAACGCAAGCAGCAGCAGGTGCGATCCGGTGGCACCATAAACCCCGGCAACCCCGAGGCCGGCGCCGTCTGCGCCGCCGCCACGCCGGCAAGCACCGGCCCCCCTCATCGCAGCGTCCATGCAGCCAGGCCCACCCGGGCCATCCGGGGCCGGCTCACCCCCGGCGCAGGCGGGCGACCAGCGCTTCGGCGGTGTCCGGGTCGGCGTCCAGGGCGCGCCGGGCGATGTCCTGCGAAAAGCCGGCGCGGGCCAGCACGCCCAGTTCGCGGCGCGGGTCCGCCACCGCGTCCGGGTCGCGAAACGGGCCGAGGCGGCGGCGGCGGGCCAGCGCCAGGGCTGCCGCCAACTCGGCCTCCTGGGTGTCGGGCAAGGCCGCGCGGGCGTCGTCACCGGCCACGCCGCGGGCGGCAAGATGGGCGGCGATGGCGCGGCGGGACCGGCCGGCGCGCCCGAGGCTGCGGGCGCGGCTGGCGGCGAAGGCGGCATCGTCCACCGCACCGGCGGCGGCCAGCCGCGCCACCACGTCGCGCACCGCCTGGCGCAGCGCGGCCAGGGCGGCGGCGGCCTCCTCGGTTCCGGCCTCGCGCGCCCAGCGCTCGCAGCGCCGGTCGAGCACGCGGATCAGCCCGGCGCGGCTGGCGGCATAACGCGACAGATGGGCCAGCGCCGCGTCGTGCAGCGCGGCCTCGGTGGGGGGCGCCCCGGGCGGGCGTGGTTTCCTCATGCTCTCACGGTGCCACGCGCGTGCCCGCAACACACCAGCAAAGAACTGCAAAGAAACGCAAAAGAAAGGCCGGCGTCAGAGTCCCCGAGCGTCATCCCGGTCCACCTCCCGATGTGTTGCGCTCCCGAAAACCCCATGCTAGACGCACGTCACGCCGGGTGCGAAGACGCATCGGTGCATATCCCCGGTCGCGCCTGCGGCCCCAGCAGACGGAACAGAAGCTTTGGCGTCTGGAGGAAATACCACAGCGACCGGCGGTGGACTGGCCAGCCGGTACGCCGTTGCGCTTTACGCGCATGCCGAGGATCAGAAGGCGCTCGACGCGACCATCGACGAGGTGGAAGCGCTTGGCCGGCTGATCGACGAAGTCAACGATCTGCGCGCCGTTCTCGACTCGCCGCTTATCGACGTGAACACCTCCGGCCGCGCCGTGCGCGAGGTGCTGCAGCGTCAGGGCTTCGGCAAGATCGTGCAGGATTTCGTCGGTGTCGTGGTGGCCAACCGCCGCGCCCGCGCCCTGCGCAGCATCATCGCCTCCTTCGCTACCCTGGTGGCCGAGAAGCGCGGCGTGGTGGTGGCGGAGGTCGAAACCGCCCATCCGCTGAGCGAACTGCAGGAACAGCAATTGCGTGCCCGTCTGATCGAGGCCGGTTACGGCCGCGTCAATATCGTCAAGAGGGTCGATCCCTCGCTGCTGGGTGGCCTGGTCGTCAAGGTCGGCGCCCGCCTTTACGACACCTCATTGAAGTCCCGGCTGCAGCGCCTGCAGTACGCCATGAAGGGAGCCGCCTGAGATGCAGATCCGCCCCGCCGAGATCTCGGACATTCTGAAGAAGCAGATCGCTTCGTTCGACACCGAGGCGAATGTTGCCGAGACCGGCCAGGTGCTGAGCGTGGGTGACGGCATCGCCCGCATCTTCGGGCTGCAGAACGTGATGTCCGGCGAGCTGGTCGAGTTCCCCTCGGCCGGGCTGCGCGGCATGGCGCTGAACCTCGAAACCGACAATGTCGGCGTGGTTATTTTCGGTGAGGACCGCGCCATCCGCGAGGGCGATACGGTCAGCCGCACCGGCCGCATCGTGGACGTGCCGGTGGGCCTGGGGCTGCTCGGCCGCGTGGTCGATGCGCTCGGCAACCCGATCGACGGCAAGGGCCCGATCGCGAGCACCGAGCGCCGCCCGGTCGAGGTGAAGGCGCCGGGCATTATCCCGCGCAAATCCGTGCATGAGCCGGTGCAGACCGGCATCAAGGCGATCGACAGCCTGATCCCGATCGGCCGCGGCCAGCGCGAGCTGATCATCGGCGACCGCCAGACCGGCAAGACCGCGGTGATCGTGGATACGATCATCAATCAGAAGGTCATCAACGCCGGCAACGACGAGAGCAAGAAGCTTTATTGCATCTATGTTGCGGTCGGCCAGAAGCGCTCCACCGTCGCGCAGCTCGTGCGCACGCTGGAGGAAAACGGCGCGCTCGAATATTCGATCGTGGTCGCCGCCACCGCCTCCGAGGCCGCGCCCTTGCAGTTCCTGGCGCCCTACACCGGCGCCACGATGGGCGAGTATTTCCGCGACAGCGGCAAGCACGCGGTGATCTTCTACGACGATCTGTCCAAGCAGGCCGTCGCGTATCGCCAGATGTCGCTGCTGCTGCGCCGCCCGCCCGGCCGCGAAGCCTATCCGGGCGACGTGTTCTATCTGCACTCGCGCCTGCTGGAGCGCGCGGCGAAGATGAGCGACGCGCACGGCGCGGGCAGCCTGACCGCCCTGCCGGTGATCGAGACGCAGGCCGGCGACGTGTCGGCCTACATCCCGACCAACGTGATTTCCATCACCGACGGCCAGATCTTCCTGGAGACCGAGCTGTTCTTCAAGGGCATCCGCCCGGCGGTGAATGTCGGCATCTCGGTCTCGCGCGTCGGTTCGGCGGCGCAGATCAAGGCGATGAAGCAGGTCGCCGGCCGCATCAAGCTGGAACTCGCCCAGTACCGCGAAATGGCGTCCTTCGCGCAGTTCGCCTCCGACCTCGATGCCTCCACCCAGAAGCTGCTGGCCCGCGGCGCCCGTCTGACCGAACTGCTGAAGCAGCCGCAGTTCAGCCCGGTGCCGGTTGAGGAGCAGGTGGTGGCGATCTTCGCCGGCACGCGCGGCTATCTCGACAGCATTCCGGTGGCCAAGATCGGTGCCTTCGAGCGCCAGTTGCTGGTTGAGCTGAAGGCGCGCGCACCCGGTATCCTGGAGTCCATCCGCACCGACCGCGAGATCAAGCCGGAGACTGACAAGAAGCTGGCTGCCTTCCTGGACGGCTTCGTCAAGACCTTCGTTTGACCGCGACCGGCAGGTAGTCCCGACCCATGCCCAGTCTGAAGGCACTGCGCGGCCGCATCGCCAGCGTGAAGTCTACGCAGAAGATCACCTCGGCCATGAAAATGGTCGCGGCCTCCAAGCTGCGCCGCGCCCAGACCCAGGCGGATGCGGCGCGGCCCTACGCCCAGCGAATGGAACGCATGCTGGCCTCGCTCGCCGCGAACGTGGCCGGCCGCTCGACCGCGCCCAAGCTGATCGCGGGCACCGGGCGCGACAAGATTCACCTGCTCATCCCGGTGACCGGTGACCGCGGCCTGGCCGGCGCCTTCAACTCCAATGTCGGCCGGCTGACCCGCAACATCGCCCGCCGGCTGGAGAGCGAAGGCAAGACGGTCAAGATCTTCGCCGTCGGCCGCAAGGGGCGCGACTACCTGCGCCGCGAGTTCCCCGACAATATTGTGGGTGACGTGAACTTTGTCGGCCGCAAGACAATCGCGTTCTCCGACGCGGTGGGGATCGCCGCCCGGATCACCGCTTGGCTCGATGCCGGCGAGATCGATGTCTGCACCGTGATCTACAACCGTTTCCAGTCGATCATCTCGCAGGTGCCGACGGAAATGCAGCTGATCCCGTTGCCGGTGCCGACCGAGGCTGCGGGTGCCAGTCTCAGCTACGATTTCGAGCCGGACGAGGACGCCATCCTGGCGCCGCTGCTGCCGCAGAATCTCGCGGTGCAGATTTACCGCGCCCAGCTGGACAATGCCGTCGGCTTCTACGGTTCGCAGATGACGGCGATGGACAATGCCACCCGCAACGCCGGCGACATGATCAAGCGGCTGACGCTCAACTACAACCGCGCCCGCCAGGCGAATATCACCAGGGAATTGATCGAGATTATCTCCGGCGCCGAAGCCGTCTGACGATCTTGACACGAGACAGGAGTCGATAATGGCCAGCAACAAAGTCGGGCGCGTCACGCAGGTTCTGGGCGCCGTGGTGGACGTGCAGTTCGACGGCGAGCTGCCGTTCATCCTGAACGCCCTGAACACCAAGATCGGCGAGCGCCCCCTGGTGCTGGAAGTCGCCCAGGAACTGGGCGAGAAAACCGTCCGCACCGTCGCCATGGACAGCACCGACGGTCTGGTGCGCGGCCAGGAAGTCACCGACACCGGCGCGCCGATCAGCGTGCCGGTCGGTCCGGGCACGCTCGGCCGCATCATCAACGTCATCGGCGACCCGATCGACGAGCGCGGCGCGGTGCCGTACGCCAAGCGCTACCCGATTCACCGCAAGGCGCCGAGCTTCGAGGAACAGGCCGCTGCGGCCGAGATCCTGGTCACCGGCATCAAGGTCGTGGACCTGCTGGCGCCGTACCTGAAGGGCGGCAAGGTCGGCCTGTTCGGCGGCGCCGGGGTGGGCAAGACCGTGCTCATCCAGGAGCTGATCAACAACATCGCCAAGGCGCATGGCGGCGTGTCGGTGTTCGCCGGCGTCGGCGAGCGCACCCGCGAGGGCAACGACCTCTATCACGAAATGATCGACGCCGGCGTGATCAAGCTGGGCGAGGGCACCACCGAGGGCAGCAAGGTGGCGCTGGTCTATGGCCAGATGAACGAGCCGCCCGGCGCCCGCCAGCGCGTCGCCCTGTCCGGCCTGTCGGTCGCCGAATATTTCCGCGACGAGGAAGGCCAGGACGTGCTGTTCTTCGTGGACAACATCTTCCGCTTCACTCAGGCGGGCGCGGAAGTGTCCGCCCTGCTCGGCCGCATTCCCTCGGCGGTGGGCTATCAGCCCACCCTGGCGACCGACATGGGCGAGCTGCAGGAGCGCATTACCTCCACCAAGAAGGGGTCCATCACCTCGGTGCAGGCGATTTACGTGCCCGCCGACGACCTGACCGACCCGGCGCCCGCGACCTCGTTCGCCCATCTTGACGCCACCACGGTGCTGAGCCGCCAGATTGCCGAGCTCGGCATCTACCCGGCGGTGGACCCGCTCGACTCCACCTCGCGCTCGCTCGACCCGCGCATCGTCGGCGAGGAGCACTACACGGTGGCCCGCGAGGTGCAGCGCATCCTGCAGACCTACAAGTCGCTGCAGGACATCATCGCCATCCTGGGCATGGACGAGCTGTCGGAGGAGGACAAGCTGGTGGTGGCGCGGGCGCGCAAGCTGCAGCGCTTCCTCAGCCAGCCCTTCCATGTGGCCGAGGTGTTCACTGGTTTCCCCGGCGTGTTCGTGCCGATCGCCGATACGGTGCGCAGCTTCAAGGCGATCGTCGCCGGCGAGTACGACCACCTGCCGGAGGCCGCTTTCTACATGGTCGGCACCATCGAGGATGCGGTGCAGAAGGCCGAGTCCCTGAAGACCGCGGCCTGATCCGGGACACGCAGACCATGCCGATCGACCTGGAGATCGTCAGCCCGGAGAAACTCCTGCTCTCCCAGCCCGTGGACATGGTGGTGATCCCCGCCGCCGAGGGCGATATGGGCGTGCTTGTCGACCACGCCCCCTTCGTCGTGCTGCTGCGCGGCGGCGTCGTCCGGTTGTACCAGGGCGATGTCGTCACCGACCGGCTGTTCGTCAGCGGCGGTTTTGCCGAGGTGACGCCGCAGCGCGTCACCTTGCTGGCCGACGAGGCAATCCCGCTTGCCGAGGTGTCGCGCGGCGAGGCCGAGCGTCGGCTGGCCGCCGCCCAGGCTGCCTATGACACCGCCGGCAAGCTCGACGTTCCGGAGGAGGACGCCGCCATCGCCCGCATTCAATCGGCCCAGGCGATGTTGGAAGCCGCCCAGGCCGCCTGACCGGGCGGGCGTTTACCTGATTTTGACCCCACGGCGCCGTTACTCACGGCGCCGTGGTTCTTTGCGTACGTCATGATCTGGTGATACGAACACGCTGACTGACTTAGGGCCTTGAAACGGCGCATCCGGTTCAAACGTCTTGCACCGATGCCGCAATGCGGCATCGAGCGGCGGCAGCAGCGCGGGCGAGCACGATGAAACACTGGCGGATCGAGGATGTGGACTGGGACCGGTTCGCGGCCGACAAGGTCGATCCCGCGATCGTGCCGCTGGTCAAGGCGGCCGCCATGGTCGAGCGCAACGGCACCGACTACGCCATCTACCTGAACAACGTGTTCCGCGACGACCCGGAGTTCGGCCGCGCCGTCGAGAACTGGAGCCTCGAGGAGGTGCAGCACGGCGATGCCCTCGGCCGCTGGGCCACGCTCGCCGATCCGTCCTGGGACTACAAGGCGGCCTTCGCCCGTTTCCGCGAAGGCTACCGCATCCCGCTGGAGGCCGAGGCGTCGGTGCGGGGCTCCCGCACCGGGGAAATGATCGCCCGCTGCATGGTCGAGACAGGCACCTCCAGCTATTACACGGCACTCGGCGAGGCGACCGGGGAGCCGGTGCTGAAGCAGGTCTGCCGGCTGGTCGCCGCCGATGAATTCCGCCATTTCAAGCTGTTCTACGACCACATGCGGCGCTGGCTGGCGCGCGAGCAGATCGGCCTGCCACGCCGCCTGCGCATCGCCGTCGGGCGGATCGGCGAGAGCGAGGACGACGAACTGGCCTTCGCCTGGCACTGCGCCAACGACCCGCCCGGCCTGCCCTATGACCGCGCGCGCTGCATCGCCGCCTATATGGGCCGGGCGATGGCGTTCTATCGCCGCCACCATCTCGAGCGCAGCGTAGGGATGATCTTCAAGACGGTTGGCCTGCCGCCGCGCGGGCTGTTGTCCGACACCTCGGCGCGGCTTTCCTGGCATTTCGTGCAATACCGCCAGCGCCGCTTCGCCCGTCGCACCGCCGCCGCGGCGTAGCACCGGCGCCTGCCGGCGGGCGATGACCGCTGGCCCGCAAGCCCCCGGTTGTGGCATGTCCGGTGCATGGGCAGGACGCCCCGGGAGAGCGGACGCGTGTTGGTGCTGGCAGTCGCGCTTGCCGCCGCCCTGATCTGGGCGGCGTTCCTCTTCTTCACCATGCGTCGGCTCGACCACACGGCGGAACGGGAGCGTGAGGACAATCTCGCGTTCGAGCTGCGGGCCGCCGCCTGGTCCGACCGCCATGTCGGGTCGTTGCTTGCCCGCAATCCGCGCAGCCCGACCTTGTTGCGCCAGCACGTCAGCAACGCGGCCGACCGCAGCGACTGGCCGGAGGCGCTGCGCCGTGCCGAGCTGTTCGTCGCCCGTGCGCCACGGTCGCCGCATGCCTGGCTGGCCCACATCGATGTGTTGCACCGCGCCGGGCGCGCGGAGGACGCGGCGGCGCTGCTGCGCCAGGCACTGCGCCGCATGCCGCGGCAGCCCGACATCCAGGCCGCCTGGGGGCAGGAGGCGATGCGGCAGAAGGATTGGGCCGAGGCCGCGCGCCGCTACGGGCGTCTGCGCCGGCGCTGGCCCGAGCGACCTGATGGCTACGAGCAGGCGGCCAACGCGCTCCTTGAGGAGGGCCGCCCCAACGAGGCGGACGCCCTGATCGCCGAGGGCATGCGGCGGACGAAGCACTGGCCGCTATGGCACGCCGCGGCGAAGCTTGCCGAAAATGTCGGCGATCTGGAGGAGGCCATCCGTCGTTGGGAGGCGATGCGCGCCGACCATCCCGCGGTTTCGGTCGGTTTCCTGCGCGGCGCCGAGGCCCTGGCGCAGGCCGGCCGCGGCGAGGCGGCGACGGCGCTGGTCCTGCAGGCCCGCGATTTCTTCCCCGGCGACAAGGCGGTTGCCGACGCCGCCGCGCGTCTGGCCCCGGCGGAGGCGTCTGCGCAGCCCGGCGTCGTCTGAGGTCGTGCGCCGCCTGCACATGCGACTTTTCCATGACGCGTGCTGGCTAGTTTGTCCCCAGTTGTTGGGGATAAACCTGGGGAAAATCGGCTGCCGATCCTGAAATGAACCAATGAATTCAGCGTCCTGCTCGCAATGCCCAATCTCAAGGCATCGCCTCAACGCATTAAAATCATGAGAAAGTCTCAATTTGATGCCCCGACGTGACGGTCTGGGCATCGTGCAACGAGCCGGCGCGGCTGGAACGGCCGCTCATGCTCATGGCGCGGTGTCCGGCCAGAAGCCGTCATCCAGCACTTGCCGGGCTGTCCAGGGGCATCTGGCCGGGGAGTCGCTTTCGACCGGGCCGGTCTCCCGGTCCGCGATCAGCACCGCATCGCCCCAGGCATCGGCGAGGATGGACTCGAGCTGGGAGCGGAGACTCGGGCTCCACCGCAACACCCGGGCGATCTGGCGCCGCCGCAGGCGGACGGCGTTCCTGCCCGAGCCACTCTCCCGCCACATCGGGTGGTGCGACAGCCTGATCAGTTCCACCAGCAGTGCCGCGAGCCGGTCGGTCAGGTCGTCCCGCTCACTGCGGCCCAGGGTTTCGAGTTCCTCCGCGATATGCTCGACATCGGCGGCCGACAGCCTGCCCGCGCGCAGCAATGCGGCCTGTTCGTTGGCCCAATGGTAGAAATCGCGGTCGTACAGGTCGGTCATGGCACCTCCTCAATGCCCAGGGCCTTCCGCCGAACCCTATTTCTTCAGTAGCAGTTCGATACACTCCGGCTTTGTCGCGTTGGTCGGGATTTTGCACTTCACTTCGGTCTCGGCCTTGGTGAGTGGATTCGTCGCTGTCCCCGCAGCCTTTGCCGGGACGCCGCCCGGGGCAGCCGGCAGCGGGATGTTCGCGGCCGGTGGCTGAGGCAGGCTCGGGAGCGATTGCGCCGAGGCTGCGAGCGTGACCATGACCATCGAACAAGCGATCACTATCAACCGCATCAAACCCTCCATTATATTGGCCAAGTTATGACCATCCGATCATGTGGCCTTGCACTGTCAAGCAACAACTCCGTGAGGATGACATTATCGATGCTGGTGCGTGGTCGCTTGTTGCATCGCGGTCGGCGGCCGGTATCACCCGCCGCCCCGTCCGCGCCCGCGACCATTGCCAGCCCGTCCGGAATTCGCCACGCTGAGTCCCGTCCGCAGCCGCATCGGGGAGATCGAGGCTGATGCTCGTCCGTGCCCTTAACTATGGCGTCGAGCGTGCCCGCGGCCGGCACAGCATGCCGCCATGCAGCGCCCGATCGTAACCGGGCGCCCCTGATGTCGGATCGGCCACCACCGCCCGCGCCGGAACCGGGTCCCGGCCCACTGTTCGTCCCCACCGCAGCTGGGTTCGACCTGCAGCCGCGCCTGCCGGAGGAGGCGGAACGCACCGATCCCACCCAGATCGCGCTGCACGCGCAACTGCGGAAGCGGGTGGCACGGCTGCAATCTTCCATGCGCGGGATCGGCAATACCCATCCGGTGCTGGCCGCGGAATTCGCCGACTACGCGGTGTTCGTCGCCCGCGATCTCGCCGAACTCGATGTCGCCAGCCTGTGGTCGGCCGGCAGCGGCCTTGCCACCTTCATCGCCGCACTCGACGATCCGCGCGGGGCCGGCGGCATGACGGAGCCGCTGGAGCCCGGGCCGCTGGCGCTGCTGCGGTCGCTGCTGAACGACCACACCGCCTTCATCTTCGGTTTCGCGCGCGGGCGGGCGCTGGCGCAGCGTGCCGCCACCCTCCACCAGATCGACGAACCGCCCGAGCAACGGCGCGCGGCAACGGCGGCATTGCTCAACCAGATGCTACTCGCGCGCGACCTGCTTACTGGCAAAGCGCGCCCGCTCGTCCATGCCCTGACCCGCGCCTTCGACGAATTGAACGCGACAGCGCTGCCGCTTATGTCCAGCGGTTGGGAAGCCGGCCGGAACGCCCTCATTGGGTTCGGACGACATGGGATGCATCGGCTTGAGCAGGTCGGGCTGGTTGTCGATCTGGCCCTGATCTTCACCGGCGTCGAACACCCGGAGACATTGCACACGGCTGCGGCTTTCCTGCGCGACAACGCCCAGGCGATCGCGGCCTTCGCCGCTTCGGACCCTACGTTGAGAGACTGGCTGGCCTGGGCCGCCGGCGGTCCGATGCAAGGGGGGCATCCGGCCCTGCTGGCCGATCTGGCCGAACGATCAACGCCGCCGCCGGATTTCGATATGGGTCTGGTGCGCGCCATGATTCTGGCGGGTCGCGCCCCGCCCGCTTCGTGGTGTCCCTTCATCCACAAGCTTGACCTGAACGGCGAAGAGTCTTTCACGCGGGCAGACCTGCTGTCAGGCCTGATCGCGCTGCAAGACTTGGCTCTCGTGGGCACGCGGGTGACCGATGTATCACCACTTTCGAGCCTAACCGCACTGCAAAGCCTCAATCTCGCGAACACGCCGGTGCGTGACGTGTCATCGCTGTCGGGTCTGACCGCGCTGCAAATTCTTCTCCTCATGAACACGCCAGTGAGCGATGTGTCACCATTGTCAAGCCTGACAGCCCTGCAAGTGCTTTTTCTCATGAACACGCCGGTGATCGACGTTTCACCATTGTCAGGCCTGACCGCGCTGCAAAGCCTGAACCTCGAGGCCACGCCGGTTAGCGACGTGTTGCCACTTTCGGGGCTGACCGCGCTACAAGCCCTCATGCTTGGGTTGACGCAGGTGACCGACGTGTCACCGCTCTCAGGCCTGACCGCGCTTCAAAGCCTCGATCTCGGAAACACGCAGGTGAGTGACATCTCGCCGCTGTCGAGTCTGACCGCGCTGCAAAGCCTGGGACTAGGCGGCACGCCGGTGAGCGATCTGTCATCGCTGTCAAGCCTGACTGAACTGCGGCACCTGCAACTACACGGTGCGCACGTGGTCGACGTGTCACCACTGAGGCATATCCGTGGCCTGAAAGTATCCCGCAGCAAGGCGGTCCCTGCCAAGCGTCCCCCCGCCAGCCCCCGAAAAAATGCCCGCCGGGGGACTCGAACCCCCACGCCTACTGGCCGCGGATTTTAAGTCCGCTGCGTCTACCGTTCCGCCAGGCGGGCGAAGCAGCGCTTTCTATTCTCCCGCCAGCCCCTTGGCGATGTCCAGAGCCCGCCGCAGCAGAGTCTCGCTCGCCTCCGGCGTGCGAAACGCGCTGTGCGCCGACAGCGTCACATTCGCCAGCGTCGTCAGCACATGCCCCGCCGGCAGCGGTTCCTCGACGAACACGTCCAGACCCGCATGGCCGATCGCGCCCGAGCGCAGCGCCGCCACCATCGCCGCCTCGTCCACCAGCGCGCCGCGCGCGGTGTTCACCAGGATGGCACCCGGCCGCAGCCGCGCGATTCGCTCCGCCGACAGGATGCCGCGCGTCTCCTCGGTCAACAGCAGATGCAGGCTCAGCACGTCGCTGTCCGCCAGCAGCGTGTCCAGCGGAACAAACTCCACCCCGGGCGCGCTGCGCGGCGTGCGGTTCCAGGCCAGCACCCGCATGCCGGACCCGCCGGCAATGCGCGCCACCTCGGCGGCGATCCCGCCAAAGCCCAGCAGCCCGATCGTCTTGCCGGTGAGCTGCACCCCCTCGCTGCGCGGCCATCCGCCCGCGCGGATGTCCCGGTCCATCGAAGCCAGCCCGCGCGCCGCTTCCCACATCAGCGCGATCACATGCTCGGCCACCGCCGTGTCGCCATAGCCGCGAATCGTGTGCACCGTGATGCCCAGCCCGGCGAGTTCCTCGGGGTGCATGTAGCTGCGCGCGCCGGTGCCGAGGAACACGACATGGCGCAGCCCCGCACAGCGGCGCATCTGCCCGGTGGGCATGAAGCTGTGGTCGTTCAACACCAGCTGATAACCGGCCAGCAGCCCCGGCAACGCGTCCGGCGCGACGTCTGGGACGATGTGGACATGTACCTCCGGGTCGTCGGGGCGCGCCACCTTGCGAAATACCGCCGCCATTTCCTCGGTTGCGTCCACGAAGATGGCCCGCATGTCTTTCTCCTGGCGCATAGCAAGGAAGGCCAGGGCTCTGCCCTGGACCCGCCAAGGGCCGGGAGGCCCTTGGAACCCATTCCTTAAAGTAACGGGGTCCAGGGGACCACTGTCCCCTGGCGGGGTCCAGGGGCAGAGCCCCTGGCCTTCCTTGCGTCGCTTGCCCTACATCTTCTCCCCATGCACCGAATGCTTTTCCTCATCGCCGTCCTGGCCGCCATTCCGGCCGCAGCGCAGAAACCGCCGCCACTCGGCGCGCCGGACGTCCCCTCGGGCAAGCCGCCGCCGCTCGGTGTTCCCGCGCCGGTCCGGCCGGTGCCGCGTGCGCCGCTTCCCTCGGCCAGCGAGCGCCCCAAGGCCAGCGGCACCGGCTTCCTGGTCGCCGAGGGGCGGGTGCTTACCAACAACCACGTGGTCGAAGGCTGCGGCCGCGTGACCGCGCGCAACGCCGCCGGCCAGCGCGTGCCCGCCCGCGTCGATGCCACCGACAAGCAGCGTGATCTCGCCCTGCTGACGGTACCGGCCAAATTCGGCCCGCCGCTGACGTTCCGCGACAAGCCACCGGTGGAGCGCGGCGAGGCCGTGGTGACCTACGGCTTCCCGCTGAGCGGGCTGCTGTCCTCCGGGCCGTCGCTGACCACCGGCGATGTCAGCGCGCTGGCCGGGCTGAGCGACAACCCGATGCATTTCCAGATCAGCGCGCCGGTGCAGCCCGGCAATTCCGGCGGGCCGCTGCTGGACGCGCAGGCACATGTGATCGGCGTGGTGGTGTCCAAGCTGAACGCGGCCCGCATCGCCGAAATGACCGGCGGCGACATCCCGCAGAACGTCAACTTCGCCATCAAGGGCACCGAGGCGCTGGCCTTCCTGAATACCAACGGCGTGCAGCCCCGGCTGGAATCCAGCACCGGCGCCGAACGCCGCCCAGCCCAGATCGGCGAGGTGGCCAACCCCGCGACGCTGTTCCTGCAGTGCTACCGCTGACTGATTGGAATCAGCAGGAAGGCTCGGGCAGGCGGTCGGCCAGCAGCACGTCGCCGCCATAGCTGCGGACCTGGTCGGCCTCGGCCGGGTGCAGCGTGCCGGCCAGGATGTCCGGCCGCAGCGCGCCGATCAGGTCGGTGCCGTCGCGGTCGCTGATCACCACCACCAGATCGACGCAGCCCAGGCTGGCGAGCCGGGCCGCCCGCACCGCCTCGGGCTGCACCGGCCGGTCCGGGCCCTTGCGGCGACTCACCGAGGCATCGTCGTACAGCCCGACCACCAGCCGGTCGCTGACCGCCCGGGCCTGCTCCAGCAGATGGATATGGCCGGCCCGCAGCGGGTCGAAGCAGCCATGCACCAGCCCTGCCTTCCAGCCGCGCCGCCGCCAGCGCTCGGCCCGCTCGGCCATCTGCTCGAGCGGTACGATTTTGTTCAGCGCCCCGCTCTGCGGCGACAGCGCGGCGATCAGGTCTTCCGGCCGCACCACCGCGGTGCCGATCCGCCCGAGCACAATGCCGGCGGCCAGCGTTCCCAGCTGCGCCGCCTCCGGCAGGCTGAGGCCGGCCGCCAGGCAGGCCGCCACGGTCGCTACCGCGCTGTCGCCGGCGCCGGCCAGGTCCATCACGTCCGGCGTATCCACCGGGAAATGCCAGGGGGGTCCGTCATGCACCAGGGTGATGCCGGCCTCGGGGCTGGTGACCATCACCGCGCCGATATCGTGCAGCCGGCGCACCGCGTCCGCCGCCGCCACGTAGGCCTCGTCGCTGTCGGGCGGCAGGGTGCAGGCGCGCGCCAGGTCGCTCCGTGTGGTCAGCAGCACATCGGCGCCGGCGTAGCGCTCGTAGTCGCGGCCGCGCAGGTCGGCGACGATGCGCCGCCCCATTTGCCGCGCCGCGCCAATCAGCCGCGCCGGGATGTCGCCGGCCAGCACGCCCTTGTGGTAATCGGACAGCACCGTCACCGTGGTGGCCGCCATGGCGTCGCGGGCGATCCGCACCAGCCGGTCGGCCAGCTTGGGGTGGACCGCGGCGGTTTCCTCGCGGTCGGCGCGCAGCATCGGGTGGCCGTGATGGCCGCCCTGGGCGATGAAGCGGGTTTTCTCGGTGGTGCGCCGCCCCCCCTGCACCAGCAACCAGGGTTCCACCCCGGGCTGTCCGCCGATCAGCCCGGTCAGTTCCGAGCCGGCGGCATCGTCGCCCACCACCGACACGAACGCCACCGCGCTACCCAGCGCGCCCAGGTTGCGCATGACGTTGCCCGATCCGCCCGGCAGCGCGATTTCGCGCTGCACCTTCAGCACTGGGATCGGCGCCTCCAGGCTGATCCGCTCGACATCGCCATAGACGTAGCGGTCCAGCATCGCGTCGCCGACCACCAGCACGCTGGTGCGCGACAAGCGGTGCACCGCGTTGGCGATGTCGGTTCCGATGCGGGACCTGTCTGCCCGCTCCGCGGGCGCGTCGCTGGCATTCATACTGCTGCCCTAGCGCTGACGAGGGGGTGGTGGCAAGCCGAACCGTCAACGCAAGTAAACACAATTGCAACTTAATGTTCCAATCGCGACGGATGCATCCGCCCCCGCGCGCGAATCGGGACACCATATCAAAGGCCAGGGTTGCGCCATCCAGGGCCGGCTCAGCTGTGCAGGAAGCCCAGCCGGTCCGCTTCCAGGACGACGCAGGTCAGCTTGCCGCCGAGGAACGCTCCCGTGTCGATGCCGATCCGGTTATGCCGGATAACCGGTTCGCGCTCCATGGTGTGTCCATGCACCACCACCCCCGGCAGTTCACCGTCGAACGACAGGAAAGGCTCGCGGATCCACAGCAGGTCGAAGCGTGACTGCCGCGCCAGCGTGACGCGCGGGCGCAGCCCGGCATGGACGAACACGTATCCCCCGGCGGCGTGCATCGTCTGCAGGCCGCACAGGAACGCCAGGTGGCGGGGCGGCAGCGCGGCGGCCCAGTCGTGCGTGCGCGCCGGCAGCCGCAAGCCCAAGCTGTCCAGGGTCGCGCCACCCCCGTTGGCCAGCCAGTGCGGCACCAAATCGGCGTCGGTCAGCGCCGCCAGCATCATTTCCTCGTGGTTGCCCATCAGGTTCACCACCACCGGGCCGGGGCCGGAGCCTG
Source organism: uncultured Acetobacteraceae bacterium (assembly GCA_903918195.1). Lineage (GTDB taxonomy): Bacteria > Pseudomonadota > Alphaproteobacteria > Acetobacterales > Acetobacteraceae > Rhodovastum. Next base: position 10,760 of record CAIXDS010000004.1, on the reverse strand, counting down.
CATACGGAAACGGCTGCAGCAGCGTTTCGATCACCCCGGCGCTGTCCGGCCCGCGGTCAACATAGTCACCCAGGTGCACAAGCCGGGCCTCGGTCACCGGGCGGGCAGCGAGGTCGCGCGCGATCTCGCGGTGCAGGGCGCGCAGCCGGTCGGCAGAGCCGTGCACGTCACCGATCGCGTACACGCGCAATCCCTCCGGCAGCGAGGCCGGCGCTAACGTCGGGGTAATCATGATCCTCCAATGTAGGATGCGGTGCGCCACCTTTCGAGCCACGAGGATCGAAGCAAGGTGGTGTGCCTGCAGGCCGCCGGGCCTGCGGAAGGAGCGGGCGGAAGATGCTGCAGCACCGGGCCGGACGGGATGGGGTGGTCAGCGCACGGGCGGGTGTCCCTGCGCCGGTGCCGCATATCGATGCCGGTCGCGTTGATGCGGGTCGCGGGGCGGAATACGAGCTGCAGGAGGCCCTTCGCCGGGCGGCCCGGTCCCCGCAGGGGCGCATGGTGCTGCAGCTGCATCTTTCGCGGCTGAACTCGCCCGGCCCGCGGCCCCACCACCGCCGGGTTGCCCGTGCCATCCTGGACGATACGGCCCAACGTCACGAAGGCCAGGTCTTCACCCTCGCCAACGGCGACATGGTGCTGCTCTGCCGCGAGGCCACGCCGGGCCGCATGCCGGCGGCCCGCCCCGTGCCCGGCATGTCGCTGCCCGATCCCGCCGCGCTGCCCGATACCATGGCCCGGCTGCTGCGCATCGACCTGTCCGATCCGGCCTGCGTCACCACGGTCTGGCGCCTGGAGGAGGCGGTTCCTGAGGTCACGGCCTTCGTTCCCATCGGCCCGAACGGGAACGGAGCGGCCGCAGCGCTGCCGCTGGCGTCCCCCGCTCCCGGGCTGGCGGTGCAGCCGGGCATGGTGGACGCCATCGCGGCGATCGCCGAGGGTTCGGCCATCGCTGACCTTCTGCACCGCCAGACCAGCGTGCTGGTGGCGGCCCCGAACCGGAACGGCGCCTCCCCCAACGCGCCGCTACGGCCGCTGTACCGGGAAGTGACCTTCTCGATCGATGCGCTGGAGGCGCGCATCGCCGCCACCGGGCAGGCGACGGCCGATCCGTTCCTGTTCCGCCATCTCGCCGGCCGCCTGGACCGGCGCATGCTGGCGGTGCTGGCCGATGCGGCCGGCACCGGCACGGTGCTGGACATCGCCGCTGGCGGCCGGGGCGCGCCGCCGCTGCACATCAACCTGACCCTGCCCGGTATCCTGTCGGACACATTTGCCCGTTTCGCCATGCTGTGCCGCAGCTTCGGGGCGCCGGTCGGGGTCGAGGTGGCGTTGGTCGAGGCCTGCAGCGACCCCGCTGCGTTCGGCCGCGCCCGCCGGGTGCTGGCCGAATCCGGCCTGGCTCTGGTGCTCGACGGCGTGTCGCACCTGGCCCTCATGCTGACCCGCCCCTGTGCGTTGCGTGCCGACCTGGTGAAGCTCGACTGGTCGCCCCGCCTGGCCGAGCTTGCCGCGGAGGAGCGTCTGCAGGTTGCCGCCGCGTTGGAGCGGATCGGCCCGCATCACGTGATCCTGCATCGCGCCGAGACCGAGACGGCGCTGCGCTGGGGCCTGGCGCAGGGCATCCGCCGCTTCCAGGGCCGCTATGTGGACGCCATGCTGGCCGCCGGGCGCACGATGGCGTGCCCGCGCGCCGCCGGCTGCACGTTGCGCCAGTGCATCGAGCGGGCGGCGGCCACCGGCCCGGCCGGCCGGACGGGCTGCGGTGCCATCAGCCTGCTGGATGGCCAGCCGTCGTTGCCGCTCGAACTCGGTGCCGGGTCCACCCTATGACCGGCATGGTCCTGCGGCGTTCCGACCCGGACGACGACGCCCTGCGCGCCGAGGCGGAACAGCTGCGTGCGGTGGTCCGTGAATGTGCCGGCTCCGGCATTGCCCGTCGGGCGCTGTTGCTGGGGCTGTCGCAACTGCCCGAAGACCTGACGCGCCCGCACCATCTTCGGCTGGCCTGCGCGGCGCTGGACCCGCTGGCCGCCGCCGACCGGGCGCGGCGGTTCGGGTTGCCCAACGGCGACATTGCCATCGTCTGGCGCGGCGAGGCGGCGGCGGCGCTGCGCGCCAGCCTGGAAGCCGTGGTGCATCTGTTCACCGGCGAGGCCGACCGGTTGCCGGACCCGGCCGCCCTCATCCGCCTGTTCCGCCTGCCCGAGGAGGCCGGGCCCCTGCTGGAGGCGGTGGAGCAATCGCTGCTGCCATCGGCCGGCAACGCCCCGGCCGGGTCCGCGCGCGCAGGGCGGGCGCCGACCTCCCCGCTCGACCCGCCGGCACTGGCCGCCCTGGAGGGCGCGCTGGCACAGGCCGATGTCGCGCGCTTCGTCCGCCGCCGGCAGATCTGCGAACGCCTGCCGGAGGGCGGCTTCCGGCTGCGATGGGAGAAACGCGGCTTGTCGGTGGCCGAGATCGCGGCCGTACTGATGCCCGAGCGGGCGGTGCGGGCCGATCCCTGGCTGTTCCGCCGGCTGACCCGCACGCTCGACCGCCGCATGTTGGCGCTGCTGACGGCGCCGGAGGAACTGCGCGGTGCCGGGCCGTTCGGTCTGAACCTCAACATTGCGTCGATTCTTTCCCCCGAATTCATGCGCTTCGACGCCAGCCTGCCGGGGGCGCTGCGCGGCCAGGTGGTGATCGATCTGCTGCCGGCCGACATCATGGCCGATCCCTCGGCTTTCCTGTTTGCCCGCGACTTCGCCCGCGACCGCGGCTATCGCCTGCTGCTGCACGGCATCACCGCCGATCTGCTGGAGGTGTTCCCATTGCGGCGCATCGGGCTCGACCTGATGCGGCTGTACTGGTCGCCCGAACTCGCTCGCCGCGATCCCGACCAGGCGCTGCCGGACGCCGCGCAGATCGTGCTGAGCCGGGCTGATACGGCGGACGCCCTGGCCTGGGGGCGGGAGCAGGGGATCAAACTTTATCAGGGACGGGCGGCGGTTCCGGGGGGGTAATCGGCGCGGCCCCGGCTTGCTCTCGGGGGGGCGGCGGCCTAATCGGGCGGCATGGACGTGATCGAGGCGACGGGACTCACCAAGCGTTATGGCGAGACGCTGGCGGTCGATGACATCGACTTCTCGGTGGCCGCCGGCCAGACCGTTGGGCTGCTGGGCGGCAACGGCGCCGGCAAAACCACCACCATCGCCATGCTGCTCGGCCTGCTGATCCCCACCGCGGGCACCATCCGCATCCTCGGCCACGACATGGCGCATGACCGCTTCGCCGCCCTCGCGCGGATGAATTTCTCCTCGCCGTATGTCGCGTTGCCGCAGCGCCTGAGCGTGGCCGAGAATCTGCGCGTTTATGGCCATCTGTACGATGTGCGCCATGCCGGGCAGCGGATCGCCGAACTGGCCGCGGAACTGGACCTGACCGATTTGCTGGACCGCCCGGCCGGTCAGCTTTCGGCCGGGCAGAAGACGCGGGTCGCCCTGGCCAAGGCGCTGATCAACCGGCCCGAGGTGCTGCTGCTCGACGAACCCACCGCCAGCCTCGACCCCGACACCGGCGACCTGGTGCGCAGCTGGCTGGAGCGCTACCGGGCGGAAAGCGGCTGCACCATCCTGCTGGCCTCGCACAACATGGCCGAGGTGGAGCGGCTGTGCGGCCACGTGCTGATGATGAAGCGCGGCCGCATCGTTGACCGCGGCAGCCCGGCCGATCTGCTGGCCCGCTACGGGCGCGACGACCTGGAGCAGGTGTTCCTCGACATCGCCCGCGACCGGGTGCGCGAGACGGTGGCATGATCCGCCCATCGGCAAGGCGCATCTGGGGGCTGATGTACCGCCATCTGGTGCTCTACCGGCGCTCCTGGCCGCGGCTGCTGGAGCTGGCCTACTGGCCGACGCTCACCCTGTGCATCTGGGGCTTCACCGCCAGCTTCTTCGCCAGCCGGGTGGGCAGCGCCGGGGCGGTGATCTCCGGCATGCTGCTCGGTGGGGTGCTGCTGTGGGAAATCACCCTGCGCAGCCAGATGGGCGTGGCGATCTCGTTCCTGGAGGAAATCTGGTCGCGTAACCTGGGCCATGTGTTCGTCAGCCCCTTGCGGCCCTGGGAATTGCTGGCGGCGCTGATCGCCATGTCGGTGGTACGCATGCTGATCGGCCTGCTGCCGGCGGTGCTGCTGGCCTGGGTTCTGTACGCGTTCAACGTGTTCACCCTCGGGCCGGTGCTGATCCTGTTCGCGCTGAACCTGATGGCGATGGGCTGGTGGGTGGCGCTCGGCGTGGTCAGCCTGATCCTGCGCCACGGCGCCGGGGCCGAGGCGCTGGCCTGGTCGGTGCTGTTCGCCCTGACGCCGTTCTCGGCCGTTTACTACCCGGTCGCTGTGCTGCCGGAAGCGGTGCGTCCGCTGGCGCTGGCATTGCCGGCAGCGCATGTGTTCGAGGGAATGCGCGCCTTGCTCGAGCACGGCACCATCGCCTGGGGGCATATGGCCTGGGCGAGCGGGTTGAATGCGCTGTGGCTGGGCGCCGCCGGCGTGCTGTTCATGGTCCAGTTCCGGGTGGCGCGCGAGCGCGGGGCCTTGCTGACGATCGGCGAGTAAGGGCCGGCCGGCACGAGACCCGGCGAGATAGTGCGGGTGAGCGCACGGCAGGACCGGCCTTCTGGATCGATCGCTGACCTCATGGGGCTGTGATGCGGGCAAAGTTGGCGAGCCCTGCGTTGAACCCGGCCTTCCGCCGGACCAGATCAATTATTGTCGCGACCGCCGGCTTCTACGGTCCGCATAAGACCTGACAGGCGCGCCCGACGGCCATATAGTCGGAAAGCCATATAATGCAGAAAGGTGTCACGCCATGCGTATCTCGGATGTCCTCCAGGGCAAGGGCCATGTGGTGGAGCGAATTCGGTCCAGCGAGAAGGTGGCAGACGCCGTACGCAAGTTGTCTGAACGCCGGATCGGCGCGCTGGTGGTGGAAGACCAATGGATGAAGATGGTCGGAATCTTCTCCGAGCGCGACTTCCTCAATGCCGCCGCGCGCGAGGGCGCAGCCGCGCTCTCCCGGCAGGTCTCCGAGTTGATGTCTTCGCTGGTGATCACCTGCTCTCCGTCGGATCGCGTCGATGCGATGCTGGCGAAAATGACGGTCTCCCGTATCCGGCATCTGCCGGTGGTTGACGGTGGCAACCTGATCGGCATCGTCAGTATCGGTGACCTGGTGAAGCAGCGCCTGGAGGAGAAGGAGCTTGAGGCGAATGTGCTTCTAGACCTTTCCCGCCTGAGAGCCTGAGCACCACCAAAGCGCGGCCTGCCAGGGCCAGCGCAGTACCGGTATCGCCGGTGCTGCGCTGGCCTTTTATTTTGAATTTACTTTAAGTGTTGGCTTTATTTCAAATACAGAGGCATGAGGGTGAATGTGCCGTCAAGCCGGTCGGGCACGTCGCGGCGTTTTTGCCATTTCCAAGAGGACTCGCTCCAGATAAAGGGCGCGCCGTTGACGCTGGGGGTGCCGTACAGCATCCAGAAGCCGGTGGCCCTGGACTGCAGGTCCAATGTTCCCGACAATTCCATGAAGGATCGGACCATGGAAGTGGTCGCGGTCTTTGCATCGATGGCGCCGTCCGGAATCATCTTGGGATAGGCGGTATCGCCGTAGTCCAGATCCCAGCGGCCAAATATGGAGAGCGGATTGGCCGGGTCGGTGTAGGTGATGGCCGCCTTGGCGCTCGCAATATCGACGACCTGCGGCAATAATTTTGCGAACTGGCGGCGGCGGGCCGGGCGGTTGTCCGTGGACTGCAAATCCGTCCGCACCTGGAGTGAAGCCGGGTAGTTGATTCCCATCAGGTAATCGGCGGTGACCATTTCCGGGTCGTACTCCGTCGAGCAAGGCTGGCCGTCGAGCGACTTGCTGGTGACCGTATAGGCGCCTCCAGTTGAGCGGTAATAGATGAAACAGCGGTAGGACATTTCGACCAGCCCGCTGGCGCCGTTCTTTGCATCCACCAGCATGTAGCCGTTCAGGTAGGTTCCGGTATTGTCGAGCGATATATAGCGAAATAAATCATCGATGGACGTGGAGAACTGTTCTGCCAGGGCCGCCCGCCAGAAAATCCAAAGTCCGTCGGGTTTGACTTCGGTGTGGGACATGCGGTGGGTGGTTTCGTTGAACATCACCCCCTTGTTGTTGAATCCGAAATCGGTGGCCGATCCGATCAATCCGGGGACGCCCGCATTGACGGTCATCAGGTCGTTGTTGATGGCCAGGGTCATATTCATGGTTTGCGACAGAAAGCCCTTCCAGGTATTGTGGCTCAGGATGATGTCCGGACCGGACCGTTTCAGGAAGGCCGAACATTTTTCCGGATGGGCCGCCGGCTTGCCGGCTTCCTGGGAATTGGCAATGATATCGCCAAGATCATTGTAGGCGTTCAGGTAGTAGACATCCATGAAACTGAGGGCAGGGGTCTCGTAGCCAAGCTCCAGTTCGCCCGGCCTGAAATACGCCGCATCCGGAAGCCAGGTGCCGGAGAAATCCAGAGCGGCAGGCTGCGCGAGCGTGGTGCCGTGGTAGATGCCGACCATCCGGAACAACAGTCGTTTCAACTGCTGCGTCACATTGGGGTCGGCGGCGGAGGTCCTTATATACCGAAGAAGGGCATTGTAGTTGCCGTTCAACACGCCCGCGGCCCGTTCCAGCTCGTCATGCGTCGGGCCGGGTTGCCGGGGGAAGCCGTGCGCGGGATCGAGCAGGTAGGAAAGATCCCAGGAATTGTCTCGCGCCGACAGAATGCCCTGGGTCTGCAACCGGCCTTGCACAAATCCGGCCCGGTATTCGGCTTTCAGATCATTGGCGTCCTTCGAGACAATCGTCAGATTGACGATGTTGTTGATCGTCTCGACGACACCCGATGCCTGGGCATCGACGGCAAAGGTCACGCGTTCCGGGGTTCCGGCGAGCGCGCCGGAGGAGATGGCGGTGGCAAGCCCAAGGACAGACAGACACAAGAGATGTTTGGCTTGTGGCATGGCATGGGTCTCCAAGGGAGATGTTCCGCCCGCTGTTGAAAAATCCCTGGCAGGCACGGCTGAACAGGCTATGCCGCCGCCGCCGGCTGTTCAACCGCCCGTTGAAAATGCACTCAGGCGCGAGTCGTTGCACCTTGGACAAGGGAGGGGATGACCGATGGCGTCCGGGCCGCGGCGCACCTGAGGAGGGTCGAATGAGCCCCGATATGGCGCCATCAGGCCAGACCGCCGTGGCCGATCGGCCACACCGCTGCACAAAGTGGCGGGGAAATGTCGCGTCGCACACAAATGACTTTACCATTCTTTGGGATCGGGAGTCCCATTATGAGGTCCGCAGCGTCGATTCTGCGCAGCATCATCAAGGGTATCGCTGACCATCCGGTGTATCGTGTTGCCGACCTGCTGACGTGGAGGTTTGCCGACATCCGCGCCCGGCTCGATCGGCGCCTCGTTGCCTGACGGCGTCGAGTCACCTGCCATGTCCGCGGCTCCGGCGGACCCACCCCTAACAGCAGATCACGGGCTTTCAGGAAACCAATCAAGCCATGCCAGCAAAAAAGCCCACGGCGAAAACGGCCCCTCCGAAGGGGGCCAAGGAGCCGACGACCAAGCAACCCTTGCCCAGCGCGAAAGCGGCACCCGCGAAGGGGGCTGCCTCGAAAGCCTCTGCCGCGCCACCGGCGAAGGCTGTGCCGGCCGTCACGGTGACGTTGAAGCATCTCGCCGCTGAGATCGCCGAGCATCAGGACATCGAAAAGCGGGAGGCTGATGAGATCCTGACCGGTCTGGTCGGCCTCCTGGTGCAGCATCTCAAGAAAGGCGACCGCCTGCGCATCGGCGGTCTTGGAATTCTTGAGGTGAAGGACAGGCCGGAACGGGCCGGCCGTAACCCTGCAACCGGCGAGGCGATCACCATCAAGGCCAGCAAGAAAATCGCTTTCCGGCCAGCGAAGGAATTGAAGGAGGCGATCTAGCGCACAGCGCGCTGTCGCCCGGATCGGGCCGTTCCGTTCGCCAGGACACGCGTGCGGGACGGCTGGATCGGCGGGTGGGTGACCGGACATTTCGAGTCAGCGCGCGCGAGGTCGTGCAATGCGCTGGACGCAATGCCGACCCGTTGGTCACGCGGGCATTATTCCACCGCTGGTGACCATTCGGACGCGGGAAGGATTCAAGAGGGCGGTTGCCCGGGCACCGCGATGGCTCGCTGGCGTTACGCGCGGCAGACTGATCCGTAACGGGCGCGGCTGACCCCGCTCCCGTTACGGATCAAATCTTCGTACGTACCAAAACATCTTCCGTGCGGGCAGGCGCACAAAAGACGTTCTAGCTGTTTGTTGTGTTGAGCATCCTTATCCGGCGGGTGACCCCGCCGGTGCGGATGACGCTCTAGGCGAGCTTGAGATTGGTAGCTGCGGCCTTGCCGCGCTCCATCATCACCTCGTAGCTCACCTTTTGTCCCTCGTCCAAGCCACGAAGGCCGGCTGCCTGGACTGCGGTGATGTGGACGAACACGTCCTTACCGCCGTCCTGGGGCATAATGAAGCCGAATCCCTTGGTGGTGTTGAACCACTTAACCGTTCCGATAGCCATGGCTGCGTCGCTCTCCGCTGCAAACGCCGCACAACAGCGTGCGGCGCGGACAACCGGGCCTTGGTCCTCTTGAAGGCATCCGATGGATTCGGAAGCGCAGCAAGCCTAGCCAAAATTCGATTGCGCGGAGAGCGTCACCAGAAATGAGGGTCCGTGTCAAATGTTGTCGTGATCACGGTGCCGAGATGACCGCCCGGGAAGCGTCTGCCAAGGCTGTCCGGGCCGGTCGGGCGGACCCTGTCCAGGACCCATTGTTCCACCCGGTCCCCAGCCCGAACCGCGTGCGCACGCCGTTTTTTCCCCGAATCTGCATCTGGTAGCGATACGTAGGGTATCCGGGTCGGACCCGGAGGGCGGCGGCGAGTGAGGATGGGTGAGGATGACTGAAACGCGTTTCTGGCTGATCCGGCACGCCCTGGTGGAGGAACGCGCGCGGGCGACCCTGTATGGCCTCATGGACGTGGCGCTGTGCCCGCACACCCTGCAGGCGCAGGCGCCGGCACTTCGGGCACTGGCGCAGCGCCTGCCGCGGCCGGCGCACTGGGTGGTGACACCGCTGTCGCGCACGCGGCGCACCGCCGAGGTCATTTTCCACGCCGGGTATCCGGCGGCACCGCTCGCGGTCGAGGCCGGGCTGATCGAGCAGGACCTGGGTGACTGGCAGGGCCTGGCGCATGCCGCCTTGCCGCCGAGGCTGACGCGGCCCGCGCACGCCTTCTGGCCGCTCGCCGCCGAGGAGCGCCCGCCGGGAGGCGAGAGCATGGCCGAGGTGGTGGCGCGCGTCGGCCCGGCGCTGGAGCGGCTGGCCCGCGCGCATGAAGGCGGCGACGTGGTGGTGGTGGGCCATGGCGGCGCCATCCGGGCGGCGGTGGCGCACGCGCTGCGCATCACCGCCGACAATGCGCTGCATTTCTCCGTGCAGAATCTTTCGCTCACCCGGCTGGAGCGACATGCGGCGGGGTGGCGGGTGGTGGGGGTGAATGCGGTGACGGGGGGTTGACCTGTTTCGACCGTTTGCGGCGGTTCGAGCGATGTAGGGCGGAAAAGCGCAGCGCATTCCGCCTCTTCCGTCACGCCGAGGCGTTGATGGCGAGAGTCCGGTGGCAGGGAACCGGCGGCGAGGTGCAAGAGGCGGAATGCACTGAGCTTTTCCCCCTACAGCTTGTTTCCTCGGTCTTGGGGCGAGAAAAGCGAGCGCTGCTCTTCAAAGGTAAAACATAGCACTGCGGGCAATACTTTGTCTCTTTGTTTTCAGGTTCCTGTCAAGAAAAACCTTGCTAGGGCATTGCTGGCACCCGAAACTGCCCCACTGAGGGCTGGCGAACCCCATTTACTCACCTTGTCCAAGAGACCTTCGATCCAGCCTCGAGAAGCGTCAGTTGAAGAAAGCACGTTCGCCGCTTCACGCAGCTGAACGACTACATGACTAATGTCCTCTTGCGAACTTGCGCCCGACGGCGGTGGCTGGACCGGGTCACCACCAACGACAACGGTGATACGTTGTCCGATGACCGTTTGCCCAGATTGAGCGACAACGCTCACTCGCTGGCCAACGCCGCTGCCTGCGCCAGGACCTGCCGTCACGGAAATGGATGACCCAATTGCGCGTGCCCCAGGAGCGGCATGTACGAAAATATCGCTTCCAACAATAGGCGGCGGGTTCCCTTCGATTGTTTCAGCCATGGTTAAAAGGGCATGAATTAGCGCCCCTCTATTACCCATCATTTCGTCTTTGCTCATCGCAGTTTTTGTTCCTATAGCGGGCTGTAGGGTACAATGCCGTTAGGCACTGCGCCACTTTCTCCGACGGTGGACGGTGGTGCAATGCCTAACGACATTGCACCCTACGATCTGCGGCCCGCTCCAAAATATATCCGCTCACCACCCCAAGCAGTCATCGCACATGACCGCCCTATGCCTCTGCTCCCTCGTCATGCGCGGGCCGGTTCAAACATCCGCGCACGGCCGCATGCCGCGGCGAAGCAAGCAAGGCCAAGGGGCTTTGCCCCATAGGCGTTAAATTACCGCTTGACCCGACGCGACGGGGTACGATTCTGGGGGCGAATGCAGAGCACAGCATCTCTTCCGGCGGACCAGTTTGAGGAAGTTCTGCGTCGGCTGCCCGCCGACCTGGACTTGGACG
>CAIXDS010000003.1 GCA_903918195.1 uncultured Acetobacteraceae bacterium | reverse complement strand
GGAGTCTGCCCGGCGTGCCGAAAAGGCCAGGAAGCACACCGAAGAAAGGACGAGGAAGGCCGCCTGAGGCGGCTTTCTTCCCGTCTGGGTACATCTCGTTACGCTTTCGGCAGATGTCCCTGCCTGTCAGCGCTGGCCGGCGGGGATTCCGCAACAGGCTCCTGGGCGGCGGAATTTCCGCAGCACGCGGCGCTGTTCGTGCCGGGCGGGGTGGGGGAGAACCTGGCGATCGCGGGCATGGTCGAGGCGGACAATTGCATTGGCGATGTGCATGCGATTGGTAGCGCGCTGCTGCAGGCATGCCAGCCACGACAGCCGTGCTTCAAATTCGCGTTGCGGTTCGAGAACAACAGATTGCCCAAGGCGATGGTGCGCAGCGGGCGAAGCGGCTGGTATTACCGTGTGCTGCAGACTGGGACGGTTTCAGCGGGGGACACGGTCATGTTGCACGCGCGGCCCAATCCAGATTTTCCGTTCGTGCGCCTGCTGGCGGTGATCAACCACGGCGACGCCTCAAGTAAGGACCTGGCACGGATGGCCGACATGCCCGGGCTGGCGGGCCAGTGGCAGGCGCACGCCCGGCAGGTGTTGCAACAGGGCCGAAATGCCCCGTGACAAGGCGAGCACAGAGATGAGTCGTCCCCGCTGTCCTCACCGACCTGGGGTGTTCTTCACCATCTGCACGATCGATTCGATCAGTCGGCGCATCTCTTCCGCTCTGACAGGTATCCTGTCGGCGGGCAGGTTCATGCTTTCGACGAAACGGCCGCCCGGCGTGTAGAGCGAAAGTTCCGGTCTGCCACCGATCACCTCCGGGCGGCAGACGACATCTTCGTCCGCAGCCTCACGCCGGGCTCCGGCCACAAACGCGGGCGTGGCGGCGTCCATCCGGCGAACCAGGGCTGCAGGCGAACGTTCAGACGCAACCTGTCGTTCGTCGGCCCGAACGAGGCGCCGATCGGACGAGGCGCCGATCAGACGAGTCATCGCCGGATCGCGATCCGGCGGATCAGGGTGGCAGCGGCAGCACCTTGAGCGGGGAGGTGTACGGCTCGATCCGCAGCGTGTCCTGGCGCAGGATGGCAACCCGGCGCAACGGAGTCTGCTCGAGATCGCCGCTGGCTGCCTTGTGCACGGCATATTGCCAGACGGTAATCTGTCCGTTCGCCACGAGTGTCTTCGCGAGTGTATCCAGGTCAGTGCCGGCCACGCCGATGACGACTTCGTCCTTCGGCGTTACGATCTTGAACAGAGTCGGCACGCCTTGCGCGAAGGCAGCGCTCGCCAGCATGGCGAAGCCCAGCGCCTGGGCTGCGATACGGATCATCATGCATTGCTTCCATTTCAGGACCCGCATCGATACTGAAACAGATCATGCGCCGAATCAATGTGAATATTCGGGCGAGAGCAAGCTGAAGGGCGGTAGGCACCTCACTCATCCCCTCATTCCTGACTTGGAAGCCTGATACCAACGGCCGGTGAGTATGACTCTCTGCGGTGGCTATCCTGAGGACGCGATCTGCGATTCGATGTCTACTGATATCGATTCGCGGGGTTGGTGATGGCTGTAGCGATCACTCGGATGGATCTGTCGGCGGCGGAATTG
>CAIXDS010000002.1 GCA_903918195.1 uncultured Acetobacteraceae bacterium | reverse complement strand
GCATGTCGGCTTTCTAGACGCGCCGGTGCTGAAAGAGGCGGAGCACGACCGGTTCTTCGCGCCCGCCGCCGCCGACGAGGTCGGGACCCTGTTCGAACATTGCGCCCGCGCACTCGACCACAGCCTTGCCACCGGCACCCACGGTCTGCCGCTGATGGGCACCGGGGACTGGAACGACGGCATGAGTCGCATCGGCGAGGCGGGGCGGGGCGAAAGCGTCTGGCTTGGCTGGTTCCTGCACGCGGCGCTGCTGGCCTTCGCACCTTTGGCCGAGGCGCGGCCCGAGAAGAGCGACGTTGCCCGCGCCAAGACCTGGCGCGCCCACGCGGCGGCGATGCAGCCAGCGCTGGAAGCCGCCTGGGACGGCGGGTGGTATTTGCGCGCGTATTATGACGACGGCACTCCGCTCGGTTCCCACGCCGATACTGAGTGCCGGATCGATTCCATCGCCCAGTCCTGGGCGGTCCTGTCAGGCGTGGCTGCGGGCGACCGGGCCGCGACGGCAATGGCGTCGCTAGAGCGCGAGTTGGTGCGGTCGCATGACGGGCTGGTACTGGTGCTGACCCCGCCGTTCGACCGGACGCCCCACGACCCCGGCTACATCAAGGGCTACCCGCCAGGCCTGCGCGAAAATGGCGGGCAGTATACCCATGCGGCAACTTGGGCGGTGCTTGCCACCGCGGCGCTGGGGGACGGTGACCGGGCGGCGATGCTGTTCGGACTGCTCAACCCGGTCTGCCGGGCCTTGACGCAGGAAGCTGCCGACCGCTCGAAGGTGGAGCCCTACGCGGTGGTAGCCGACGTGTACTCCGTGCCGCCCCATGTCGGCCGCGGCGGCTGGTCCTGGTACACTGGCTCGGCCGGGTGGATGCAACGGGCGGGTGTCGAGGGCATCCTCGGCATCCGCATTCGCGGCACCGCGCTGCACATTGACCCTTGCATCCCGCACGACTGGCCGGGCTTCGAGGCCACGATCGTCTGGCGCTCCGCCCATTACCGCGTCGTCGTCAGGAACCCAGGCAAGCTGTGCCGGGGCGTCGGCTCGATCCGGCTGGATGGCGTAGAAGCGGCAACTGGACCGGTGCCATTGCTCGACGACGGCGGCATGCACCTGGTCGAAATATCGCTCGAGGCAAAGGACGGCCCATGACGATCAGCCCACTCGCCGGCAAGTTGCTGACGCCATCCGCCCTGGTCGACGTGCCGCGTCTGGTCACCGCCTACTTCACCCAAACGCCCGATCCCGCGAATTCGGCGCAGCGCGTGGCTTTTGGCACGTCAGGCCATCGCGGATCCGCCTTCGATGGCACGTTCAACGAGACGCATATCCTGGCGATCAGCCAAGCGGTATGCCAGCGCCGCCGCGCGGCCGGCGTGGACGGTCCGCTGTTTATCGGCATCGACACGCACGCTTTGTCCCGCCCGGCCTTAGCCACCGCGCTGGAGGTATTTGCCGCTAATGGGGTGGACGCGTTCATCGACGAACACGACGGCTACACGCCGACCCCAGTCATCTCGCACGCCATCCTGACCTACAATCGCGGCCGCACGACGGGGCTGGCCGACGGGGTGGTCGTCACGCCGTCGCACAATCCACCGGAGGATGGCGGCTTCAAGTATAATACGCCCGACGGCGGGCCGGCCGACATCGACGTGACGAGAGACATCGAGCGGGTTGCCAACGCGTTGCTGACGGCGGGCCTCGACGGAGTCAAACGCATCCCGCTCGGCCGCGCCTTGAAATCCGCGCATGTCCATCGCCATGACTTCATCGGCCCTTATGTCGAGGACCTCGCCCACGTCGTCGACATGGACATCGTCCGCTCGTCGGGTGTGCGGGTCGGCATCGACCCGCTCGGCGGCGCAGCCGTCGGGTACTGGCAGCCTATCATCGAGCGCTACGGCATCGCCGCCACCGTCGTGAGCGACGTGGTCGATCCCACGTTCCGTTTCATGACCGCTGACTGGGACGGGCGGATCCGGATGGATTGTTCCTCCCCCTATGC
>CAIXDS010000001.1 GCA_903918195.1 uncultured Acetobacteraceae bacterium | reverse complement strand
GCGACGGGAGCGCCCGGATCGCGTTCGCGATGTCGGTGGTGACGGCGGACAGAATGCCCTGCGCGGCCGGCATCACGTCCAAGCCCAAGATCTCCGCCAGAGCCCCGATCGCCACCCGGGAGCGTTCCTGGCGAAGCCGCATGCGCCCGCCCAGCAGGTAGTCCGGGTTCAGCGTCTGCAGGACCACGTTGGCATCGGTCACCGTCGGTTCGGTGCCACCATGGGCGGCGTAGACCGGGCCGGGTTCGACGCCGGCCCCGCGCGGCCCGACCGTGAGCGGGCGACCGGGCTGCCCGCAGACAATCGAGTCGCCGCCCGCGCCCAGAACCAGAATCTGAATGTCGGAAACCGGCGGATTGTCCGGCACGATCGCCTCGCCCGCGAGCCGGCGCGACTCACCTGTCAGCAGCGCGACAGCGGTACTGCTGCCGCCCATGTCGAAGCTGATCATGGAGTCGAACCCGGCCCGCGTGGCCGTTTCCTGAGCACCGACCACGCCCGCGGAAACGTCGGAGACGACGCTGCGGACCGGCAGCCGCCAAACCCCCTCGCCGGCGCGGGCGACGGCTTCCTCGATGCCCAGGGCGATGCTGCGCGCAAGGTCGTCCGGCGTGGATGCGACCTTCCAGACCTCTACGCGGCCGGTGCTGTCATCGAACAGGCACACATCCGTGAACGTGCTGCCGGCATCCACGCCGATCCGCCAGGCCATCGGTTGTTCTTCCCTACGCTGCCCCGGCCGCGCTTGTCCCGTTGACCTGGGCCGGGAGGCGAACAGTGCCAGAGTTTTGCCACCCAGCCCAGCCAGACCCCGTCGCTCTCCTACCCCTCCAGGACAATGCCGGCCTCGTTGCGCCACCCGACGCAAACCCGCTCGCCCACCGCCGGCAAGGGCCCCAGCTCCTCGCCCAGAGCCTGCGAGGCCCGCAGAGCCGTCCCGTCCCGCAGCCGAAGTGCCACGTCCAGCACCGTGCCGCGATACAAGGACGACTTCACTGTCCCCCACAGCGCGCCCTCGCCCGGCTGGCCGTCGCCGACCCGCACCCGCTCCGGCCGTACCCCCAGCGTCACCGCCGCGCCAACCGGCAGCGACGAACCCGGCGCCGCCACCTCCGCCCCGCCGCGCAACGCCAGCACCCTGCGGTGCGGCCCTGATTCCCGCACCTCTGCGTCGAGCAGATTGGCCGCTCCCAGGAACGACGCCACGAAGCGCGTGGCCGGCCGCTCGTACAACTCCGCCGGCGGACCGACCTGCTCCAGCCGGCCGCCGTTCAACACGCCGATCCGGTCCGCCGTCGCCAGCGCCTCGTCCTGATCATGCGTCACCCGGATTGCCGTGGTGCCAAGCCAGCGCAGCAGCGCCACCAGATCCGCCCGTGCCTCCTCGCGTAGGCCACGATCGAGCGCGCTCAGTGGCTCGTCCAGCAGCAGCAACTACGGCTGCGGCGCCAGCGCCCGTGCGGCGCGCTGCTGATGGCTGCCGGAGAGCGCGCCGATGGGCCGCACGCCGTAGCCCGGCAACCGCACCAGCGCCAGCATGTCGTCCACCCGGGCCGCCAGCGCCGCCCCGCGCAGCCCATGCCGGCGCAGCCCTTAGAGCGTTTCCATCCAGACTGGAATCGCAGCTATGCGAAAATGGCGGTTCCGACACCCCCGTGATGTACGATTCGTAGGTCTCCGGTTGGCCATGACCGGAGGTTGGCATGCTTTGG